>NZ_DYZD01000272.1 GCF_020741345.1 Nocardiopsis listeri
GCCCGATGTCCATGGACATCGGGCACTACGAGGCGCACTCGGTTCTGGTCACACCCCGCCGCGCGCCCGAACCTCGGCGACGTACTTCATGGCCTCCTCCGGGTCCAGGAGCCAAGTGGCGTAGTCAGGCGGATAATCCCATCCCTGAATCCACCGGTCGGCCACCTCTGTGTGCACCGAAGCCGTCTCGACCAGCTCATAGAAGTGGGAGGGGAGGTCACCCTCATCCCACATGGTGGAATTCATCTCAGACCACATCTGGTTGTGCAGACCGAATTCCCAGAACCTGTCGAAGGCCGCCACCAGGAACTCCTCATCGAACCGGCGGTCACCGTGTTCCATGATGGCCTCAAGGTAAGCCTTCGCGCATCGCGTGGAATTGTTCCAGCTCTGCCCCACGTAGGGGTCCATGGTGACGACGACATCCGCCATACCCAGGACCTTTCCTCCGGATGGCAGAGTGCCGACCGGGTTGCGCACCTGTGGGGTCAGGTCCTCGATCAGGGTGCTGCGGCCACCGTCGACGAGCTCCGCGTCCCTGACCCGCTCGTAGTACTCAGGGGAGTACTGACGAAGCAGATCCTTCATACGACGCAACTGTTCCTGTGGCCCCGGCCGGTCGGGCCAGGCGTCCATGGGGCCGCCGCGTTTGTCCACCATGAGGAGGTTGTGGCAGGGGCCCTCCTGGCTCAGCATGGGGATGAAGATGGTGTTCCCGGCCTCCCGGGCAGAGCAGGCCCAACCGACGTTGTCGTCGTCCTCACTACTCGGCCAGACATCGTAGATCTGCGCCTGTGCGATGGAACGAGGCCTGGCTCCGGTGAACCGGCTCTCGTCGTAGTCGAAGAGCTGACCGAGTTCCCCGTGGCCGACGGCGACGATGATCAGGTCGAACATCCTGGAGAAGTAGTCGAGGTCGGTGACCGTGACGCCGTGGATGACCACCTTGCCCCCACGGTCCTCGAAGAACTCCAGCCAGTCGGCCATCTTGACGCGGCGGTCCACCGCCACCATGTAGTCGTTGGCCTTGCCCGTCCGGCCCTTGAGGGAGAGGAGCGAACGGTCGGCCCCGGGGTAGAGGTGGATTCGCTGCTGTCGGATCTGAGGGCTGAGGGCACTCCACAGATCCAGTTCGTACTGGCGCTCGTAGTCCAGAGCGGTGGGGAAGGTGAACTGCGTGACGGACGGCCGTCCCGTCCGGATCTCCGTCGAGGACTGCCCCGTGATCACCGTGACGTCGTAGCCATGGGTCAAGAGACCGTGGGCCAAGTGCAGGCCGGCGTGGCCGGCGCCGACGATAAGGATCTTGCGCATTGTGTCGCTAACTTTCCTGGGAATCTACGGGGCTGTGGGGAGGGTCGACCACGAGTCCGAGCGGCCCCCACCCGTCAGGCGACGGGCTCGCTCGTTCGATTGTGCTCCAGCGCGTACCTCAACAGGGTCTTGAGTACGTCGCCACCGGACATCCGGTGTCGGGCGTCGAAGTCGATGATGGGCACCTCCGGGCTGACCTCCAGGGCCTCGCGGACCTGCTCCGAGGTGTAGTCGAGGCGGCCCTCGAACTTGTTGAGCGCCACGATGTAGGGGATGCGCTTGTTCGTCTCGAAGTAGTCGACGGCGTCGAAGGAGTCCGCGAGCCTTCGGCAGTCGACCACGACCACGGCACCGACGGCGCCGCGGACGAGATCGTCCCACATGAACCAGAACCGGGCCTGACCCGGTGTACCGAACATGTACATGACCAGCTCGTCGTCGATGGTGATGCGACCGAAGTCCATCGCGACGGTGGTGGTCGTCTTGTCCGGTGTGACCGAGGTGTCGTCGTGTCCGACGCTGGCCTCGGTCATGATCGCTTCGGTCGTGACCGGTGGAATCTCCGACACCGAGCGCACCAAGGTCGTCTTGCCGGCGCCGAAGCCACCGGCGATGACGATCTTGCTCGACATCTTCTTGCGATTCGACCTGTTGTCACTGGAAAAGTCGTTCGAGACCACGAAGAGCCCTCTCCAGAACCTGGTTTTCCGATGGACTGCTGCCGGTGATGGTCGGGTGGATGTACACCAGGTCCTGCTCAGCCAGGTCACTGACCAGTACCTGCGTGACACCCAGAGGGATGTTCAGCTCGGCCGAGACCTCGGCGAGAGACCGTGTCTCCCTGCACAGCTTGTGGATGTTGATCGACTCCGGCATGAGGGTGCCAGGAGGGTCCTGCCCGGGCTCGGACGTCGAGACCAGGGTCTGCACCATCAGCGGATGCCGTGACCGGGTACGCCCACCCGTGAAGGTGAACGGGCGGACACGGTTACTCCTTCGCCTTCGGAAGCTCATAGCCGAGGCAACCTCATTCCTGCCGAACCGTTACGGAACACGCCGTCGTCAGTTCTGGATGACTTCGCGCAGCTGCGAACGCAACTGCGGCGTGAGCACGTGGGCGACGTTGTCCACGAGCTTGGCCATCTGGAAACCGACGATCTTCAGCTCCGTACCGGGTGCGGTCAGCACCGCCATGCAGGAACCGTCACTGATGGCCATGATGAAGAGGTGGCCGTGGTTGAAGCGGACGAGCAACTGCTCGCACTCACCCCGCTGGAACAGACCGGCTCCACCGACCGCCAGGCTGTGCAGGCCGCTGGAGATCGCCGCGAGCTGTTCCGCGTGCTCTTCGGGGAAGTCGCTGGAGTGGGTCAGCACCAGGCCGTCGGAGGAGACCACCACGGCGTGTTCGACACCGCGCACGTCCCGGACGAACCGGTCGATGAGCCACGAGAAGTTCTCAACGCTGTCGTTCGTGGATTCAGTCATGCTTGTGCTCTACCTGCCTCGGCCGAGTTTCTTGATTCGCTTGGGGTCTGGGAGACGGCGGAACCGCGCCGTGCGGCGCGGGTCGCCCTGTCGATCGTCATTCCTGGTCGCCCTCGAGATCCTCGCCTTCGAGGGCGGCGCGTTCCCCGTCGAGGAAGTCGCCGATCTCGTCGCGGATCTGCTCCGCCCGGGCCTCACCGGTGAGCTTGGGCGGGGTGTCCTCCCGGCCCTTGGGCGCGGGCGGCGGGTTGTCCGAAAGCGCTCCGGGGTGCGGCATCATCCGCAGCGGCGAACCGTGCGGGGTGGCGCTGCGCCGGGGCAGACCGGCCGACGTGACGGTGGAGTTCCCGCCGGTGGGCGGCTTGGGAGCTCCGTTGGAGCCGCTGGTGCCGTTGGTCTTGCCGTTGCCGGTCGATCCGATCGGTGTCACGGAGGCGCTCGCGCTCGGGGTCGTCGAGGTTCGGGCCTGCCCGGGAATCCGGGGGGTGGCGATCCGCAGAAGACCCTTCGGAATGATCGTGTAGGCGCTGACACCACGGAACGAACGAGGCTCCAGGCGGGCCTCCAGACCGTGCTTGCGGGCGATGCGGCTGGCCACGTACAGGCCCATGTGCCGGGGCACCTCGTCGTCGAGGACCGGTTCGCCCTCCAGCCGGTTGTTGAGCTCGGCCAGCTGGGACTCGGGGATGCCCACGCCCTCGTCCTCGACGACGATCATCAGGCGCCCGTCGTCCAACTCCTGGGCGCTGATCACCACCTGTGAGTGCTCGGGCGAGTTCGCCGTGGCGTTGTCCAGCAGCTCCGCGAGGAGGTGGCTGATGTCGTCGGCGGCCAGACCGGTGATGGAGGCCTGGGGGATCTTGCCGAGGGTGACCCTGGGGTAGTCCTTGATCTCCGAGGTCGCGGCACGGGCCACGTCCAGCAGCGGGACGATCTCGTCGTGAGCGTCGGACTCGCCACCGTCGTGCCCGGTCAGCACCAGGAAGTTCTCTCCGTTACGCCGCATACGGGTCGCGAAGTTGTCGATCTGGAAGAGCTTGTCGAGCAGGTCGGGGTCCTGGGCACTGGTCTCCAGTTCCTCGACCATCTCCAGCAGCGCGTCGACCAGGGAGAGGTCGCGCATGGCCAGTCCGGCGAGCGCCTCGTTGAGGAGGTCGTCCCTGGAGTCGCGAGGGGCCTCGGAGACGGCCTCGGTCACCTCCGCCTTGGCGGTGGCCTCCTCGTCCCGGACGGCGCCGTCTTCGGGCTCGGGGGCCTCGGTCTGCGCCTCCTGCTCCACCGGGGCCTCGGCTCTGGGCCGATCCCGCTCCGGGCTCGCCTCCTCGCCCGTTTCCTCCTCCGCACGGGTGAGCGCCTTGTCCTGGCGCACCTCCGGGGAGAGGGACGGTTCGGCGCGCTCGGCGAAGAGCGTGGCGGCCGACTCTGCGGTGATCACCTGCGGCTGCTGCCCGGCGGCGAGCACGATGACGTGCTGGACGGGCTGACCGTAGGGGTTGATCTGACCGTAGGGAGCGAACTGGCCCGGGTAGACCATCGGCTGTCCCGGCAGGACGTAGCCGGGCGGCTGATAGGGCAGCGGGTAGGCGTTCTGGTACGGCAGCGGCTGCGCGTAGGCCTGGTAGTGCGGCGCGGGCTGCGGCGCCGGCGGCCGCGGCGGGTAGTCGGCCCGCGGGTACCCGGCGGGCGGGGCGGTGGGGTGACCCTCATGGTGCGGCCGCTGGTAGTAGTACGAGTTCGGCTCGTACCCGCCTCGGTAGCCGTACTCGGGGTACCCCTGGGGGCCGGGGGGCGCGGGCGGTCCCTGGTGGCCGTACGGCCCGGGGTGCCCCTGTCCCTCCGCGTAACCCCTGGGCGCGCGGTAGTCGTACGGGGCAGCGGTCCCCTGGTGTCCCTGCGGGGCGTAGGGGTCCTGACCGACCGGACCCCGCTCCCAACCGTGTTCCGGGCCCTGGTCATGGGTGGAGGGACGCTGCGATTCGTAGGGCGTCTGCGGACCCTGCGCGTACCGCGGCGGCCGCTGCTCCTCCTGCGCGGGCGCCCACCGGCCTTGCGACGCCGAGGGCTCGGCCGGCGGCCACGGGGCCTCCTGTGGCGCTTCCGGGCGCGGTGGCTCCGCGCCGCGCACCTCGGCCCTGCGCGGCTCGGAGACCGCGTGCTGCCCCGGCGCGGGCCGGTGGTCGGCCTCGGGGGTGGGTGGGGACACAGGGGCCTGAGGCCGCTCTGTGTTCTCTGACGGGGTGGGGGTGTCGGTCATGGTGTCCGTGGTGGCGGGAATGTTCTGGCTGCGGGGTTCGGGCTCGTCGAGCCCGACGCCGCGCCACTGACCGACCGGGGTCGCGCCGGTGTCGACGTCGTCGACCTCGACGTTCCTGGTCGTATAGGGGTTGGGGACGCTCACCCTGGAAGCGGGACGGTAACCGTTCTCGGCGGACGCGGAGAAGGGTCCGGTGGGGGGCTCCGTCGCGGGTGTGGCCTCGCCGCCCGACGAGCGGTCGTCGGGTTCTTGCGAGTGCGGATGCACGGGCTGATGCACGGGATTTCCTAGCTCGGTCTCCGGTGACGGGGGTTCCTGGGACTTGACCATCCGGGAGATGGCCCGGCGGAACCGTCCTTCACGCCTGGCTCCACGCCCACCCTCCGTCGACATCATCTTGGCCAGGGAGTCGTCATCGCGTTCCTGCGGTGACTGCGCCTGTGCCACAATCTCGTCTCCTCGAATCAGGTGGGCGGCTCGGCGGTGGCCCCGCACCACCGCCCCGACCAGGGAGGATGAAACTTCGGGGCCTTCGATCGGTTCCCTGGCGGGCCAGGCTTCCCGATCGCCGGGGGAACGCCTCGACGGTTTCCGGGGCCGAGCGGAGATGTGGTCGGGCCTGTCACCGGACCCGGCGACGCGCGCCCGATCCGGAGGACAAGTGTCCGCGTTCCACACAATTCCTGTTCTTCCACCGAGAACCGTCGTTCGGTTCGTCAGACTAACAAAGGACGCCCCGCTTGACAGAAGAATCGAAGAAGCCCCTAAAGGGCCCCGAACAGAACCCACATGACGTGCGAGAACACCCGGAAACCAGCACCCTCGCCACCCCCCGGAACGCGGCATATATACCTTTTGTCTGTTTCTAGCCAGGTGTCATCAGTATCACGACGCCCACGGCCCGTATCGGGGCCATGGAGCACAGAAAGAGTGCTAAGGGATGTCGATATCGGCCTGACCTGGGGCGGCGTTGACGAGCGCGACCATGTTGCCCGGCGGCTGCCGATTCTCACGTAGGAGCTGGTGGGCCTCGCCGATCTCGTCGAACCCGACCACCTTGGACACACATGGGTCGAGTTGTCCGCTCTCGACCAGGCCGATGACCATGCGGCACTGGGCCGGCGAAGCGAAGTGGGAGCCCTGGAGGCGCTTGAGACGCATCCACAGGAAGCGCAGGTCCACGTCGGCCTGGAAGCCGGAGGTGGCCCCGCAGATGACGACCATGCCCGAGTTGTCGCACAGGTACAGGGACGTGGGCAGGGTGTCGGCGCCGGTGTGCTCGAACACGATGCGGGGTGAACGCCGCTCCCCCAACTCCGCCCAGAAGCGCTTGCCGAAGGCCCGCACCCCGCGGAACCACTCCGCGTAGGCCTGGGTGTCGCTCTCGTCGGGGACCCGACCCCAGTGATCGAACTCTGTGCGCAGGATGGTGCCGACCGCGCCCAGTTCGCGGCACAGCTTCGCCTTCTCCTCGGTGGAGACCACGGCGACGGGCCTGCCACCGACCTGTCGGGCGAGTTGGATGGCGGAGGAGCCCAGGCCGCCCGCGCCGCCCCAGACGAGGACGGGGTCCCCGGGGCGCACGACGTTGGGCGGCCAGCCGAACAGCTGCCGGTAGGCGGTGGCGGCGCTGACGAGGAAACCCCCGGAGACGTCCCAGGGCAGGGACGCGGGTTTGCGGTGCAGCTGGACGTCACGGGCCAGGGTGAACTGGCCGAAGGATCCGTGGTTGTTCTCGTAGCCCCAGACCCGCATGCTCCTGGAGGCGATGGGGTCGCCTCCCATGCGGATGTCGTCGGCCGTCTCGTCCCATTGGCCGGGGGCGATGATGACGTGGTCGCCGACCTCCACATTGGTGACGCCCTCGCCGACGGCCCAGACCACGCCGGAGCCGTCGGAACCACCGACGTGGTAGTCCTCGGTCTCCCCCGCCTTCTCACGGGCGGCGATGACGTCGGCCGGGTGGCCCATGGCGGCCCAGATGTTGTTGTAGTTGATCCCGGCGGCCATCGTGTAGATCAACACGTGCCCCGGTTTCAGCTCGGGGACCGGAACGACCTCGCGGGCGAACGCGTCGCGGGGTTCGCCGTAGCGCTCCCTGCGGATGGTGAAGGCGTGCATGCGTCGGGGCACGTGCCCCAAAGGCGGAACCTCACCCAGTCCGTACAGGTCCTCGGGCATTGCACACCGGTCCTTTCCATGGCCTGGGCCAGGGAGGGAGAAAGAGATGGGGGATCGACGCCCGGGAGAATTCGCGCACGAACAAGGACCGATCACCGCAGTTCAGAGGACCATGACCCGCCCCACCGACCCGAGATGACCGAAACAAGCTAAAATAACCAGCCGTTTCTGTGAAGCACGTGAAATGCTTCTGTTCGCACCCCCGAGACGCCATTCTTCACCTGGAATCCTCGCAAAGCAGACCGGCATAAAGAATGGACCAAGGTCACGAGTAATAAGGGTCGAACGGGGCAGGGTCCGAAGACCCCGCCCCGCGCACCACCGTCACCGAGCGATGATCAGTCCTGGACCGGCTCCAGTTCGCCCTGGATCAGGGCGAGGATGACGTGGTTGTCCTGGTACTGCTCGTTCTGCGAGGTGGGCGTGTCCGTCGGGAACGCCTCGACCCGGGTGCCCTCGATCGCCGGGGACAGGTACTTGTAGGTCCAGATCGGGATGCGCGGCAGGAGTTCGTTGAAGATGATCGAGAGCTTCTTCAACGCCTCCATCTGCTCTTCCTCGTTCTCCGCTCGTTGGGCGGTGTCCACCAGTTCGGCGATGTCGACCTCGCCCTGGGAGGGGCTCTCGACCCGGAGGTCGAAACCCTGGCCCGGGGAGTCGTCGGTACCGGCGTTCTCGGTGAGGAAGTTCATCTGGAACGCGCCCCAGTAGTCGGGCTGTTCGGGGTTGCCCCAGTGCCGGACGGCGACCTCGAAGTCACCGGCGCCCCAGATACCCCACGGATTGTCCTCGGGTACGTTGCGGGCCTCGGTCTTGATGCCGAAGTCGTTCCAGGCCTCCTCCACCTGGGTGGCGGTCAGCTCGAAGTCACCCCAGCCGGCGACACCGATGACCTCGAAGCTGGCCTCCTCACCATCGGGCAGGAACCACTTGCCGCCCTCCAGGGTCCAGCCGGCCTCCTCCAGCAGTTCGGTGGCCTTGTCGTGGTCCTGGTCGTAGTTCTCGAACTCGTCCAGTTCCTCGGCGGTGAAGATCTCCTCGGCCTGGATGTCGGCCAGACCCGCGTAGTGCTCGACCCGGCTGTAGGCCTCGCCTCGGGCGACCTGGCCGATCTGGTCGCCGTCCAGGATGTAGGCCAGCGCCTTGCGCACACGGACGTCCTGGACCTCCGGCTTGGCCCGGTGGTTGAACATGATGCCGCAGCCGTCGTAGCCGGCGTGCTCGATCCAGCGGAACCCCTCCACGCCCTGGAAGGCCTGCTGGTCGGCGGCGGAGGGCGCCAGGGTCGAGTAGTCGACGTCACCGCTCTGGATCAGCAGCGCGGACTGGCGGTTGTCGCCCTTGTGGATGACCACCTCGTCGAACGCGACCTCGGTGCCTTGGTAACCCTCCTCGTTGCGCACCAGCGTGATGCGCGCGTCCGAGATCTGCGCCTCGTCGAACTTGTACGGACCGCTGCAAATGATCTCGTCGGGGTCGAACTCGATGAACTCGGCGTTCCAGTCGGCGTGCTCGTCGTCGCCCTGACGGACACCGTCGTTGACCATCTCCACGGCGGGTTCGCCATAGCCCTCGTAGGTGGTCTTGGAGACGATGCGGTGCTTGATGATGCTGCGTTCGATGTTGGGGAAGGGGTCCTCGAAGCCCAGTCGCACGCTCACGTCGTCCAGCTTCTCCAGGTCCTGGACCTGCGGGAACCCGAAGCCCCACGGCGGGGCCTCCAGGACGCGCATGGCGTAGCTGCGGATCATGTCGTCGGCGTTCAGGTCCGAGCCGTCGCTCCACTTCAGTCCGGACCTCAGCGTCACGACGAGGTCGTCGCCGTCCCACTCGTGCCCTTCGAGCAGAAGGTAGTCCCACTCCTGGGTGCTCCAGTTGTAGACACCACCGGGGCACAGGAACAGGTCCTTGTACACGGAACCGAGCAGCAGCGCACCGTCCTCACGGTGGACGTTGCGGGTCATGGAGTCCAGGTCGAAGTCGAAGACCCCGGTGAACTGTGCGGCGCCACCGCTCGCCGTCTCACCGCCGGCGCAGGCCGACAGGAGCCCGGCGCCCGTGGCGCCGGCCGCGCCGAGCCCCATGGCCCTGAGGAGGCGACGTCTGCTCAGATCCTGTCGGATCGCGTTGTGGAGGGGGTGGGAGGTCATTGTTGACGCTTCCTTTCCAGGAGGATGGCGAGCAGACCGAGACTGAGGACGACCAGGCCGATACCGACGGTGACGGCGCTGATGACGAACTCGGCTGTGCCGGGGGATGTGAACACGGCCATGAGGGTGCAGGCCAGGGTGAGGAAGGCTCCGACGAAGACACCGAAGCGCCCGATGAGGAGGAGCAAGGTCTCCTCACCCCCGGGTGACGACGTGGCAGGCGAGCAGCCGGTCATGGTCTCGTACCAGCGGGGGTCGAACGGCGTCACAGTCGCCCTCGGCGTAGAGGGGACAGCGCGGATGGAAGTCGCAGCCGGGTGGCAGGTCGGTGAGGTCGGGAAGGTCCGCGTCGCGCAACCGCACCCGTTCCTTCTTGTGCACCAGGTCCGGGTCGGGTTCGCACACGGCGGAGACGAGCGCCTTGGTGTACGGGTGTCGCGGATCGTTGACCACCTGAGGGGTGGCGCCCTGTTCCACGACCTTGCCGAGGTACATGACGGCGATCTCGCCGTGCCAGGCGAAGTACTTGGCGACGGCGAGGTCGTGGGTGATGAACAGGAAGCCGACGCCGAGCTCGTCTCGGAGCCTGCCGAGGGTGTTGAGGAGGCTCACCCGAATGGACACGTCGAGCATCGACGTGGACTCGTCGGCGATGATCACCTCGGGGTTCATCGCCAGGGCGCGGGCCACGGCGACACGTTGCCGTTGGCCACCGGACATCTGGTGGGGGTACTTGTCGAGGTGGTCCTCGGCGGGCGTCAGGTCGACGCGTTCGAGGAGTTCGGCGGTGACGCGCCTGGCCTCGGCGTGGTTCCTCACCATCTTGTGGCGGCGCAACCCGGCGGAGACCGTGGAGTAGACGGTGCGGACCGGGTTGAGGGAGGCGTAGGGGTCCTGGTGGATGTACTGGACCGAGCGGCGGAAGGCGGCGCGTTCCTTCCGGTCCATCGAGGCGACGTCCTTGCCCCGGAACAGCACGGATCCGGCGGTGGGATCGGTCAGGGCCGCGGCCATTCGGGCCGTCGTGGTCTTGCCGCAGCCGGACTCCCCCACCAGGCACAGGACCTGTCCGGGGCGGACCTTCAGGTCGACGCCGGCGACGGCGGGGACCTCGCCTCGGGGTGTCTTGAAGATCTGCCGAGCGCCCTTGAGGGTGAGCACCGGTTCGGTCCTCGTCCCGGTACTCACCGGGGTGGTGTCGAAGGTGTGGTCGATCAACGGGAGGCCCCCTCTGCGTGGAGTTCGGCGTCGGTGGAGCGCAGGCAGGCCGCCGCGTGGCTAAGACCCTCGTCGCGGGGAACGAGCACGTCCAGGTCCGGGCGGGTGAGGTCGCAGTCGGCCAGGGCGTGGGCGCAGCGCGGGGCGAAGGAACAGCCCGGGGGCAGCGCGTGGAGGCTGGGCGGGCCGCCGGGCAGCGACTCGGGGACGTGCAGGTCCCCGATCACCGGGGGCACGGAGTCGATCAGCGCCGAGGTGTAGGGGTGCCTGGAACGATGGAAGACGTCCCGGGTGGTGCCCGTCTCGATGAGGCGTCCCGCGTACATCGTGCCGACCCGGTCGGCCAGGGCTGCGGCCAGGCCCAGGTCGTGGGTGATGAAGACCATCGAGAAGCGCAGCCGTTCGCGCAGTTCGGCGAGGCGTTCCACGATGGAGCGCTGGGTGAGCAGGTCCAGGGCGGTGGTGGGTTCGTCCAGGATCAGCAGTTGGGGGCGCAGCGCCAGGGCCAGTGCGATGAGGCTGCGCTGTCGCATTCCGCCGGAGAGTTCGTGGGGGAAGGAGTTCAGGACCCGGGCGGGGTCGAGCCGGACCATCTCCAGGAGTTCGGCGGACTGTTCGATGATCTCCCGGCGGGGGCGTCGACGGCCGTTCTCATGGGCACGGAAGGTGTCCACGAAGTGATCCTCGATGCGCAACACCGGGTTGAAGGCGTTCATGGCGCCCTGGAAGACCATGGCCGCCTCGCTCCAGCGGAAACGGCGCAGTTTCTCCTTGTGGAGGGTGCGCACGTCGACCCGGGTGCCGTCCTTGCGGCGGAAGAGGATCTCGCCCCTGGGGATGACACCGGTGCGCGGCAACAGGCGGAGCAGGCCCAGGCCGAGGGTGGTCTTGCCGCAGCCGGACTCCCCCACCAGGGCCATGGACTGGCCGGGGTGGAGGTCGAAGGAGACGTCGTGGACGGCGGTGACGTGGGTCCGGCGCCCGGTGCGGTAGCCGACGTCGACGCCGCGGACCGACAGCAGGGCGCCGTCGTCGGTGTCCGGGTCGGTGGGGAGGTCGTTCACGGGGATCACCTGTCCCGGAGTCGGGGGTTGAGGGCCTGTTCCAGGGAACGGGTCATGGTGACCAGCCCGATCTGGAAGAGCATGATCATGACCATCGGAGCGATGAGGAAGGGCGCCGCCTGGGGTAGGAGGAAGGCGTTGTTGTCCCAGGCCTGCTGGATCATCAGCCCCCAGTTGTCGGCGGTGCTGGGCAGCAGGCCGAGCAGGTACATGCCGACGACGGCGTAGATCGCGTTGGTGATGGCGATGATGAAGTTGATGAAGATGTAGCCGGCCATGTTGGGCAGGACCTCGACGAGGAGGATCCGGGCGGTGCCCAGGTCCTGGAGGCGGGCGGCCTCGATGAACTCGCGTTCCTTGAGGCTGAGCACCTGCGCGCGGATCGATCTCATCAGGAACGGCCAGGTGACCAGGCCGATGATGAAGGAGACGACCAGCGGGGACGAGGTCCGGTAGAAGGACGCGATGACCAACATCAGCACGATGAACGGGACGGTCATCGTGATGTCGGTGACCTGGAGCAGGAAGTGGTCGATCCGACCTCGGACGTAACCGGCGACCGCGCCGAGCACGACGGCGATGGCGACGGTGATGAGCGCGGCGACGAAGCCGACCCAGATGGGTTCACGTCCGCCGAGGACGAGTTGGGTGAAGGTGTCCTTGCCCTCGTGGTTGGTGCCGAGCCAGTGTTCGGCGTTGGGCGCGCCCCAGATTCTGGTGACGTCGGTGGGGTTGGCCGGGTCGACGAAGAGCGGCCCGACGAAGGAGAAGAGCAGGACCCCGAGGACCAGGCAGAGTCCGATGAACCCGCTGGTGCTGCGGGTGATGCCCTGCCAGATGGTGCCCCAGACACCGGTGGCGGGGGCGGAGGCTGTGGTGACGGCCATGTCTCGTGCGTCCCCTCTAGTTCCGGATACGCGGGTCGAGCCTGCTGTAGAGCAGGTCGGAGATGAGGTTGGCGACCACCACGCACGAGGTGATGATGACGAGCAGGCCCTGCAGGAGCGGGTAGTCGCGGTAGTGGACGGCGTCCAACAGCAGGCCGCCCACGCCCTTGTAGACCAGGACCTGTTCGACGAAGATCGCGCCGCCGACGAGGGTGCCGAAGGAGATGGCGATCTGGGCGACCAGTGGCAGGACCGCGTTGCGACCGACGTAGGCGGTGGCGATGCGGGTGTCGGGCAGGCCGCGGGCGCGGGCGACGGTCACGTAGTCCTCGCCGAGGACCTCGGTGGTGGAGGCCTTCATGACGAGCATCCAGGTGCCGATGATGGCGAGGACGTAGGTGAGGATCGGCAGGGCCGCGTGGTAGAACGCGTCGCCGACGAAGGTGGGTGTGAAGCCCGGTTCGACGCCGGGGCTGAGGGTGCCGCGTAGGGCGATGGGGTTGAACCAGCCCAGGTACATGCCGCCGCCGACGACGAGGACCATGGCGATGAGGTAGTTGGGGATGGCTCCCAGGACCGAGGCGAGGACGCTGAGCACGTGGTCGACGGCCTTGTTGCGCCGGTAGGCCATGACCATGCCCAGGGCCAGGCCGAGTCCGATGGCGATGAGGGTGCCCACGCCGATGCTGAAGAGCGTCCAGGGCAGGTAGGCGCCGATGGCCTCGGTGACGCCGACCCCGGGGCGGTTGATGGTGCCACCGAAGTCGAAGGTGAACAGGCCGACGAAGAACTCCCACCACTGCCGCAGCAGGGGCGCGTCCGGGTCGTAGGCGAGCGAGTTCGTGGCGATGGCGCGCGCTTCCTCCATCGACATGCCGCCCTGGGTGAGGCGGCCTGCCATGACGTCGATCGGGTCGCCCGGCATCGCGCGTCCGAGGAAGAACGTCACGTTGGCGACCACGAACACCACGACGACGGCCTTGCGGACCTTGACGAAGAGGTGGTCGCGCCAGATCCGCCCCAGGAGGGTCGTTTTGGGGGGTGTGGAGGGCCCGACGTCACCGGTGTCCGGTGGCGGGGCGGCCGCGAGTTCGGTGGCCACGGGGCTCCTTCGAACGAGGGGGTCGGGAGGGTGAAAGCGCCACGCTTCTATTAGGAAAGTTTCCTAATAGAACGTCACGCTAACGCGCCCGATGTGCTCCACGCCACCCCCGTGACCGAACGGCGTCCTTCGCGCGACCCGATCGCCACCGGGAACCGCACAGACGGCCACAAACCACCCGATATGAACGGGGTCGGGTGTCCGCATCCGGTCACCAGGTCCTACTCATGACATTTGTGGGTGTTGGTACTCCACGCCCCCTTCGTACGGTTGCCGCGCATACGCACGCTTCCGACGACAGCGGAGGGAATCCCCCGTGCCCCCAGCACGCACCGTCATCCGTGGGACCGCGGCCATGATGGCCGGCGGTCTCGCCCTGACCCTGGCCACAGCGACCCCCGCCACGGCCGAACCCGTCGATCCGCGCCCCCTGGACGACAGCGCCACCTTGGACGCTCTGGCCCCCTTCCACGAGCAGGAGGTCGGCTGGGCCCTTTGCGAGGAGGAGCTCTTCGCCGAACTCGAACTGGAGTGCGCCCGGATCGAGGTCCCCCTCGACTACGCCGACCCCGGCGGAGTACGCATCGAGATCGCCATCCTCCGCGACGCGGCGAGCGACCCCGATGCCCGCCGAGGCATCCTGTTGAGCAACCCGGGCGGCCCCGGCGGCGCGGGCCGGGCCCTCGGCGCCGACCTGGGTCTGAGCACCCGCGCCGGAGAGGTCTACGACAACATCGGCATGGACCCGCGCGGAACCGGGGCGTCGACCCCGCTGGACTGCGGGAGCGAGTTCCCGATCAGCCACCCGCGACCCACCGACCGACAGATCTCCCGGACCACCCGGGAGACGATCCGTTACACCCGGGCCTGCGACGAGGCGGAGGGCGACCTGCGTCCGCACATGACCACGGCCAACACCGCCAGGGACATGGACGTGATCCGCGCGGCGCTGAACGAGGAACGTCTCAACTACGTCGGCTACTCCTACGGCACCTACCTGGGCGCGGTGTACGGGAGCCTGTTCCCCGGCCGGCTCGACCGCAGCGTGCTCGACTCACCGGTGCACCCGGACGGCATCTGGCGGGAGAGCTTCATGATGCAGGCCACCGCCTACACCGACAACATGCGGCGGTACTCGGCATGGTTGGCCGAACACGACGAGGTGTTCGGGATGGGGGACGACCCCGAGGAGATCCTGCGCGTCTTCGAGGAGACCGCGGACCGCCTGCAGGAGGAACCGCGCGACGATCATCCGAGCGGTCAGGCCTACGACGGCAACGCCTTCGCGGCGGAGGCGGGGTTCGCGGCGCGGGGCCAGAGCACCTGGGACGACGCCACCTGGTACCTCAAGGACGTCATCGCCGGCGAGCCCTTCCCCGAGGTCGAACCCGTGCCCGAGATCGACCAGGACGTGGCCGACCTCTTCGGGATGAACATGGACCTGCACACGGCGATCCTGTGCGAGGCCCGATGGCCCGAGCGTCTCTCCACCTACCACTCGGACATGCGCGACCACCGCGACAACCACCCCTACGGTACGGGCGCGCACTGGGCGGGCCCGCAGACCTGCGGCTTCACCCGGAACCAACCCGCCGAACCGGCGGTGGACCTGATTCCGGCGGGCACGACCACCCCGTTGGTCATCGCCGGTGAGTACGACGCGAACACGGCCTACGTGGGAGGTCCCGCCATGGCCAAGACCCTGGACGGCTCCCTCGTCACGGTCACCGATGACGGCGGCCACGGGTTCTACGCCATCGTCGACCCGGTCGACCTGGAGTTCCTGTACCCGTGCGTGAACGAGGCGGTGGACGCCTACCTCGTGGACGGCGCGGACCCACGGGACCTGGAGTGTGCGGGGCCTCCTCGCCCGGAGGCGACCTCCGATCGGCCCGACGCGGAGGACCTGGGCGAGCTGTTCCAGCGGTTCGAGGAGTACGACGGGTCCGAACCGACGCCTGCCCGGACCCTCGGGCACCGCTGATCATCACCCACGACGGAGAACGGCCCGCACCTGTGAATGTTCACCGGTGCGGGCCGCTTCCGTGGACGGGGACGCCGTCGCGCCATCTCGTCCGTCACTACATCTGCGCGTCCTCGAGGGTGCCGGTGGTCTGCTCGCCGTACTGGCCGATCAGGCACAGGTACTCACGGTCGCCCTGTTCCCAACCGTCCTCCGTCGGCATGAGGCTGGAGAAGTCCAGCGCCGACTCCACGTAGTCGGTCCCGACGAAGTCCTCGAAGGCGTCGACGCAACCCTCGTTGACCATGTCGTTGAGGGTGTCGCCGGCCGGGTAGGGACCACTCTCGTCGAGGGTGCCCTCGTAGTAGACCTCGAGGTCGTGCGGCTCCGAGCAGTCGATCTTGGGCACCGAGCTGACGTTCTCGTCGTCGTCGGCGCTCCACTCGTTGATGCAGTCGCCGATGCCGAGGACGAACACGTCCTCGTCCTGTGCGCCGAGCGGCTCGGGCTCCTCGGTCTCGGGAGCGGTGAAGTCGGTCTCCTCCTCCACCGGCTCTTCGCTCTCGATGGGCGTGGGGGCCGGCTCGGGCTCCGCACCCTGGAAGGCCGGGGGGAGGAACGGGAGCCCACAGGCGCTGAGGGACAGGACCGCGCCCACGGTCAGGGCCGCCAGGGCGGCACGGCCGGGCAGGTACCGGTGGGCTTGGGACACCATTGCTCACTCCAACAAGATCGTCTCTGCTGCACCGATCTTGGTCGACCGGCACCACCTATATCGATGCGCCGGAGCCGGAGAAGGTTCCATCGACCTGCGGATTTCATGAAAATTCGCTAAAAAACAAACGGCCGGCGCCTCTCGTAAGCGCCGACCGAAACCGATCGAAAGCGGTCGAAGATCAGCGTCCGGAGGCCTCGAGCGTGCCGCTGGTGGGCTCGTTGGCGATGACATAGCAGAGGATCTCGCGGTCGCCCGCGGCCCAGCCCTCCGCGATCGGGCGGAGCGAGCCGGTGAAGAACTCCGAGTCGTACCACTCGATGCCGATGAACCGGGTGAAGGCCTCACCGTCGCAGGCATCGTCCGCGGCGGTGACGACCGCGTCGTCACCGGGGAATTCCCCCTCGGGGAGGATCTCGCTGTGGAAGAACTCGGAGTCGTGCGGCTCCGAGCAGTCGATCAGCGGGATGCCGCTCACCTCTTCGCCCATCAGGGCGGTCTCCATCTCGGCCTCGTTGAAGCAGTCACCGACGCCGACCTCCATGACGTCCTGCGTCTCACCTGCCGAGGTGTCTCCACCCTCCGAGACGCCTTCGGCCCCCGCCGTCCCCGGGGTGCCCTGCCCGTTCTCCAGTGCGGTCTGGACGATTCCGCAGGCGGACAGGGAGAGAACCGCTCCGGCGGCCAACAGGGAGAGGGAGGCGGTACGGACGGCGGGGATGAGAACGGACATGGCGGTCTCCGGTCTAGTCAAGGGATAGGGGTACCGAACCGGGAACAGGGGGTTGGCGGCAGGAAGACAATTCACCACATATTGACCAGTTGTCAATTCGGTTTCCCCTCGGCCACAGAGGTGTCACGAACCTCGACTCTTCGTGGTCGACGGCAGTGACCCGACCCTGGGAACACCGTGGAAACGACGAAGGCCCCGGTCGACGTTCTCCGTCGACCGGGGCCTTCACCCGCTGTGCGCCATCAGGGACTCGAACCCCGGACCCGCTGATTAAGAGTCAGCTGCTCTGACCGACTGAGCTAATGGCGCGTGTTCTCCGCCGGGCCCTTGGGCCCTTCCGCGGCAACGAAGACAACTCTACCGGATCCTCGGAGCGACTTGCGCCGTTCAGGACCCGTTCGCCGCCGGTTGTGCCGCAGACCACTGAGCGCGCCGCCCACCCGGGAACCCTGTCGGCCCAGCGACGGCGAACGAAAGGCCCCGGTGACCGTTTCCGATCACCGGGGCCTTCGCCTGGTGCGTCATCAGGGACTCGAACCCCGGACCCGCTGATTAAGAGTCAGCTGCTCTGACCGACTGAGCTAATGACGCCCGATCCCCGCGGAGGACCTCGTGGTCCCCTGCGGCAACGGATGTAACTCTAGCAGGGCCGCGGGGTGGCCGCGAACCGGTTTCGGGGCCGGCCCAGGGTCGGCCCCGTCACATCGCGGATGCGCCGGCTCTCTAGGAGAAGGCCAGCACCAGGGCGACGATGATCCCGATGGCGAGGAGGACGCCGACGCCCGCCAGCACCAGCGGGAGGATCGGGCGGCGCGGGGTCTCTTCGGGCTCGGGGTTGTCGTCGACGAAACGGCGGAAGTGCTGCGTGGTTCCCGCCGGGTCCATGTCGGGATCGTTGTTCTGCGTCATGGGGTTGACACTAGCGACTCATGGCACCGGTGAGCACCCCCTGACGCAGAATCGGTCGATCTCACAACCGTCCATTGACGAAGCGAGAACCCGGCATCGGGGCGGCGATGGTCCTGCCGACGCCCCTCCCCCCCGTCGTGACCCGACCGAAAACCGAACGTAAGAGGGTTGCCGCAGACTCAGTGCGGGTGCTCGGAGCCCGGTCGGTACTTCCCCGCGGCCGAGCCCGCGCCCAAGGGCCCGGCACGAAGAACCGCGGCCATCCGAGCCGTGGGGGAGATCCCTCGTGCCGGGTCCACCCGTTCCACCAGTCGCACCAGGACGTCCGCCGTGTGTTCGGGATGGGTGTCCAACCACGCCACCGCCATGCGCAGCGGCAGGGGCAGCCCACCGGCCAGTTCGGCCACCCGGCGCAACGCCTCTTCCGGGTGGCGCCGCTCCCCCAGCAGGGAGTGCAGCAGTGCCACCGCGTCCGCGACGCCCAGGGCGTCGATGGGCAGCGCCCGCACGCCGTCGCGCACCAACAGGTCGGTGAGCCAGTGGCGGCCGGTCACCACCGCGGCGCTGCCGGGGTCGCCCGGCAGGAGCGGGCGCACCTGGTGGGCGGTGGCGGCGTTGTCCAGGAGCAGGAGTACCCGCCGTCCGGCCATCAGGGAACGCAACCGGGCGGCCGCCTCGTCGGCCTCGTCCTCGGCGGCCGACAGGTCCAGGGCACCGATGCGGCCCGTCGACAGGGAACGCACCAGGCGGCGCAGGACCTCGGTCGCCTCGCGAGGCGTGCCGTCCGGACGGCGCAGGTTCACGTAGAGCCGCCCGTCCGGGAAGTGCGCGGCGACGGAGTGCGCCCAGCGGACGGCCAGGGCGCTGGCGCCGGCCCCGGCCGGCCCGCGGACCAGGACGCTCACGGGGGTGGCGGCGCAGGGGTCTACGAGACGGTCGAGTTCGGCCAGTGTCTCGGCCCGACCCACGAGCGGGCTCGGGGCGGCGGGGAGTTCGGCCGGCACAAGGGGCCAGGGCCCGTGTTCGTCCTCGCGCGCGGAGTGGGAACAGGTGTCGCGGTGGGCCCTGGGACGTGGCACCGAGAGGGTCTGGACACCCGGCCGGGCCGGGGGCGGGTCGGGGTGGGCGCTCACGCGGGTGGGCCTCCCACCGCCCCCCAGATCACCGCGCAGGACACCGTGGAAGGCCGCCAGGAGCTCACGGCCGGGGGCGAGACCGGGTTCCTCGGCCAGGGCCGAGCGCGCCCGGGAATAGGCGTTCAGGGCCTCACTCCGTCGGCCGCACCGGTACAGGGCGACCATCTGCACCCGGATGAGGGGTTCGCGTCGGGGGTGCGAGGCGACGATGGGTGCGACCCGTTCGGCGACGCGCTCGTGTTCGCCCCGGGCCAGGTCCGCGGTGAAGGCCCGTTCGGCCACCCGGAGGAGCTCCTCCTCGATCGGCGGCACTTCGTGGCGGTGCAGGGCCGGGGAGGCGACGTCGGTGAGCACGGGACCGCGCCAGAGGGTCAGGGCTCGACCGAGCAGATCGGCGTGGGCGTCGGTATCTCCGCGTTCGGCCGCGCGATCCGCCTTGTTCACCAGGGCCCGCAGGCGCAGCAGGTCGCAACGGTGCGTTCGGAGGTCGACGC
>NZ_DYZD01000273.1 GCF_020741345.1 Nocardiopsis listeri
ACGCAGTGAGCCCGCCCGGGAAACGACCCCGGGCGGGCTCTGCACATCCATCCACCTGCGAAGGAGAAAACATGCGCAACACCGAGTCTACCGCCCGCCCGAACACCACCCCGGTGGTGCTGGACTGCCGTTCCTGCACCTGGCAGATCGTGTCCGACTCCGCCGTGCTGGCCGGCCTGGAACAGGCCACCCACCGCATCACCGCCCACGCCACCCTCCCGGAGCGGCGCCAGGTCCAGCACCTGATCAGCGCCTACCGGCAGGTGATCGGGGACCTGCCCGGCACCCTGCTCATTCTGGCGGTCCAGCAGGTCCTGGACACCCCCACCGTGGTCGAGGCCACCCCGGCGGCCGCGTGAGCGCGGCCCTGACCGATCTGGGCCACCTGATCGAGGACCTGCTGCTCGATAGCGGCGACGAGCCGGTGTTCGTCGCGCTCATCGCCGCCTACGCCTTGGCCCTGTTGGCGTTGGCCGGCCCGCATCTGGCGCTGTGCGCCGTGGTGGGGGTGGCCCTGGTCGCCGACCAGGTCGAGGCCGACGACGAGTGGGCCCGCCTGGCCCTGCACACCACTGAGGACCGGTGCCAGTGAACCCCACCTACCGGCTGATTCTGGTCGGCACCGCGGTCGCGGTGCTGGCCCTGGTGCTGCTCGCCCTGAGCTGAGCGCCCTACACCCATACCTGTTGTGACCTGGAAGGAAGAGCCCGTGAACACCACCGTTCGCACGCGGCCGCTGTTGATCGCCGCGACCATCCCCTCGTTGCTGTCACTGGCCTGGACCGCCTGGTCGGTGGCGGACATGATCCCGGCCCCGGCCCCGATCGCGATCGCCGCCGGTATCGCCTTGGACGTGATGCTGGTCGCCGCGGTGGCCATCGCCTGGATGGCACCGACCATCGCTCGGGGCGCCCAGATCGCCTCCTGGGTCATCGCCGGGGTGGCCGCGGCCGCGATCGCGCTCCACTCCTGGCACCTGTCCCCCGCCCTGGTGTTGATGGCGGCCGTGCCGCTGATCGCCAAGGCCCTGTGGGGTCTGGCGCTGTCGGCCAAGACCGCCCAGGAGGTCGAGGCCGCCCGGGTCGAGGCGGAGAAGGCCAAGGCCGCCGAGGCGAAGCGGGTCGAGGCCGAGCGCAAGGCGGCCCGGCTCTCCACCGGGCTGACCGAGGACCAGGAGGCCGAGCTGGCCGAACTGGAGCGCAAGCGCGCCTACGTCGAGTCCAAGTCCGAGAAGGAGTTGGCGCTGGCCGAGGCCCGGGCGCGGGTGGCCCAGGAGGAGAAGCTGGCCGAGATCCGTCGCGGGGCCGAGACGCAGATGGCCACCGATGAGGCGCGCGCCAAGATCCACGTGCGTCGCGCCGAGTTGGCCGACCAGATCCGGTTGGCCGCCCCGGTGTACACGGTGACCGAGATCGGTCCTGGACAGGTGCCCGACGACGTCTCCGGCATCACCGGCCCTGGCCCGGAGGGGTCCGGGGCGGTGGCGGGGTTCGGGTTCCCGCAGAGCCCGCCGCGCCCTGGGCAGGGGGGTGCCCACCCTGCTGAGCAGCACATGCCCAGCGTGCCCACCCCCGGCGGGGGTGGGCTGAGCGAGGCCGAGCGTAACCGCCGCGCGGTCTTGAGCGCCTTCGAGCAGCTGAGCACCGGCGGCACCGTCCCGACGATCTCGGCTGTGGCCGAAGCGGCCGGGGTGAGCCGGCGCACCGTCAACCGCCACCTGCCCAAGTAACCGCCCACCTACTGGGCACCCTGGGCACCCTTTCTGACCTGGGGGTGCACAGGGTGCCCACCACCCGCCCCGGCGGGTGCGCACACCCACCCCGTCCGTCTTGCGGGGTGGGTGTGCGCACCACTCCGGACCGGTGTCCGCGTGAACCGGCGACACCCCTACGGGGGTGAACCGGCGCCACGCGAACCGGCCGTCCTGGTGCTGTTTCGAGCACACCCCTCAAGCGTGAAGGAGACCTTCATCGACCCACCCACCACGCACCGCTGCCGGGCCCCGCCGAAGGGGCTGATCTGGGGCCGCCACCCGTATGCGGGTGGCGGCCCCTTCACCACCATCACCGTCCCGGCCGCGTTCGCGGTCTGACCTGCACATTCATCACACACGTTTGGAGGGGCCGATGGGTGCCCTACCTGATCCCACGCCCCCGAGAGGGGCCCAACCACTCAAGAGCCCCGACCAGGCGCCGCCGTTGTTCGCGGTGCCCGGGCGTTCGGCTCCCGCGCCCCGGCGTGAGGAGCCCCGACCCGCCCCGCAGGCGGCGCCGGTACCGGAGGTGGCGGAGCCGGTCGTTGAGCCGGATCCGGCACCTGCAGAGCCCGCCCCGGCGACCCCGTCACCGGCCTCGGAGGCGGGGCCGGTGGTCGAGACCCCCCAGGAGGGGTTCGTTCCGGTGGTGGGGGAGCCCTGGTGGGCGAGCCTGCGGCCCCCGGACGTGTGGAACACCCCCGCCCCGACGCTGCGGGAGGAGATCGCGCGGGCCCGGCGGGGTGATCACCTGCCCCAGTCCGGGCCCTGGCGCACCGCGGAGCTGGTGCGCACCTGGATCTCGGCCCTGATCAACACGGTCCTGTTGCTGTTGGTGCACGTCAACCGCTCTGCGGGCCGCCAGGCGGTCCTGGTGTTGTTCGTCGCCGGCATCGCTCTGGTGTTGGCCACGCGCTGACACACCCCTCACAAGAAAGGAGCACCCCGTGCTCGGTTTCGTGTTCGGATCCACGATGTTCGTGGTCATGCTCGGGTCGCTGGCCTTGATGTTGGCCTCCAAGCGGCACAAGAAGTACCGCAAGTTCTCCAAGTGGCTGACCTTCACCTTCGCGCTGATGGCCGGGTCGGCCGCCGCCCTGTGCTTCGTGGGCCAGTGGGCCGGTGGCCTGCTCACCGCGTTCGCCGGCTACGTACTGGGCGCCCCGGCCATCGTGGGCGTGCTGGCGCTGTTCCTGGTGCTGGCGGCCATCGTCGACCTGCTCGATGGTGAGCCCGATGGGTTCGCCCGCACCGCCGCGCTGGTGGCGCCCTCGATGTTGGCGGTGACCGGTGGGGCGCTGGGACTGTACGGGACCCAGGCCACCGGTGCGGTCTCTGAGGCCGGCGCCCACCTGCTGGGCAGCCTGATCGGGCTGGGGTGAGCCGCTGATGGAGCTGTTCATCATCGCGATGACGGTGGCGTTCATCTGCCGCGACCCCTCCGGCACGATCAAGGCCGCCACCTCCTACAAGAGGGCGCAGATCGAGCGTGAGCGGACCAAAAACCCCAAGGTCAAACATCCCGGGCATCGGGCGTTTCGCAACTATTTGGGCACCGTTTGGGAAGCGCGGTGGAACGAGGCGGCCGAGCGCTATCCGGAGCGGATGCGTGCCGCCCAGGAGCGGCGGTCCCGCGCCTGGGCGAAGGCGAAAAAGCGTGCGGGTGAGCGCTGGGACGAGCGCTTCCCGCCCAAGGAGAAGTCGCGGGAGGAGCGTGATCGTGACGCCAAGGCCTTCGACAAGGAGCTGGCCGAAGAACTGGCCAAAGAGCGCCTGGCGGAGGAGCGCCCTACCGCTCCGGTGGTGGACCTGGACGCTGAACGCCGCCGCCGTGAAGGCGCCGATGAGCCGGTGTCCGGGGCCGACCCGGACACCTCGAAGGAAGGGACCAAGCCCATGTCCGTGAACCTGTCGGACGCCACGTCCTTGCGGGCGCACCTGGCGGCGCTGCGTGAGCACGCCAACTACCAGGACAAGACCTGCACCGCCAAAGAGCAGCTGGCCGCGGGGATGAAGTCGGCGGAGGTGGGCGGGGCCACCATCGCCGCGGTGGACGCCTCCCGGGCCGCCTCCGCTCACGCCGCCGCGATGGCGCGCGCGGCCGCCGATGCGTTGGAGGACGCCAACATGAGCGTGGCCGAGGCCCGCACCTCCAGCCCGGACGCCGGGAGCGGCGACTACTACGAGCGCCGCTGACCGGCGGCGCACCTCACGATTCACCACCTCAAGGAAGGGTCACATGGCGGACGAAAAGAACAGCACAGAGCCCAAGGATCCTCTGGTGGAGCGGATTTACGACCGCGTTGATGATGCGCTGGATCGTATGGACGCCAAGCTGGAGGGCGAGACCGATGAAGAGGCCCGGGAGTGGAACGGTGCCCGGCGCGAGCCGGACACCGGGGGTGGCGCGGAAGAGCCGAACTCCCCCGGCGCCGACGGGGACGGCAAGTCCGCTGATGCGGGTCCTGGCGAAGGTGAAGGGGCGGAAAAGAGCGAGGGCGGCGAAGCCGGCGGCGGTGAGGCCGGTGATGGGGGTGGGTATACGCCCTCCTCAGGGGGTGCCTCCTACGCCGGTGACATCGCGATGATGCGCGCCGAGGTCGACTACACCTCCAAGACGGTGATCCCGCACTTCGAGATGCTCATCGCTCAGGCCACCAACGTCGGCAACGGGCCCAAAACCCTCCAGGCGCTCAATGCCGGTTTGGAGGCGGCCCGGTCCGCTCTGGGCGCCGCCCAGGACGCGATCAGCAAGGTGCAGGCCACCTCCGAGCCGGTCCAGGCCGCCTACGACGACTCGGGTGGGGAGGCCGCCAAGTCCAAGACCTACTTCCACGGCGACTGACGGTTTTCGTCACCATCGGTGACCGGGCGAACGGGCGGGCGAATCCATGATTCGCCCGCCCGAATCATTCCCGCATGTCATAGTTTCGACCGATTTTCAGGGGCGGGCGAACGTCCCTGCCCCCGCACACCCTGATTCGCCCGGCCCCGGGCGAACCCGCGCGCTGGTCACGATCGGTGACCACCACACCAGGAAGGATCACCGTGATGGGCAAGCGCACCCGCACCCCCAACACCACACCGACCCCCTCCCCGACGCCGTCGCGGCGCACCCCCAGCGTGCGCGAGATGGAGATGGCCCTACAGACGCTGGAGGCCGCCAAGGCGGCCGAGGAGCGCCGTAAGAAGCAGCAACGGTGGACCAGTGAGGGGATCCCCGGCAAGACCTGGTCCAAGGTCGTGCGCCCGTCCAAGGGCGGGATGCGTGATCTGTACCGGCACGTGCTCACCCCCTGGTATTGGGGTGCGCCCACGGTCGGGGCCATCGCCGCCCAGGAGGCGCTGGTGGCCACAGGCGATCTGGGCGGGGCCGCCTCCCTGGGGGTGGTGGCCGCCGGAACACTGGCCACCGCCAACGCGGTGCCACGGTGGTTGCGCACCAAGCGGGCCGCCAAGGCCCACCCGCACGCCGCCGCCTGGGCCGAACGGGAGCCGGGGCATACCCGGGTGGTGGCCAATCTGGCCGCCGCCGGTGCGGTGGCCGCGCACGCGGTGGGGCTGAGCGTGGGCTGGTCCCCGGACGTGATCGCCGCTACCGGCCTGGCCGGGTTGGGGATCTTCACCGGGGCCGCCTCCCGGTACTGGCAGTGGCACCGCCACAACACCACCGTGCTCAACCCCGCGGCGGCCAAGGCCGCCCGCCTGGCCGCCCTGAAGGACCGCCCCGAGGAAACAGCGGTGGTGGTGGACCCGGCCGAGCTGGTGCGGCGCCTGCACGAGCGGTGGCCCACGTACGTGGCCGCCAACGGCAAGGCACTACCCGGCTCTGAGCTGACCGGTATCACCGCCACCGAGTACGGGGCCACCGCGCTGCTGCACCTGGCCGCCGGCTCTCAGGAGCGGGCCACCGTCACCGCCGCCCTGGGGCGGATCGCCTCCGGGCTGAAACTGTCCGCGTCGGCGTTGGCGATCGAGGACGTGGAACCCGAACCCGGCCAAGAGCCGGACTCGTCGGTGTTGCGCCTGCGGGTGATCTCCCAAAAGGTGTCCGAGCGCCCCGTGGCGCTCGATGACGGCACCGAGCGGGCGGTGGTGCGGGGCAAGAAGACGGTGGTACGCCTGGGCGACTACATCGACGGCCAGGGCGAAGCCGAATGGCTGCTCTACGACGGCGAGTCCGCCTGGGGCGGGTTCTTCGCCGGTAAGACCGGCGCGGGCAAGACCACCCTGATCGAGACCCTGGTCATCGGCGCGTTCGAGACCGGGTGCACCTACGTCATCTACGCCAAACCCAAGAAGGGACCCAGCCCCAGGATCGCCAAACACGCCCACTGGACGGTGGAAGCCGACCCGGCCTCCCGGTCGGCGATGATCGACGGCGTCATCCGCATGATGGAGGTCCGCGGGCTGATCAACGAGCTCAACGACACCTCCAACTTCGTGCCCTCCCCCGACTTTCCCGGGGTGATGATCGTGATGGATGAGTTCCACGAGTTCGCCGCCCAGGTCGAGGCCGCCGGCAAGGGCCGGCTCAACCGCATCGCGCGGGAGATCCGCGCGGTGGGCGGCGCCCCGGTCGGCGCCTCCCAGGGGTTCGGCCTGGAGGGCTTCGTCCAGGACGACATGATCCGCCAGAACATGACCGGCACCAACGCCGTGTCCATGAAGCTCGGTGCGACCCAGGCCGGGATCTTCAAACGCGAGATGGCGCTGCCGGTCAACCCGGGCGACCTGCCCGACCCGGCCAAACACCAACGCAACAAGGGCCTGGCGTTCTCCCTGTTGGGGCGCTCGATCCCCTTCCGAGGGGCGTGGGCGCCCGAGGAGGAGACCGAACAGGCCATGGCCACCGCCCGCACCAAGGCCGTGGCCGGGCTGGACCCTGACTCCGAAGCCGCCATGGACGAAGGCAGCCGTGGGCTGTTCTCTGCCCGCAACACCCAGGCCGCGCGCCGCAAGGACCAGGTCCGCGCGATGCTCGCCGGCATCCGATCCCGCGCCGGTACGGGAAGCACGCCCCAGTCCGAGCAGGCCGGTGCGGCGGCCGCCGACCACACCCTCGCCTCCGAGGCCGGGCGGCCTGTTCCGCCGACCCTGCCCCACCAGGTGGTGGTCGACATCGAAACCGCGCGCAAGGCCAAGGCCTCGGCGGCCAAGGCCGACCCGGAGCGCTCGCGGCCGCGTCGGTCGCCGGCGATCGAGGGCGTCCTGGAGATGCTCCACGCCCAGGGGCCGGTGGGCACCACCGTGCTGCGCGAGGCCCTGGCGGGGCGTGAGGGGTGCGGTAAGGCCGCCGTGGACGCGGCGTTGAAGACCCTGTCGGAGGAGGGAGAGATCGCCAAGACCGACGCCTCACGCAAGGCCCCCTGGAAGCTCACCTGACCCGGTATCGGCCACAGAGCGTGTCCGGGCGAACGGGCGGGCGAATCTCGGATTCGCCCGCCCGAATCATTCCCGGATGTCACGGTTTCAGGCGATTTTGAAGGGGCGGGCGAACGCCCCTGCCCCCACACACCCCGATTCGCCCGGCCCCGGGCGAACCCGAGTAATGATCACCCACAGTAAGGAGAACGATGTCGAGCGGGATCGTGTTCGCCGCCCTGCTGGCCGGCCACTGGGTCGGAGATCACTGGGCCCAGACCGACCAACAGGCCACCGGAAAGGGCGCCCACGGGTGGGCCGGCCGTAAGGCCTGCGCCGGCCACGTGGCCACCTTGACCCTGTGCCAGATGGCGGCTCTGGCCCTGGTCGCCACCGTGGAGGGCGGCTTCGGCGCCCTTCCCCTGGCCCTGGGTCTGGCGGTCAACACCGCCAGCCACTACTGGATCGACCGCCGCCACACCTTGCAGGGCCTGGCCGTCGTACTGGGCAAGGCCGGCTACTACGACCGGGGCGGCGCGCCTCACCTGGACCAGGCCGCGCACATGGCCTTCCTGCTGCCGGCCGCGTTGATCATCACGGCCCCCACCGCCACCGGGGCCCTGGTCCTGGCCGGGGTGAGCGTGGCGGTTCTGTTCGGCCTGGACCTGCTCGCCCGCCGGGGCCGCACCTCGTCTCGGCAGCGGGACGGCATCTACGTGGTCCTGCGCACCGACTAGTACGCCCGGACGTTGGCCCTGACCGCCCCGCAACCGCTGGTTGCGGGGCGTGCGGGGGGACCGTCCGGTCCACCACATGACGACGGCCCCACCCCTTTGCTTGCAGGCACCGGGTGGGGCCGTCTCTCTCACACGGAGAGGCCCAGATCCTATGCGCACTCACACCCCCCAGGTGTCCGCGACCGTGTCCGCCTCCGAGCGCCCCTGCCCCATCTGCGGCGACTACTACGACATCTCCGACCCCGGATCGAGCTACCCGCACAACAACGGCCTGTGCGGCTGATTCCGACAACAGCCCACACCCCAACGAATGGAGCACCCCATGACCGTGAAGAACACGAAAACCCTGAAGCGCTGCTGCGGTACCTCGGTGGGCGTCATCATCACCGACCCCCAGGACCGGATGTTGATGGTCACCCGTGGTTGGTGGCCCAAGGGCACCGCCCCCGTGGCCGGTCACGTCAAGGACGCC
>NZ_DYZD01000274.1 GCF_020741345.1 Nocardiopsis listeri
AGGGCCTCAAAATTTCGGCACTGAATCAACTTCCGATTACGCACAGTGTCGGCCGGTAGCTCAGAGCGGAGGTGATGAGGATGGCCGGCAAGAAGGGGCAGCGCGGGCGCCCGCGCCAGCGCACCGAAGACCTCGCCGACCAGCGGCCGGACCGTACCGCGGACGTGGAGAAGCCCGTAGCCGCCCCGGCGCCGGAGATCCCGCCAGCGGATGCGGAGTGGCACCCGCGCGCCGCTGAGTGGTACGCATCCCTCCAGGCCAGCGTGCAGGCCCAATACCTGGAGCCGTCCGACTGGGCGTTCGCCCGGTACCTCGGCGACCTGATGACGACGACGCTCGACATACCGCGGCCCAACGCACAGCTGGTGGCCGCGATCACGCGCGGCATGGACCAACTCCTCACCACCGAAGGTGCCCGGCGGGCTGCCCGCCTGGAACTCCAGCGCCCTGGACGTGACCAGGATGACGAGTCCGATGGGGGCGGTGAGGTGACCCTCCTTGACGACTACCGCGACCTCTACGGATGAGACTCCGCCTGACCAGGTAGAGCTTCCTCCTGGCTACTACGTGTGCCCCGACACCGGGGCGTGGCTGACCCTGCCGTGGCCGGGGGACCATGTGCTCCCGTGGGGGCACCCGTCCCGGCTCGCAAAGCTCCCGCCTTCGCTGGGCCCGGCGGTGATCCGCTGGTGTGAGAAGTGGCTGGTGAACCCGACCACCGGGCAGCCGTGGCGGTTCACCCCAGCCCAGAAACGCTGGCTTCACCTGTGGTACGCGCTGACCCCGGAGGGGCGGTGGGTGTACTGGTCCGGGTGTAAACGCGGCGCGAAGGGTGTCGGTAAGGACCCGCTGGGCGGGGCCATGGTGCTGGCTGAGTTCGCCGGGCCAGTCGAGTTCGCCCAGTGGGGTCCGGGTGGCCGGCCGTTGTCGAGGGCTCGCCGGATGGCGCTGGTACAGATCGGCGCCAACAGTGAGGCCCAGGCGGCCGACCTGCTCAGATTGGCTAACGCCATGATGTCCAAGCGGCTCCGTGACCGGCTGGGCATGACCAAGGCCGACCTCGGAGTGAAGCGCACCGTCCGGCCCGGTGGCTCGCGGATCGAGCTGCTGACGGCGTCAGAGGCCTCCAACGAAGGCGACCCGGCCACAGCGGTTTTTCTCAACGAGACACACCACATGACCGACGCCAACCAGGGCACCAAGCTCGCCGAGGTCGGCGACCGGAACGTGTCCAAGTCCCCGAAACACATCGGGGCCCGGCTGTGTGAGCTCACGAACGCGTTCCAGCAGGGGCAGGACTCCCGGGCGGAGCGCACCTATAACGAGTGGCAGGCCCAGGTGTCCGGCGCCAAGCGCCGCCAAGGCGTGAACCTGCTCTACGACTCCCGCGAAGCGGACCCGTCCACGCAGTTGCATGACTGGGACTCGCTGATGCGGGGCGTGGAGCAGGCGTACTACGACGCTCCGTGGTCGGACCTGGAGCGCATCGCGATGTCCGCGCAGGACACACGGCGCACCCCGGCCGAGTCGATCCGCTACTACCTCAACGGGTTGGCCGCTGCCGAGGATGCGTGGGCGGACCCGAAGAACTTCGACGCGATGGCGAAGCCCTCGGTGAAGCTCAAGGACGGCGACCGGATCGTCATGTTCCTGGACTGCTCCAAGTCCACGGACGCGACCGGTCTGGTCGGATGCAGGCTCTCAGATGGGCATGTTTTCGTCCTGGGTGTGTGGCAGAAGCCGCACGGCGACCGAGGTAAGGGCTGGTTGGCCCCGCGCGACGAGGTCGACGACACCGTGACCGAGGCTTTCGAGAAGTACAAGGTCCTGTGGTTCGGGGTCGATCCGTCGCCGGCCACCGACGACGACACCGAAGTCCTGTACTGGAAAGAGGTGATCGACAAGTGGCACCGCACGTACCGGCGCAAGCTGTTGGTGTGGGCCACCCCCGGCGCCCAGCAGGGCAACAGCGTGCTGTTCGACATGCGCATGAGCGCGCGTGGGTCACGTCAGCGGCTGGAGGACTTCACCGAGGAGGCCATGGAGACCGCGCGGATGATCAACGAAGAGGGCGCCGGGTTCACCCATGACGGGCACGCCGCGCTGCGCAAGCACGTCCGCCAGGCCAAGGAGCGCCCGAACCAGTGGGGCCACACCCTCGGCAAGGTCACCCGCGACAGCAACAAACTCGTCGACCTGGCCGTGTGCATGGTCGGCGCCCGGCTCGGCCGCCGCCGGGTCCTCAACTCAACGAAGTACCGCAAGTCGACCGGATCGGGGAAGGTGGTGGTGATGAGGTGACGAGCGTGACCATGGTGTCCCTCCCCGCTCTGCACGTGCGAGACATGGACGACGCCGAGCAGAAGCTCACCAACAAACTGCTGTCGCAGCTGCTCCGTCGTGCCCCGTACAACCAGCTCCGGGAGCTGTACTACGACGGCAACGACACGATCAACTCCCTGGGCATCGCTGTCCCCCAGCTCCTGAATGATGTTCGGACGGTGGTGGGATGGCCAGGGATGGCCGTCAACAGCCTGGAGGAGCGTCTGGACTGGCAGGGCGTGGCCCTGCTGGGTGAGGACACCGACGACCCGCTGGGTCTGCGTGACGTCATCATCGACAACGAGATGGAGTCCGACACCCAACAGGGCAACCTCGAAAGCCTCATCCATGGGGTCGGGTTCGTGGTCGCGTCCCGCGGCGACACCACCGAGGGTGAGCCAGAGTGGTTGATCACGATTGAGCCGCCTACCCGGATGACGGGTGAGTGGTCGGCCCGGAAGCGCCGGCTGTCCAGTGCCCTGTCGGTGACCGTGGACGAGAGCGCGAGGCAGATCACGGGTCTGACCTTGTACCTTCCGGATCAGACGATCTTTTGCGAGCGCCCGAACCCGTCGAGTGATATGCGGGTGGTGCGCCGGGCCCGACACGGGTTGCGCCGGGTGCCGGTGGAACCGTTGGTGAACCAACCTCGAAGGGGCCGCCCTTGGGGCAAGTCGGAGATCACCCCAGCGCTGATGTCGTACACCGACTCGGGTGTGCGCACCATGCTCTCCATGGAGGTGAGCAGGGAGTTCTACTCCTCGCCGAAGGAGTTCATCCTCGGCGCGTCTGAGTCGGCGTTCACGGACGAGCAAGGCAACCCGATCCCCGCATGGGCCTCATACTTGGGTCGTTTCAAGGCGTTGGAGCGCGACGACGAGGGCGAACTCCCGAAGGTGGAGCAGTTCTCCGCCGCCTCCCCGGCCCCATATGTGGAGCAGGTCAAGCTGCTCGCGCAGATGGTCGCCGGCGAAGCGTCCATCCCCGAGTCGTATCTGGGGTTCGTGTCCGCCAACCCGTCCAGTGCGGACGCGATCCGTGCCACCGAAGCCCGCCTGGTCAAGCGTGCCGAGCGCCGACAGCAGATCCTGGGCCGATCATGGGCGAACGTGCTGCGCCTGGTCGTGGCCATGCGCGACGGCGGGCTAAGCAGCGAGGCCAACGGGCTCGTGTCCCGGTGGCGTGACGCCGCGACTCCCACGCGGGCGGCGATGGCCGACGCCACCATGAAGCTGGTCGGGGTCGGTGTACTCCCGCCCGACAGCGACGTCACTTACGAGCAGCTGGGGTTTGACCAGACCACCATCGCCCGCCTTCGGGCGGACGTGCGACGGCGCCGGTCCGAGCGGATGCTCGCCCAGCTGACCGGCGCCGCCGAGCAGGCCGAGGCGGACGAGGATGTGGCCG
>NZ_DYZD01000275.1 GCF_020741345.1 Nocardiopsis listeri
GATCTGCACCTGGAGGTGTTCGACACCCTGCTTCAGGTGCTGGACGACGGTCGACTGACCGACGGCCAGGGCCGTCAGGTGGACTTTCGCAACACCATCTTGATCCTCACCTCGAACCTGGGGTCGCAGTTCCTGGTGGACCAGTCCCTGGAGGAGGCCACCCGCCGGGAACGCGTGATGGACGTCGTGCGCGCGACGTTCAAGCCCGAGTTCCTCAACCGCCTGGACGACGTGATCATGTTCGACGCGTTGTCCACCGAGGAGCTGACCCGGATCGTGGACCTACAGGTGGACAAGCTGGCCCGGCGCCTGGCCGAGCGCAGGTTCACGCTGGACGTGTCCCAGGGTGCACGTGAGTGGTTGGCGTTGACCGGCTTCGACCCGAACTACGGCGCCCGGCCGCTGCGTCGCCTGGTGCAGTCGTCGATCGGTGATCCGCTGGCCAAGGTGATGCTGTCCGGCGAGCTCACCGAGGGCGACACCGTGACCGTGGACGTGGACCCCGAACGCGACCGCCTGGTGGTGACCCCCACCAAGGCTTGACCGGGTCCGATTATCCGGGCCGGATGGAAAGAGAACGAAATCTCAGGTGGGGCCGTGTCCGAGTGGGCACGGCCCCTTTTCATGCGCGCGTGAGGTAGGGGCGAGGAAAGAGCGGCCACCCAACGCGAATGGTCCGGATCGTTCCGTGCCGGGTTGTCGCGCCATCCCGCGCATACCTTGCCGTGCAGGTCATCGTGCTTGACCGGGCGGAAGGCCTGGATGACCTTCACCCACTGCCGACAGGCCAGGCACGTCATCTTGCCGTTGCGTCGTCGGTCGGCCACGGTCTTCGTGTGGTGGGTCGGCTCGGTCCCATCGCGGGAGGAATCCTTACACTCCGAAAGCTTGTGGCCCAAGGACCAGAACGGCGCCTGGTCGATGTAGTACTTCTTACGCGATCCGTCCTTGCGCTTACCGATCTTGCGGTCGCAAAACGGGCACATCCTGGGCTTTGCCTGGTCAGTCGTTGATCATGGCCAGCAGCAGCACGCCGCAGAAGATGAAGAACGCCGTGGCCGGCCACGAGGAAAATTGGCCCTTGAAGTTACGTGCGGTCACAAAACCCTCCAGGGGTAGGGGTAGACCTCACCTGGATACCACCGGCCGGTGACAGTCCGCAGCCGATCACCACAACAGGTCACCGCCGAACCAGATACCTCCGGCGGGGCGCGCCACAAGGGACATCCGGGAGCCTCCGCCCAGAACGGGTCATCGGGGCACTGGGAAACCGGTGGTGTTTCCGTGACGAGCTCGCCTGCGAGGTCGGGCTCGAAGAGCCGGTCACGGAAGACCCGGCCCATTCGGCCGTGACTCGATCACCCCTCGCGGACGTCCGACAGCGCGGGTGCGAATGCGTGAGGCACACCGGGCACGATGGAAAAGGACCTCTCTCGCAGCACCGTGACGGTCTATCGTCGCTTCATGGCAGGCAGGACGAAGTACGTGATGGCGCTCGAAGATTTCAGGTCCTTCTTGGAGAAGAAACACGAATTCGATCGGGTCTGGTACGACATCGACCACGGAACACTCACACTTCGAGCGAGTCCGAAGACCACTGACAAGGACCGCATCGTCGCCGCAGCGGAACGGTTCAGCAAAACGCCGAACACGCTCGGTCTCGAGCACGAGTGCCAGACTCACTTCTCCTCTCTCATGGAACCGGCCGAGCTCACGGAGATGGCACACGTTCTGCGCGGGGAAGCGATCAAGAAAGCGGTCGAGCTGGTGCCCGAGCTGCGCCCTTCGCCCGCCTTCACCTGGATCTGGCCGGGTGGCCCGCGGCCGGCGGACACGCCGACCTGATACGTGGCCGCGGTGAGGGAGTCCTGGGCCGTGTTCTAGGTAGCGGGTGAGTCTTGGGCGGATAGTTCCATGGCCAGTTCCATACAGCGCCATTGGGCCGGGGAGGCGTCGTAGGGCATCTTGCCGATGGCTTCGAACGCGCCCATGGAGCCTGTCTCCCGCCTGCCGGAGTCGAGGTCGGCCTCGTCCTCGCCGTCATCGGCGGGAGCGGGGTGCAAAGTGTCCCAGGCTTCGAAGAGGGCATCGTCGTCCTCATCCAGACCGGACTCGTCGATGACGGCGTGCAGGGCGCTTTCGAAGGCGTGCCGCTCGACGGCCGCTCGAGCCACCCGTGGATCATCGATGGCGACACTGTCATCGAGTGCCTCCTCGGCGTCATCGATGCGGTCGGACTCCTCCCGCAGAGAGGGGTGCGTGGCCAGGGCGATGAAGCGGGTGGCCTGGACGGCCGCGCCGAGTGGGCCGAAGATCCGCTCGGTGACCAGCAGGGTGTCCAGGTCCGCCTGGTGCAGGGAGCCCTCGGGCAGGCTCTTGAGACGGTCGGTGACGAAGTCGGACAGCAGTCCCATCCGGCTGCCTTCGGTGCGCATCCGCTGCACGACGGTCCGTTGCCGCCGCAATTCCGACTCCTGCTCGGCGAGGGTTTCCTCCAGCCGCTCCAGGGTGCCCGCGATAACGTCTCCGCTGTCCGCAACGGCGGAATTCGTACCGGTGGCCAAGGCGTCACGGATGTCGTCGAGGGCGATCCCGGCGTCGGCCATCTTGCGGATCCACAGCAGGCGGATCATTTCCTCGTACCCGTAGCGGCGGCGGTCGTCGCCGCCCCGCTCAGGCTCGGGGAGCAGCCCGATCTCGTGGTAGTGGCGAATCGCCCGTGGCGTGGTGCCGGCGAAGGCCGCCGCGTCACCGATCTTGACCTGACGGGGTGGCCTGAAGGACGAGTACAAGAGCAGGGACCTTTCTTCAAGGGACCGGTACGGGAGTCCACCAGACCACATGCCGCTACGGAAGGTGCAAACCCATAAACACCGCCCCGATCACCGAGTGGCCGGGGCGCCGTTGTCGTTTGGAACGCGACGAGGAGGTCGCACGTTACCGACGGCTCTTCGAGCGGGCTCAGTCCATCGCTTCGGGCCCTCACGATTCGATCGACCTGATGCGCGGTCTCACCCCATAGAAGAAGGCAAGAACCCCATGCGTTCAACTCCCACCTCCGCAGAACAGCCCTCGTTCCGCAAGAGCAGTTACAGCACTCCTCAGAATTGTGTGGAGGTCGCCGACCTCCCTTCTGCGGCCGCAGTACGCGATACCCGGAACAGGGCAGCGGGGCACCTGGTGTTCCCCTCCAACGAGTGGACGGCGCTCCTACGCGCGAGCGTTCGCTAGAGCGAAAATCGGGTGGGCGGGTCGACTCATTCGGCCCGTCCACCCGATTTCCCCAGGTCCCGAAGTCGGCGAACTCCGAGTGTTCGAGGGCGCGCGTCGATACGCTCCACGAAGCCGAGCGACGAGACGTGAGGGGCCGCTGGTGCGGGAGATCGAGACCAAGTACAGGGTGACGGACACAGAAGCCCTGTTGGCGGCGTTGGAGTGCGCGGGGCTGGTCCTGGAGGATCCGGTCTTCCAGGACGACCAGGCCTACGCACCCGCCGGTTGGACCCCCGACCAGGGAAAGACCGGGTACACCTTCGCCCGACTGCGGACGCAGGACAACACCCACCTGTTGACCACCAAGACTCCGCTCGCGAACGCGATGGAGTGTGCCGAGTACGAGACCGTCGTCGCCGATCGAGAACAGATGCACGGCGCACTCTTGGCCCTGGGATACGAGCCCACGGTGCGGATCGTCAAGGAACGGCGCACCGGCCGCTCGGGGACGATCGGGGTGTGCCTCGACGTCGTCGAGGGCGCCGGCACCTTCATGGAGCTGGAGCTGGTGGTCGATGACGACCGGGACGGTGAGCAGGCCCAAGCCGGGCTGGATGCCTGGGCTCGGCGGCTCGATGTGGGATTGGAGCGCACGGGCGACACCTACGACACCCTCATGCGTCCGGCCACGGCTTGAGGGCCGTCCCCGGGCGGGCACGGCCCTCGGCGTCAGGTGCGCGGTGTCAGGGGCACGGCGTCAGGGACGCGCACCGATCTCTTCGACCCATCCGGTCCAGACGTAGCTGACCTGCTGGGACAGGACGGGGTATTCGAGCCCGTAGTCCTCGATCGGGGTCTCCGGGTCCTCTTCGTCCATCAGGATGGAGTCCTGGTAGAGCAACGCTCCGTCCTCTGCGCTGAAGAGGTAGCGGTACTCCAGCGTCTGGACACCGGGTTCCTCGACGACGAACGAGAAGAGCTCGCCCTCTCGGCCCAACGGATCGGTGGCGGCGCCCAGGTGGCTCGTCTCGGCACGGTCGGCGATGATCCGTTGGACGGCGGCCTCCTCCGCACCGGACAGGGGCCGGTACCCGTAGAGGCTCGCGAGGGCATGGAACAGGGAGGCGTCGGTCCTCTCGACCTCCTCCGGGTCCTGGCCCAGGCCCATGAGCGTCTCCGCCAGGGCGTCGGGGTCGGTGGGCAGCGTCTCGGGCAGGACCAGGCTGGGGTGAAGAGTCTCCTCGTGGGTCTCACCGACCTGGTCCAGGAACCACTCGTGGTCGCCGGCCTCTCCTCCCGTCTCGGTCGGGGGCTGGGGGTTCTGGTCCTCACGCAGCTCACCGTCCAGGCTCTGCCACCGGTTCCACTCGAAGGGGATGAACCCGTATCCGTGGGTCTCCTCCGGGTCCGCGTCACCGGCGTCGGCGTTCATCCGGTACATGGTGGTGCCGGTGGAGGATACGAACCCCACGTCCCCCCGCCCCTGGGGATCACCGCGTTCGGCCGTGACCTCGGACAGCTCCAGCAAGGATTCCGTGCCGTCGACCGGCTCCCCACCGACGACCTCCACGGTCTCGGGCGGGGCGGCGTAGGCCACGGGTATTCCGGCCGGATGGTCGGTGGGCAACAGCATCGCTCCCACACCCGCGGTCAGGGCAGCGGCGGCGGCACCGGCCACGAGCACGGGGATACGACGCCACAGGGGACCCGTCGCGGGGGTGTCCTCCCTCAGTCGGGCGATGGCGTTGGCCCGGGCCCATCGACGATCCCGGTCGGTGGGGGCGGTGCCCTTGGCCGGATCGCTGTCGTTGAGGGTCGCGCGCAGACTGGTCAGGTCGTTCATGACGTCTTCTCCCAGGTGAAGGCCGGTGCGGGTTCGGCCGCCTCGTTCAGGTGAGCGGTGAGCCTCTTACGGGCGCGGTGCAGTCGTCCGCGAGCGGTGACGTGACTGCATCCCACGACCTTGGCCGCCTGGCGGGTGTCGAGTCCCTCCCAGGTCACGAGCATCACGAGTTCGCGTTCGATCTCGGTCAGCCGTGCAAGGGCCGCCAGGGCCCCACTGCGGTCGATGACGCCGTCGGCGTGGTCGGCGTACGCGCCGATCCGGCCAGGTTCTCGGGTCAACGATTGCGCGATCTGGTCCTGAGTCCGGCCACGGCGCAAGTGGGCCAAGGTGATTCTTCGCGCGCACTCGTACAACCAGGGCAGTTCCTGCTGCGGGACCAGGCGCTTTCGTCGTTGCCAGGCCACGACGAAGGACTCCGAGGCCACGTCGTCCGCCTGGTCGGCGCCCACCCTGCGCCGGGCGTATCGGTACACGGCGTCGTAGTGCTTCTCGAACAGGGCGTTGAAGGCGCACTCGTCGGAGTAAGGATCCCCGTCCGTGCTGCTTCCCATGGGCATTCCTCCCGTCCTCTCACCTGCTTATGTCGGGAGGAGGGGTGTGTGTTCGGTCGGAGGTGAGGATTTTTCCGGCTGCCCCCGCCGGGGCCTCTGTCCGAGGCCGTCACCGGAGCGCCCTCACTCTCGGCAACGGACACACGGAGCGACCGAGGGTCGAAGTCACCCTGAACATCGACGGCCTCAAGCACTACGACCGCTAGAGCGGGAACCCACTGGACTGGGTGAACGCCTGGCCGATCGTGCCCTGCATATGAGGGGGTCGCTCCCACCAGGGAGACCTATTTGCGCGCCACCCCGATCAGGGTGCCGACGTGGTCGGACTCGGGCGCCGGCTCCACCCATACCTGTGCACGTTCGAATCCGGCCGCCTCAAGCAGCCTTGACCATTCCTCGGGGGTGGCGGACCACTGGTGCAGCCATACCCGCCGTCCCCGGAATCCGCCCCCGTACATGCCCTGTGGACCTGAAGAACCCGGCACCGGCTCAGCGTGGGAGAACACCAACCGGCCACCTGGTTCCAACCGGTCTCGAACCAGCGGCAGGAGCGCGTTCGGGTCGGTGAACCAGACCGCGCCCCACACCGAGTAGATGGTGTCCCAGCTCCGCTCTGACGACTGTAGGAACTCAAGCACGTTGCTTTGATGGAATCGGGCCCCGAACACTTCCCACCGCTCGCAAGCTTGCGCTATCTGGGCGGGGGAGATGTCGACCCCCTCTGCTTTGACTCCATCCCGGGCCAGGGCGGCGACCTCGATTCCGCGACCGCACCCCAGCTCCAACGCTGAGAATGGATCTCCGAGCAGTTCCTTGCCTGGGCCGTGCCCTTCCCACTGGGTCCACCCGAAAGCCGTATTCGGGTCCGCTTCAGCGGTGACACCCTTCGCGTACCGATCCCAGTACTCCAGCAGGTTGGTGGTCGGGTTGGCCATGAGTGGTCCTCAAGGGTCGTATATGCAGAACCCGAACCACGGTAGCCAAATCCCGAATGTGGCAGCAGAGGAACAGACCAAGAGGTCGCCACCGGTGTGGTGTCGACCTCTTCGCCGGGGGTGTCAGTGGCAGTTACTCCCTGGGTGGCATGGCGTGCACTTGGCGGTGTCCCGCTCCCACAGCGGCCAGTCCACGAAGAACCGGTTCGCCTCGATGATGTGGGCGGTGCGTTCCACGGAACCGTCGTACTTGAAAGCGATCTCGGGCACGTGTTCCAGGAACCGGCCGTCGAAGTGGGTGGCGCAGAACTCGCGGTAGTTCACCGTGTCCAGGATGAACCCGTGCACAGCGATGTCCACCAGCGGCCCACACCCGATTTCCAGGCCCTGTCCCCACTTCTCCATCGCAGTGATCAGGTAGGCCACGGCTTGGCCGAAGCACCGTTCAGCCATGACGGTGTCCCAGGGGTGGTCGCGGGTGAGCAGAAGGATTTGACGCTCCCACACCTCGGGGTTGACGAAGCTGTGAGGGTCGCGTGTGGTGGCGGGGGTGGACGCGTCCATGATGGCGGTCATCGGTCACCTTCCGTGTCTCCCGATGGGGGTTCCACCGGTCTGTGATTCCAGGAAACGGCCCGCCCACGGAGAGGATCAATGCATCCGTGCGGTGCGCACATTGACCCAGAAGGCAATCTTGCGCCGGCCCGACCGCGGGTATGGTCCTTGGCCCGACCCTCAGGAGAGCGACGTGAAGGTCAGCCGCGCCACCCGTGCCCAGCTCGCCCGCGAGGCCTCTCGTATTCGCGCCGAACAGCAACGTCACGGTGCGGCCGTGCCTGCGATCTACGACCAGATCACCCGCGACTTGCCCGTCAGCCCGTTGGAGGCTTGGCGGCTCGCCTACGGGTGGTCCCGCCGCCATGTCGTGGAAGCTGTGGTTGAGGTGTACCGCTCCGATGGTTTGGCCCCGCCGGGGCTTACCACCGCCATGCTCTGCCGGTGGGAGCATGGCCAGACCCGCCCCGGGCCTGAGTACCTGTACGCTCTGGCCCACGTGTACGGGATACCCCCGACACGGTTAGGTGTTCCCCTGCCCGTGCGCGGCCCCGGTTGGTACGGTCACCCCATACCGCATCCGCGACAGGAGCACCACATGCCCCCCGAGTACCCCGAGCTGACCGCAGTCGCCGACAGCATCCGCCTGCACGGCACCGAAGCCGGGGACCTCGCTGAGCGGGCCCTGGAGTTCTACACCCGGCGATACAGCGACTTCCCGCCCCGGGTGCTGGCTACTGAAGTGGCGCGCTGCCGCTCCCTGCTGATGGATCACACCGGCGCGGGCACCCACCGAGTCATGGGTTGGATGTCCGCCCTGCTGGGCAACCTCGCCCACCACACCGCCGATCCTGCCGGAGCGTTCATTCATCTGGGTACGGCTGCCCGGGTCGGGGAACAGGTAGGTGACCCGCACCTGACCAGTTGGGCGCTGGGTGCGCAGTCGATGGTCACTATGGCCAGCCACCGCCCGATGGAAGCCCTTGAACTCGCTGAGCAGGCCGCTCACCACGCGAGTACCCCGCTGCGTGCCGCACAGATCACCGCTTGGTGTCGACTACGCCCCCTCTCGACCATAGGCGACGTAGAGGCCTTGACCTCCCACGTCACCCGGGCCCGGCGAGACATGGATCGGAGCGAGGACGAACCCGGACGGTTCGGGTTCGATCGGGCCGAGTTCGAGCTGCACCTGGCCGAAGCGTTCCTTCTCCACGACCCGGCCCTGGCCGCACAGCACGCGCAGACCTCGGCCTCCCTCAAACGCTCCGGGTCACCCGGATGGGCTGCGGCGATGACGGTGCATGCCCGTGCACAGGCTTCCCAACGCCAGGCCGAAGACGCGGTGGCGTTGGGGGAAAGCGTGCTGGACATGGTCCCGTCCAAGTCACTGCGCACCACCACCCACCGTCGGTTGCGTTCTCTGGTGGACGATCTGGGAGGGCACCCAAGTGGAGGATCGCTTGCCGACCGGGTCTCTTTGCTGAACTAAGGGGAAGTCCATGGCGCCCCGATCACCGGGTGGTCGGGGCGCGGTTGTTGTTCGGCGGTTAGAGCGGGAATCCTACGGATTGGGCGAGTGGCTGTCCGATCGCTTCTGCGATCCTCTGCCCGAGGAGAAGGGCCGCGCTGACGGCCAGGGCGGGCAGGGCCCACCGCCGGCGCGGGGCCCGATGCCGGCCCCGGCGGATGGAGGGGGAACCGGTCGGGGGATCAGCCGGTACGCCGACTTGACGGGCTTCCCTCTCGGCCTGTTCCCGGCGTTGGCGGGCCACGATCATCCAGTGCGGGAGTTCGCCGTGTTCGAGCATATAGGCGACCCTGGGGTTGCCCCGCATCTGTCGCAGCAACCGTTCCCGTCGTTCCTGGTGCGATTCCGGCCAGACGTTCGTGGGGTGGGAAAGCACCGGACGGGAGAAACGTTGGCCTCGGGGTGCGTTCAGCACGGAGCGCACCCTGGAATCGATGGTGGTCATGACCGGGCACCTCCCAACGCGAACTCGGCCCAGATGACGGTGCCCAGACCATCGCAGAAGGGGAAGTCCAGGATCGAGTGGGAGCCCCAGCGCTCGGCCAGGTGGTGGATGAGCAGCAGTCCCCGACCACGCTCGGCCTCCTCCCAGTCTTCGGGGGTGCGCTGATGCGGGATCTCCGGGCCCTTGGGCTCGATGGAGTCGGCGCGGACGCCGTCATCGACGATCGCGACCTGGACGGTGGTGGCGGTGGGCATGTTCAGCGTGCGGATGCCCCGGCCCTCGGGGTCCTGGCCCGATCGCGAATGGTCGCACGCGTTCGCGAACATCTCACTGGCGCAGAGCACGATGTCCTCGCCGGTCTCCTTGGCCAGTCCGGCCAGGCGGGCCAGGTCGACGGCCAGGTCGGAGCGAACCCAGGAGGTCTGGGCCAGGTCGCCGGGGTAGACGCGGGAGGGCCAGCGGCGGCCGGTGAAGGGCAGGGTGGGGGTGTGGATCGGGGCTCGGGGGTGCGGCACAATGGCCATGTCGGCAACTCTTTCTTTCGTTTGGTGGTTGTCGGCCTGCTCTGGGGGTGTTGGTGCACCCGCCAGAGCTTTTTCGTGGGCGCCGAGGGTTCAGCGCGTCGCGGTGATGGTGTCCTTGCAGTAACGGCAGGTAGCGGTGGCCGTGTTACCGCGCCTCACCGGGGGTTGGTCCGGGATGTAGTCGTGCCCGTTGGGCTCCGAGCAGGTCGTTCGGTTGTCCATCGCGCCTCACCGGGGCGGGGTTCGAAGGCGGTGGACTCTCAGCGGCCCCGCTCCAACCGATCTTCAAGCGCCCACCTCCAGTCGGTGCAGCCCTGACAGGACCGCTTGGAGGACATCCAGCGGAGCGGTGTCCAACGGACGACGCGGACCCGGGATCCGTGGCGGACGGGGCGAGCGCGGTGACCGCGTCTCGGCCAGAGTTCGGGGAGCCGAGGCGTAGGCACGCACACGCCCGGCCTTACGGGAACGTCGGCGACGCACCAGTTCGGCGGCGCGATGACGCACGTAGGTCAACTCGGACAGGTTCAGACAACGCGGCATAGCGCGGCTCCTGGTGCTCAGGTGCTGGGCGGGAAGTCCAGCCGGCCGATCAGGTAGTCCCATAGTGACCCAACGGAGTTATTTTCTCAATGCCCATCTTAAAATCGCATGCGAGAATTCATCTAGAGACGACCATCCACTGTTGGGCTGCGCACTAAATGTCTGATAGGCGAGGAATCAACATAGGATCAGCGCGTCAGCGGTCCACTACGAGGAGCAACGGCACCATGGCTAAAAGCTCGACCCTGCGCCGACGACGACTCTCGCGACGCCTTCGCGAGCTGAGAGAAGCCGCAGGTCTGACCGCTGCCCATGTCACGGCCGAGGCCCGCAGGCGCGGGAAGGGCAAGTGGTCAAGGGGCAAGCTCACCCGGATCGAGAACAACGAGTGGCTCAGGCCTTCCATCATTGACGTCGAAGCATTGCTCGACATCTACGCAGTCACTGACCCGGCGGACCGCGAGGCCTACGCCACCCTGACCAAGGAAGCCCGTAATACCGGTTGGTGGGTCGGCTATGCCGATGTGCTGGGCAAGGGTGCTTACGTCGGGCTGGAGCTTGAAGCAGCCACGATCCGGACCTACGAGGCACTTGTCATCCCCGGGCTCCTCCAGACGGAGGGGTATGCCCAGGCGATCACTCGTGGCCATGGCGTCACTGACGAAGCCGACATCGAAAGATACGTTGAAGCTCGTATGGCTCGAAAGCAGATCCTCGCCCCAGGATCCAGCGGCCCACAGGTATGGGCGATCATCGACGAGGCCGCTCTCCGGAAGATCCCCGCGGAGATCCGCCCGGAACAGGTTCAGCACCTGATCAACGTGCAGCGCCCCACTTTGCGGGTACAGATCCTCCCGGACACAGCGGGGCTACACCCGGCCACGGCGGGAAGCTTTTCGATCCTGGACTTCCTCGATGACCCACCGGTGGTATATCGAGAAGATGTCATGAGCCAGTTGTTCTATGAGGACCCTGTCGAGATCGCACACTGCGAAATGGTTTACAGGCACGTCCAAGCGGCCGCGCTCAGTGTGCCAGACTCACAAGCGTTCTTGGAGAACATGCTTAACGAGTAGAAGGCACCGGCCAATGCGATCCCAAATCGACCTGAACTTCCGCAAGTCGTCCTATAGCCAGGGGCGTACCGAGAACTGCGTCGAGGTCGCCGACCTTCCTGACGGATCCGCTGTACGCGACACCCAGAACAGAGAAGCCGGGCACCTGATCTTCCCCTCCAGCGAGTGGACGGCGCTCCTACGCGCGAGCGTTCGTTAGGCGGCAGGTAGCTCGTCTCGACTCTCCCCCGTGATCTTGCTACCAGTAGCAAGGCAAGCGCTTGCTACTGGTAGCAAGATCACGGGGGATGAGAACCCACTGGCAACATTTCGGGCCCGCCCGCCAGCGGGAACGAGGAAGGCCCCGATCACCACCAGGCCCCGACCGGCCGGTAGAACCCACTCCGCCGGTCGGGGCCTTCGCGATGCTCACAAACCCAGAACACGCCGTTCGACCTCGGGGTCCAAACCGAGACTGGGCCGGTCGGGGCGTTGGGGTGCCTCACCACCGATGGACCTCAACCACGCCCAGGTGTCGGCGACGGTCTCGATGACCGGGCGGCACCTCAACCCCGTGGCCAGGGCCCGGTCGACGTTCCCCTGGTGCAGGGTCTCGTGCATCTCGCCCGGAGGCAGCCAGACCGGAAGGTCCATCCAGGGTCGAATCCCCTCCGCCTCGATCACCCGGGGATCGGTCCAGCGGAACTCCGCGTCCGAACCCGTCACCTCCCGGCAGGCCTCCAGGAGTTCCACCATGGTGGCGTGCCCGCTCGGGCTGACCAGGTTGTACGGACCACCCGACCCCTCCTCCACCGCGCCGAGGGTCCAGGCGGCCAGGTCCCGGGCATCGATGTACTGCAAGGGCAGATCACGCGGTCCGGGAGCCAGAACGGGGCCACCGCGAGCGATCCGGTTCAGCCACCAGGGCAGTCGGCCGATGTTCTCGTAGGGCCCCAGGATGAGCCCGGCCCGAACGAACAGCGCCCGGTCACCGAACACCTCCTCGGCGGCCACCTCGCCCCCGCGTTTGGCCCGCGCGTAGTCGTCGCCCTCGTCGGCGGGGGCTGGCTTCACGGTCGGGGCGCTCTCATCCGCACCGGGAGCGCTGGGCATGCCGTGCACGGAACGGCTGGAGACGTACGCGTAGTGGCCGACCCGATCGGCCAGCAGCCGGGCGGTGGCGGTAACGGCTCCGGGGGCGTCCGACCAGGTGTCGACGACGGCGTCCCACTCCCCCGTGGCCAGCGCGGTGAGGCCACCCTCCTCGGTACGGTCGCCGTGCAGCACGCCCACCCCTTCCGGAGCTTCGTGCCGCCCTCGATGGAAGACGGTGACGTCCCACCCTCGGGCGAGCGCGTCCTCCACGATCGCCCGCCCCACGAACTCGGTACCGCCCAGAACCAGAAGTCTCATGCGGACCAGTCTGACCAGAGCGCCCGCCCACCGCTAGATCTCACTGCCCACAGCAGAACGGGCTCGTTCGAGCAAAAGCGCGCGTTCGCTTTCGTTGCGGGTGAGGCCGGCGGCCCGTTCGTACTCGGCGCGGGCCTGCTCACCACGCCCGAGTCGTTGGAGCAGGTCGGCCCGGACCGCCGGGAGCAGGTGGTATCCGTCCAGGGCACCGGAGTCGCGCAGGGCGTCGACGATGCCGAGGGCCGCACCGGGTCCGAGCGCCATCGACACGGCCACCGCGCGGTTGAGTTCGACCACGGGCGATCCGGTGCGCCTGGCCGGCACCTCGTACAGGACGGTGATCCCGTGCCAGTCGGTGTCCTCGGCGGTACGGGCGGTGGCGTGTTTCGCGGCGATCCCGGCCTGGAGGGAGTAGACGCCCCGCGGACGGGCGGGATCGACGGGGATCGAGCCTTCCAGCGCGACCAGTCCACGCTGGATGAGCAGCCGGTCCCAACGGGAACGATCCTGTTCGGCGAGGGTCACCGGCGTCCCATCGGCACCGACCCGGGCCCGGAACCGGGAGGCCTGGAGCTCCATGAGCGCGATCAGTCCGTGCACCTCGGGTTCCTTGGGCATCAGCCCGGTGAGGACCCGCCCCAGGCGCATGGCCTCCTCGCACAGTTCGGGACGCAGCCACCACTCCCCCGAGGTGGCCGTGTACCCCTCGTTGAACACCAGGTAGAGGACCTCCAGCACGTCGGCGAGGCGAGCGTCGCGGTCCTCACCCGAGGGCACCTCGAACGGAACCTGCTTCTGGGCCAACCGCCGCTTGGCCCGCACGATGCGCTGGGCGACGGTGGTCTCCGGCACGAGGAAGGCACGGGCGATCTCGTCGGTGGTGAGCCCGCCGAGCAGGCGGAGGGTGAGCGCGATCCGGGCCTCGGTGGACAGCACGGGGTGACAGCACACGAACATGAGTTTGAGCAGGTCGTCGCCATAGTCCTCCTCCAGGACGACGTCGAACTCCGCTTGGCCGTCGCGTGCGGCGAACTCCCGACCGAGCTCCACCATGCGATCCCGGAAACGTTCGTCCCGGCGCCATCGATCGAGGATCCGCCGCTTGGCGACGGTGGTCAGCCAGGCCCCGGGGCTACGTGGCACACCCTCCCGCGGCCATTTCTCCAGCGCGGTGACCAGTGCGTCCTACGCGAACTCCTCGGCCGATCCGACATCGCCGACCATGCGCGTCAAGGTCGCGATCAGTCGGGCCGATTCGATCCGCCAGACCGCCTCCACCTGGCGAGTCACGTCCATGTGATCCACCGCACCATGACAGCACCGGCGGGCTCGGGCCGCAAGGTGGGGGCGGGCCCACACGGACCCGCCCCCACCTTCGGACGCTCACCCCTCCGTCTGCACGCGCAGGACGCGCTCTCGCTCCTTGAGTTCCTCGGACATGTTGTCCATGTCCTCCAGCTCACCGATCCTGCGCAGCTGGAGCTTCATCTCGGTCGGGTCGCCCTTGGGCGGGTGCGGGCAACGCTTGGCCCACTCGACGGCCTCCGCGCGCGAGGACACCTGGATCACCCAGTACCCGGCGATGAACTCCTTGGCCTCGGTGAAGGGCCCGTCGACGACGGTGGCCTCCCCGTCCCGGAAGACGACCTCGGCGCCCTCGGAGGTGGGGGCCAGGCCCTCACCGGTCAGCAGGACCCCGGCCTTGGCCAGCTCCTCGTTGTAGGCGGCCATCGCCTCGTAGATCTCGGGCTCGGGCTCGTAGTCGGCGGCCTCGGACGCGGGGTCGCTCATGATCGACATCAGGTAACGCATGGTGTTCGCCCTCTTTCGGGTGCCGGGCGGGGTCTCTCCCCCACTTTCACCTGTTCGTCGAACGGGTCGACGCCGGATCGACACCCTCCATGAATTTCTTCCCACTCCTCTTCCTGCCCCTGTGCGGCCCGCTCGATCCGCGCTCGCGGAACGAAGCCGGCCACAATTGGTCAACGGGCACCCTGCGGAAGGTGCTGAGCAGGGGTCTTCGATAGGGTTTCGACACGGTTCCCACGGATGCGGACCCCGGTCGTCCTCCCCCGGCGCCGGTCGCGGAACCACGAGAACACGAAGGAGTACGCGGGATGGGTCTGTTCCTGAGTACCGCCTTCGGATTCCCCACGGTCCTGTTCACGCCGATGCTCATCGTCGTCCTGGGCTACTGGATCTTCGTGATCGTCGGTGCCGCGGACACCGAAGCGCTGGACAGCGTGGACGCCGACGGCGACGTCGCCGGCCTCAGCGCGGTCCTGGGCAAGGCCGGGCTGGGGAGGGTTCCGGTGACCGTGGCCCTGACCATGCTGGTCTGTACGGCCTGGTTCGTCAGCATGATGGGAAGCATCGTGACCAGCCTCATCGAGACCACCTCCGCGCCGATGCTGTGGGCCCTCGGGGCCGTCGTCCTGCTCATCGCCCTGGTCGCCGCATGGGCGATCACCAGCGGTGTGGTGATGGGACTCCAGCGTTTCCTGCCCAAGCGCAAGGGCGACTCCAAGCACGAACTGGTCGGCCGCACCTGCCTCATCCGCATCGGTGAGGCCAGTGAGGACTTCGGCCAGGCCGAGATCACCACCGCGGGCGGGGCCGCCATCTCCATCCCGGTGCGAACCACCGGCGGCGAGGTCCTGTCCGTCGGTAGCACCGCCCTCATCTTCGACCACGACGCGGCCGAGGACCTCTTCCTCGTCACCGCCTTCGACCCCGCCCTGGACCCCGGTCGGCACTGAGTCCTCCGGCTCCACCTGCGATGAGCAGGGATGATCTTGCCCATTTCGGAACCGTTCGCCACGCGGACGCGTCATAACCCCTGACAAGCGACCTACTCGGGCACGGCCGTCCCGCTCCCGCCCCTTCGCCCGACGCCGCGTGTCCCCCGACCCACGCCGCTCGCAGAAAGAGACCCCTACGTGTTGCTGAGTGCTCCGGCCACCGGGCAGGAAGCGGCCGACGCCGCGTTCCTGACCATCGGTATCGCCATCGCCGTCGGAATCGTCGTCCTTCTGGCCCTGCTCCTGATGGTGACCAGGTTGTTCCGCAAGGTGGAGCAGGGCAAGGCCCTGATCATCTCCAAGGTGCGGGACGTCCACGTCACCTTCACCGGATCGATCGTCCTCCCGGTCCTGCACAAGGCCGAGGTCATGGACATCTCCCTCAAGAGCCTGACCCTGGAACGCGGCGGCCGCGAAGGCCTGACCTGCAAGGACAACATCCGAGCCGACATCAAGGTGTTCTTCTACGTCCGGGTCAACGAGACCGCCGAGGACGTCAAGAAGGTCGCCAAGGCGATCGGCACCGAGCGCGCCAGCGACCAGGACACCCTGCAGGAGCTCTTCAACTCCAAGTTCTCCGAGGCGCTCAAGACCGTCGGTAAGCAGTTCGACTTCGAGGAGCTGTTCACCCACCGCGAGGAGTTCCGTCAGGCGATCGTCTCCCTGATCGGCACCGACCTCAACGGCTACATCCTCGAGGACGTGGCCATCGACGAGCTGGAGCAGACCCCGCTGCACCAGCACGACGCCAACAACATCCTGGACGCGCAGGGCATCTCCAAGATCACCGAGCGCACCGCCCGGGAGCACAAGCGCACCAACGAGTTCGAGAACGACCGCAAGAAGGAGATCGACCGCCAGGACACGGAGACCGCCGAGACCCTCGCCGAACTGGAGAAGCGTCGCGAGGAGGCGGCCGCCAAGGCCAAGCGCGAGATCGAGATCATCCGCGCCAAGGAGGAGGCCGAGACCGCCCGGGTCCAGGCCGAGGAGCGTCTCAAGTCCGAGACCGCCAACATCCGCACCTCCGAGCAGCTCGGCGTCCAGCACCAGAACCAGCAGCGTGAGATCGCGGTCGCCGAGAAGAACCGCGAGCGGGTCATCGCCATCGAGACCGAGCGCATCGAGAAGGACCGCATGCTGGAGGTCATCGGCCGCGAGCGCGAGACCGAGCTGAGCAGCATCGCCAAGGACAAGGAGGTCGAGGCCGAGAAGCGCGAGGTCGCCGACGTCATCCGCGAGCGCGTGGCCGTCGACCGCACCGTCGCCGAGCAGGAAGAGGCGATCAAGAAGCTGCGGGCCGTCGAGGAGGCCGAGCGCCAGCGCCAGGCCATCATCATCCACGCCGAGGCCGAGGCCCAGGAGAACCTGGTCAAGGACATCAAGGCCGCCGAGGCCGCCGAAGCCGCGGCCAAGCACAAGGCGCAGGAGGAACTCACCCTCGCCGAGGCCCGTCAGCAGGCCGCCGAGCTGGACACCCGCGCCAAGATCCGCCTGGCCGAGGGCCTGCAGGCCGAGGCCGCGGCCGCCGGTCTGGCCGAGGTCCAGGTCCGCGAGCAGGACGCCGAGGCCGTCGAGAAGCTGGGCCGCGCCGAGGCCGTCGTTGCCCGTGAGAAGGCCGACGTCGAAGCCGACGCCGTGGAGAAGAAGCTGCGCGCCGAGGCCGCGGGTCTGACCGACAAGGCCGCGGCGATGGCCGCCCTGGACGAGGTCAGCCGCGACCACGAGGAGTACCGTCTGCGCCTGGAGGCGGAGAAGGAGGTCCGCCTGGCCGGCATCGACGTGCACCGGCAGGTCGCCGAGGCCCAGGCCACGGCCATGGCGGCCGGTTTGGAAAGCGCCGACATCAACATCGTCGGTGGCGACGGTGCCTTCTTCGACCGGATGGTCAACTCGATCGGCATGGGCAAGGCCGTGGACGGGTTCGTCAACGGCTCCGAGACCGTGCAGGCGCTGGGCAACGGCTGGCTGAACAACGAGGGCAACTTCGCCGAGGACATCAAGAGGATCCTGGCCGACGTGGACACCGAGGACGTCAAGAACCTCACGGTCTCCGCGCTGCTGCTCAAGCTGATCAGCGCGGGCGGCCCGGACAGCGGCAAGCTGGACCGACTGCTCGGCACGGCCCGTTCCATGGGGCTGGACCAGCTGCCCGTCAACGCCCTCGCCCCCGTGAAGCAGTGAGGTAGTCCTCCGTGACCGAGGCCAACTCCCAGGAAGCACGGCTCCAGGAGACCGAAGGCCCCGGGCCCGAAGCCGAGGACGCGCGGTCGCTGGACGCGGGCACCTACGAGGTGCTCCGCGCCCGGCTCCGCGAACAGACCGGCGAACTGGCCCGACGGACCGAGGAGCTCAACAACCGTCGGCTGGAGGTGTTCGGCGGCACCGAGCTGGCCCTGCTCGGCACCGAACGCATCCGCACCGAACACAACTGCGTTCCGCGCGACATCGTCAGCGTGGGGCGTTCCGTCGGAGAGGACGCCGACGGGGACACGATCCTGTTCGGCTACAACGTCTACATCGGGATGCAGAGCACCACACACGTCTCCGACGTGTTCTCCCTGCACCGGTACGAGCACGGTGACGACTCCTTCGAGTTCACCGACGCGCCCGAGGACGCCATCCCCGGGCTGCTCGCGGACGAGCGTTTCCGGCAGGACTTCGAGCAGCTGTACCGCTACTACCGCGACGCCCGCCTGCTCCAGCTGCGCAGGGTCGAGGAACGGCTGCTGGCCGTCTTCCAGACCGGCCCGAGAACGGAGGACGTCCGCGTCCTGCGGTGGTCGGTCTCGCCCACCGGCGAGATCGCCTACCTCGACGACCGGGGCGAACGCGACCACGTGTTCCCGCCCGCGCACGACTTCGAGTGGGTGGAGGCCACCCGCGAGAACCACGTGCAGGGCCGGCATCCGCACATCTCGATCCGTGACGAGTTGTTCGTCGAGACGGTCGGCGGCGACCTGACCATCAAGGTCGAGAACAACACCGAGGTCGGCGAGGGGATCTACAGCGAGCCCGTCGACGAGCCGCTGCAGAGTCTGGCCGACGCCGCGGTGTTCCACGCCGAGGTCGGCGCGCTGATCCTGCTGAAGGTCCTGCCGTACAACGAGACCACGTGGCGGTACCTGGTCTTCAACAAGCGCACCAAGGAGGTCGAGCGCCTCGACGGCATCGGCCGTTCCTGTCAGCGGCTGCCCGACGACCAGGGCCTCATCTTCCCCGGTGGCTACTACCTGACCACGGGGGCGGCGCGGACCTTCGACACCGACGTCACCGACCTGGAGTTCGACCGGGTGGTGCGTTCTCCCAACGGTGAGGACGTGCTGTACGTCTTCCACTCCCAGACGGACGGACGCAGCCTGCTGCTGCCCTACAACACCATCCGCAAGGAGGTCGCCAACCCGATCGTCTGTCACGGCCATTCGCTGTTCGACGACGGGACCATGACGGTGTTCCGCGACAACTCGGGCGAACCCACCCGGGTGCACCCGATGCAGGTGTGGCGGACCCCGTTCGTGTCCGACGTGTACGCCGCCGCCCAGCCGGTGGGCACCGGGCCCCTGGAACGGATCGGCAACGCCGAACTGGTGCAGGGCATCTCCGAGAGCCTGTCGGTGTCGCGGATCGCCGAGGACATGCGGCCCTCCACCGAGGTGTTCGAGGCGATCATCGCCTCCTGCCGTCGGGTCCTGGACCGGTTCCACTGGCTCGGCGACGAGGAACTGGGCGACCTCGCCACTCCGCTGAACGAGGTGCGCGGCACCTCGGAACGGGTGCTGGACGAATTCGAGACCGTCCAGTCCCTGACCCGGCAGGCCGCCGAGACCCTCGCCGAGACCGAGGAGAAGGCCACCGCGCTCATCCGTCGATCCAGGGGCGAGACCCCGAGGTCGGCGGAGGGCTGGGTGACCCGCCTGACCGAACTGCGCCGTGCTCAGGGGCAGGCCGCCACGCTGCGCGAGATGCGGTACGTGGACGGCGAGCGGATCGACGCGATCGAGGAGGGCCTCGACGAGGAGATCGCCTCCACCGGCCGGCGCACGGTGTCCTTCCTGGAACAGGAGGACGCCTTCGACGGCTACCACTCCGAAGTGGAGAGGCTGGTCGAGGACGCCGAGGCCCTGGAGGCGGTCAGCGCCGCCACCGCCGTCGGCGAACGCATCGCCGAACAGACCGAGGGCCTTCAGGTCGTCACCGAGGTCATCGGTTCGCTCGACATCGGTGACGCCCAGGTGCGCACCCGCATCCTGGAGCGGATCAGCGAGGTGATGGGCGGGGTCAACCGTGCCCGGGCCACCCTGGAATCCCGGCGCAAGGAACTCCTCGCCCTGGAGGGGCGGGCCGAGTTCGCCGCCGAGTTCGCACTGTTGGGCCAGGCCATCACCGGGGCGATCGCCGCCGCGGACACCCCGGAACGCTGCGACGAACAGCTCGGCCGGATCATGCTCCAGCTGGAGAACCTGGAGTCGCGCTTCGCGGAGTTCGACGACTTCCTCCAGGAGCTGGCCGACAAGCGCGAGGACGTCTACGAGGCGTTCTCCACCCGCAAGCAGTCGCTGGTGGACGAGAGGTCCAGGCGGGCCGACCGTCTGGCGTCCTCCGCCGCCCGCGTCCTGGAGGGGGTGCACCGGCGGGTCTCCACCCTGACCACGCTGGAGGACATCAACACCTACTTCGCGTCCGACGCGATGGTGACACGACTGCGCCGCACCGTCGCGGAGATGCGCGAACTCGGTGACACCGTCCGCGCCGAGGAGCTGGAGGGCCAGATCCTGGCCGCCCGGCAGGAGGCCGGGCGGGCCCTGCAGGACCGCAGCGACCTGTTCGAGGGCGGCGCCGGGGGCGAGACGATCCGGCTGGGCAGGCACCGCTTCGCGGTGAACACCCAGCCCATCGACCTCACGCTCACACCGCACGACGGGAACATGTCGGTGGCCATCACCGGCACCGACTTCCGTTCACCCGTCACCGACGAGGCGTTCCAGGAGACCAGGTACCTGTGGGACCGGCTGCTGGTCTCCGAGAGCTCCGACGTGTACCGGGCCGAACACCTGGCCACGTCGATCCTGGCCACGGCCGAGGAAGGCGCCGAAGGGCTGTCCCTGGAGGCCCTGCACGACGCGGAGCTGCACCCGGAGAACGGCGAATCGCTGCTGTCACTGGTGCGCGGGGTCGCCGAGTCGCGTTACGACGAGGGGTACGAGCGGGGCGTGCACGACCACGACGCCGCGAAGATCCTGTCGGTGCTGTTGCGGCTGCGCGCCGGGGCCGAACTGCTGCGCTACCCCGGGCAGGTGCGCGCGGTCGCCCAGCTGTTCTGGGCCAACGGCGCGGAGGAGGGACTCCAGCATTCCTGGCGCACCCGTGCGATCTCCCTGGCCCGCGCCCGGAGCGTGTTCGGGGCGCGAAGGTCGACGGCGATCGACGCCCTGCGCACCGAGCTCGCCGAGTCCGTGGACACCTTCCTCACCGAGACCGGACTGCACCAGGACACCGACCTCGAACTGGTGGGCGACTACCTGTTCGAGGAAATGGCCCTGGACGGCCCGAACCGGCGCGGCTTCGTCTCCGGTGCGGGTGCGCGCACCCTGCTGGACCGGTTCCACCGGGCTCTGGGGAGTACCCGCGAGACCACCCGCAAGGCCTTCGAGGAGGACCTGCGGGGGCTCGGCGACGACGTGGCCGCACGGCACCAGCTCGTGACGGCCTGGTTGGAGGCCTACGCGACCACCCTGGAGGAGCCGGTCTCCCCGGGTGACCTACCCGAGGCGGCGGCGCTGCAACTCGCCGCCGTGAACCGGTACGAGTCCTCCGCCACGGTCGAGGAGAAGGTGCCGGGGCTGTTGGGCTCCCACCCGAGGATCGAGGGGCGTTCGCTCTCCGTTCGGTTGGACGAGATCCTGCCGCGCACCCGACGGTTCCAGGCCGTGGACGTGCCCGCATACCGGGACTTCCAACGGCGCCGCAACGAACTGGTGAGCGCCGAACGCGAACGTCTGCGGCTGGAGGAGTACAAGCCGAAGGTGATGAGCGGGTTCGTGCGCAACCGTCTGTTGGACGAGTCGTACCTGCCGCTGATCGGGGACAACCTCGCCAAACAGTTGGGGGCGGCCGGTGACGACAAGCGCACCGACCAGAGCGGCCTGTTGCTGCTCATCTCCCCGCCCGGTTACGGCAAGACCACGCTCATGGAGTACGTGGCCAGCCGGTTGGGTCTGGTGTTCGTCAAGGTGAACGGGCCTTCGCTGGGGCACTCCATCACCTCGTTGGACCCGGACGAGGCCCCGGACGCCACCTCCCGCCAGGAGATCGAGAAGGTCTCCTTCGCGTTGGAGATGGGCGCCAACACGATGCTCTATCTGGACGACATCCAGCACACCAACCCCGAGCTGCTCCAGAAGTTCATCTCGCTCTGCGACGGGCAGCGCCGGATGGAGGGCGTGTGGGAGGGTCGTACCCGCACCTACGACCTGCGCGGTAAGCGGTTCGCGGTCTGCATGGCCGGTAACCCGTACACCGAGCAGGGCAAGCGGTTCCGGATTCCGGACATGTTGGCCAACCGTGCCGACGTGTACAACCTGGGCGACGTGCTGTCCGGGAAGGAGGAGCTGTTCGCGCTCAGCTACATCGAGAACGCGATCACCTCCAACCCCACCCTGGCGCCGCTGTCCACCCGGGACCGGGATGACGTGTACACGTTCGTGCGCATGGCCCAAGGGGACGAGTCGGTCGGCACGGACCAGCTGAAGCATCCGTACTCGGCGGCGGAGGTGGACCGGATCGTGTCGGTGCTCCAGAAGCTGCTGCGGGTGCAGGAAGTGGTGCTGGCCAACAACCAGGCCTACATCGCCTCGGCCGCGCAGTCCGAGGACGCCCGCACCGAGCCGCCCTTCCAGCTCCAGGGTTCGTACCGCAACATGAACCGGCTCTCCGAAAAAATCGTGCCGGTCATGAACGACGCCGAGGTGGAGGCCGTCATCGACGACCACTACCTGGGCGAGGCCCAGACCCTGACGTCGGGCGCCGAGGCCAACCTGCTGAAGCTCGCCGAGTTGCGCGGCGTGATGACCGAGGAACAGAAGCGGCGCTGGGCCGAGGTCAAGGACGGCTTCCGCCGGGGCCGGGCCCTGGGCGGCGCCGACGACGACCCGATGACCAGGGCCATCGGCGCGATGGGCCTACTCGCCGATCGGGTCGGAGAGATCGGCACCGCGCTCAACAACAACGACCGCTGACCCCACCGGGCACCACCTGGTGGGTAAGGGCCGCCGCCGGACTTGAAGCCCGGCGGCGGCCCTTCGGTGTCCCCCGGGAAGGCGGCCCGAGCATGTGCCCACCGGTCAGGCCCGACCCCGGCACGGGCACGGCTCCGTGTACCGGCACCGCCCCCGCCTCGCTTCCTCACCACCCGGTGGCGGAGAGGACGCGCGACCGCAGCTGCGGGGCGAGGGTGCGCATGTAGGTGGCGCTGATGTGTCCGGCGTCCCAGAAGACCAGCACGTTGCCGACGACCGGGCGGCACAGGTCGGGTTCGCAGATGAGGTCGGTGAGGTCGAGGGTGACGACGTTGTCCGGGAGATCGGGTTCGGCGGCTTCGAGGGGCGAGACCTCGGCCATGGAGTCGGTGAGGGGAGCCGAGCATTCCTCGGGGGAACCCGTGGCCAGGCACTCGGGGGCGTCGAAGCCCAGGCGCGGGGTGTCGCGGACCGCGACGACCTCGATGCCCAGGGCCTCCAACTCGCGCCAGCGGTCGACGTAACCCTCCACCAGCACCTCCTCACCGAAACCGGCGGTGGTGTCCATGCTGGTGGTGGTACCGGTGGTGAACACGGTGTCGGGGCGCAGGTCGGCGAGTTCGGCCATCACGGCTCGGTTCCACTCCGCACACTCGGTGTACGGCTCGCCCTTGTAGAGCTGGGGCGCGTCGGTGAACAGGCAGGCGCCCTTGACGATGTTGAGCAGTCGCCGGTCCTGTTGTTCGGCGATGGCCTCAAGGGCGGGGAACCAGTGCGCGGCGTGGGAACCGCCGACGAGGGCGATGGTGTGGTCGGCGTCCTCGGGGCCGTACTCGCAGACGATCGCCTCGGTTCCGGCGATGGTCTGGTTGCAGCCGTCCTCGTAGGTGCGCGGGATGTCCTGGGCGGCGGAGGCCGGTGCGGGGTGGACGGGGTCGGGGTACTCGCCGTGCTCGGCACCGATCGCGGCGGCGCCCGGGTACCGCCGGGGATCGGCGAGGAGTTCCTCCAGGCGTTGCTGTTCGGCGTCCAGGCGCGCGGTCCACACGGACGTGCCCAAAAGGAGCGGTAGGAGGCAGGCCAGGGTCATGGCCGGGCCTCGGACCCGCGAAGCGCGGGCGTATGTCGTGACACGGTCCGCCAGAGGGGTGGTCGCGGCGGCCAAGGCCACGGACACCGCGAGGACCGCGGCACCACCGAGGGGGCTCGCCAGGGTTCGGCCGGTGAACTCCAGGTAGAACACCAGGACCGGCCAGTGCCACAGGTACAGGGCGTAGGAGATCGAGCCGAAGTAGCGCACCGGACGCGGGGTGAGCAGTCGGTCCGCGCCCCAGCGCGAATCCGTGGTGCCGGCGACGACGAGGGCCGCCGCGGCCAGGGTCGGCCACAGCGCGGCGTATCCGGGGAAGACCGTGGACACCTGGAACAGGACGCCGCAGAGGACGAGGGCGGTCAGGCCGGCCCAGCCGATGAGGACGCGGAGGCTCTTCGCCGGGTTCAGGTGCGGCGGGAACAACGCGAGCAGGCCGCCCAGGGCGAACTCCCACAGGCGCGCGCCGGTGTCGAAGTAGGCCCACGCCTGGTCGCTTCGAGTGATGTGCACCGAGTACGCCAGGGAGACCGTGAACACCGCGCCCAGGACGATGACGAGGCTCCGTCGCGGAGACGTTCCTCGCCGGGTCGCCCACCAGAGGGCCAGGCCGATCGGCAACGGCCACAGCAGGTAGAACTGCCCCTGGATCGACAGCGACCAGAAATGCTGGAAGAGGCTCGTGCCGTCGTCGCGGGCCAGGTAGTCGACCGATCCGAGCGCCAGGTACAGGTTCTCGTGGTAGAGCGCCGAAGCGACGCCTTCGGCGATCGTGTCGCGCCACCGGATCTCCGGGAGGAGGAACCGGGTGGCGACCAGGGTCACCCCGATCACCAGGACGGCTGTGGGGACAAGCCGTGTGGCCAGGCGCGCGAGGAAGGCCCCGTAGCGGATCCGACCGCGTTCGGCCGCCCGCACCAGGGAACCGGTGATGAGGAAGCCGGTGAGCATCAGGAAGACGTCCACGCCGCCGGAGACCCGGCCGAGCCAGATGTGGTGGACGGCGACGAGGAGGACGGCGATCGCGCGAAGCCCGTCGATCTCCGGCCGGTGGCCTTCGGTGGGCACGGGAGAACGCACGGACGACCTTCGCGAAGGGAACGGGGAGGCCGCCATGATCGCCCGCCCGGGTGAAGGGCGCGCGTACACGGGTCGACCTCCCGGTCTCGTCCGGAAGAACCCCGTCGAAGGTCAAAGGCGAATGGTCCCGCGGTTCGGGTCGGTGAGCATCTTCGGGTCACGGTCGCGCAGCAGCGCCATGATCGGGGCGATCGTGTCCGCGTCCTGGGCGTACTCCGCTTCCTCGGTCTTGAGCCCCACGACCTGGAAGAACAGCACCAGCCCGTTGTCCGTGTCCAGGATGCGCATGTCGGCGTCGGGCACGATCGCGAGCGAGGTCATGTCGCCGTTCGACTTCTCCCCGCCGAGCGGAGATCGGGTGATGATCCAGTGCCCCACGTCGAGCCGTGCTCCGGCGACGTACTGCTCGGCCAGGGCGTGCAGGACACGCAGGATCCACGCGGGTACGGTCTCGTCCCCCGCCTCACGAGGGATGCGGCAGGAGAACTCGAACCCGGCGCCGGAGACCCGCTTCTCCTCGCTGGTCTTCTCCCCCAGCTCGGTGAGGCCGAAGGTCACGAGCAGCCAGTGCCCCTCCATCGGGTAGGCGAGGACGCCGTCGATGCCCTGGTCGTCCCCGCCACCGGGGAACTGGATGGTCAGCGGCTGCACGTCCGGGTAGTGCTGCGCCCACCCCTCGTAGATCTGGGTGAGTCCGGGCAGCATCTCCAGCATCGTGCGTTCTCCAGGTTCGGTTTCGGTGCGCGGTGATCGGTGCACTTCAGAGGATAGGAGTCGTCCGAAGGCACACCGAACGTCCTTATGCGGAATCTGCGCGCCCCTACGTAGAGTCACGGTCCGCCCCTCGGCGAAGGGAGGGGCGGACAGTCGGGGGACAGTGATGAGCAGCAGTGATCCGACCGAGGCGGGGGCCATCGTCGGTTGGGTGGTCGGTCTCATGGAGGCATTGGGCGCACCAGGGGTGGGTCTGGCCATCGCCCTGGAGAACCTCTTCCCGCCGATCCCGAGTGAGGCGGTCCTGCCGTTGGCCGGGTTCGGCTCTTCCCAGGGCGACCTCGGTCTGGTGGAGGTGGTCCTCTGGGCCACCCTCGGCTCGCTCGTCGGAGCGCTGGCGCTCTACGGTCTCGGCGCGTGGCTGGGCAGGGAACGGTTCCGACGACTCGCCGGCCGTGTCCCCCTGGTGAAGGTGTCCGACATCGACCGTACCGAGGCCTGGTTCCGCCGGCACGGGACCAAGGCCGTCCTGTTGGGGCGTATGGTGCCGATCTTTCGCAGCTTCATCTCGGTACCGGCCGGGATCGAGCGAATGCGTCTCCCGGTGTTCGTGGTACTGACGACGCTGGGGAGCGCCGTGTGGAACACCGTGTTCGTCCTGCTCGGCTACCACCTGGGCGAGCAGTGGCACGTGGTGGAAGGGTACGTGGGCATCGGTTCGAAGGTGGTCCTGGCCGGGATCGCTCTGGCGTGCGTGTGGTTCGTCGTGGCGCGGGTGCGTGAACACCTCGCCTAGATGAGTGATTCCAAGGGTGTGGGCGCGGCTGGTTGTTGGTGACTGGTGGGGCGTCTGGGGTCGTGGGTCTTGGGGGTTGTTGGTCGGGGTGGAGGTGGGTTCTTCCTCCTTCCCCGC
>NZ_DYZD01000276.1 GCF_020741345.1 Nocardiopsis listeri
GGAACGGCGTCGCTTCGCCGTCGAATAGGCCGTATACGAAAAAACACCGGGTGGATTTCTCCACCCGGTGTTTCCTTGGTAGCGGGGACAGGATTTGAACCTGCGACCTCTGGGTTATGAGCCCAGCGAGCTACCGAACTGCTCCACCCCGCGTTGTTGTGTCTTCAGATTAGCGTGCTTGGGGGGACAACACCAAATCGGCTCACGGAGACCCGGGACACCCTCCCCGCCGAAGCCGACGGGGCGGGCCCCGAAGGTACCCGCCCCGCTCGTCAACGCCTCGTCGAAGCCTTGCGGCCCTCGACTTCGCGGCTAGTCGCCCGCGGCGTCCTCGAGAGCCTCGAGGGCCTCACGCAGACGCTCGTTGGCCTCGTCGCTGTTCTCCTGGGCCTCTTCCCACGCCTCGACGGCCTCGTTGAGGGCCTCGGTGAGGTCGGAGTCGCTCCCGGAGCCGGTGTCGGAGTCGCCCTCGGACGGATCCTCGTCCTCGGTGCCCTCATCCGGGTCCGGCAGCGGCCCTTCGCCGCCCTCGAACAGGTTGTTCAGGGCGTCCTGGAGGTTGCTGCCGATGGCGACCTCTTCACCGAAGCCGACCATGACCTGCTGGAGCAGCGGGAAGGACGCCGCTCCGCCGCCACCGGCCTGCACGTAGAGGGGCTCCACGTAGAGCAGACCACCGGCGAACGGCAGGGTCAACAGGTTGCCTCGCGTCACCTCGGCGTTGGACTGCTCCAGCGGGAGCAGGACCTCACGCACGTCGGCGTCGGAGTCGAACGCGTTCTGCACCTGCCCGGGGCCGAAGATCACGGTGCTGCGGGGCAGCTCCAGCAGCTGTAGCTGGCCGTAGTCGTCGGACTCGGGGTTGCTGTCCACCGCCATGAAGGCGGCCAGGTTCTCACGGCCACGCGGCACGAACGTGCTGGTCAGCGAGAAGCTCGCCTCTTCCGAACCCGGGAAGTTGATGGTCTGGCGGTAGGGCGGCTCGGAGACCTCCCCCTCCTGGGTCGGGTCGTCGGGAACCGACCAGAAGTCCTGACCACCGTAGTAGGACGCGGCGTCGGTGACGTGGTACTCGCGCATGATCTCGCGCTGCACCTTGAACAGGTCGTCCGGGTAGCGCAGGTGCTGGACGAGCTCGTCGCTCATCTCGTCCTTGTCGACGATCGTGCCCGGGAAGGCGTCCTCCCAGGTCTTCAGGACGGGGTCCTCCTCGTCCCAGCCGTACAGGGTGACGGTGCCGTCATAGGCGTCGACGGTGGCCTTCACCGAGTTGCGGATGTAGTTGACCTCGTTGCCGGGAAGCGCGCCGACCTGCTGCGCGGAACCATCGGTGAAGGTGTCGGTCACCGCCTGGGTGAAGTCGATCCGGTTGGCGTAGGGGTAACCGTCGGAGGTGGTGTACCCGTCGACGATCCACTGGATCTTGCCGTCGACCACGGCCGGATAGGGGCGGCTGTCCACGGTCAGGAACGGCGCGACCTTCTCGACGCGGTCCAGCGGGTCACGGTCGAAGAGGATCCGCGAGTCACTGGTGATCGCGCTGTTGAGCAGGATGCTCGTTTCCTGGTACTTGATCGCGAACAGGATGCGGTCGAAGAAGTTGTTCAGTGGCACGCCACCGTCACCGTCGTAGCGGTTGTACTGCTGCGAACCGCCCTCTCCGCCCTCCTGGGAGCCCTCCTCGGCGCCCTCCGCGTCCTCGGCGGGGCTCTCCTCGCCGCCCTCGTTCTCGGCGGGCGCACGCGCCTCGTCGGCGTCCGGGCTGGACTCCACCGCGTCCTCGAGGGTGGGAACCTCCGGCTCCTCGTTCTCGGCGTCGAGGGGGAAGTCGTACTCCTCCTCGGCTTGGACGATGACGTAGTCGGCGCCCTCGCGACCGTAGTAGATCCGCGGCTCGTACTCGCCCGCGACCTCGCTCAACTCACCGCGCGGCGGGATGTTGTACTCGGTGAAGACCGGGCGGCCCTCGTCGTCGATCAGGTTGCCGGCGGCGGCGACCATGCCGAAGCCGTGCGTGTAGATCAGGTGCCGGTTCAGCCAGTTGTCCTGGTCCGAGGGAGGACCGTCCAGCTCACGGACGGCGACGATCGTGTCGATCAGGTTGCCGTCGGCGTCCGGGTAGCGGTCGACCTCCAGCACGTCCGGGAACTGGTAGAAGCCACGGACCTGCTGCATCTGCTGGAAGGTCTGCGAGACCACGGCCGGGTCGGCCAGACGCACGCTGGGAATGGTGTCGGCCTCGGCCGCGAGCTCCTGCGGGGTGAGCTCCGTGGTGGCGTCGTAGTCGATCACCTCGGTGTCGGCGACCCCGTACGCCTCACGCGTGCTCTCGATGTTGCGTTCGATGTAGGGGCTTTCCAGGCGCTGCTCGTTGGGGTTGACCTGGAAGCGCTGGACGATCTCCGGGTAGGCCGTGCCGACGACCACCGCCGAGAGGACCAGCAGGCCGAGGGAGGCCACCGGGATCATCGTGTTCTTGAAGGCGATGTTGGCGAAGAACAGGACCGCGCAGATCACCGAGATGACGGTGAGGATGGTGAGGGCGGTCTTGACGGCGTTGACGTCGGTGTAGGAGGCACCGAACGTGTACCCGCGGTTGGAGAAGACCAGTCCGTAACGGTCCAGCCAGTAGGAACCGGCGCGCAGCAGCACGAAGATGCCGAGCAGCACCGAAAGGTGCACCCGGGCCGCGGGGGTGGCGCGCTGACCGGAGTCGTTCTGCAGGCGGACGCCGCCGTACAGGTAGTGCACGATCACCGCGGCGATGAACGCCAGGATGACCGCCGCGTACATGTAACCCAGCAGGATCCGCAGGAACGGGTAGGTGAACGCGAAGAAAGCGATGTCGATGCCGAACTCGGGGTCGGCGACACCGAAGTCCACGCCGTTCACGAACTGCAGGTAGGAGCGCCAGTCACCGCTCGCCGCGGCGCCGGACAGCAGCGCCAGGGCGCCGATGGCGATCCAGAAGAAGAGCTTGCGGTGCGGGTCGATGGACTGCCGGTAGCGGTCCAGCCCCTGTTGTTCCAGGCTCATCGGCCGGATGCCCGGCCTGGCCCTGTAGGCGAAGAAGATGCTGACACCGACGATGACGGCCATCACGAGTGCCGCGACCGCGAACAGTAGGACCCGGGTCCACAGCTCGGTCAGAAAGACATTGGTGTAGCCGACGGAGCTGAACCACTTGAAGTCGGTCCAGAAGTTCGCGGCGAGCATCAGCCCCGCGATGATGACGACCACGGTCGCCGCGACTGGCGCGAGCAACCTTGATCGGCGAGGCATACGCGCAGGTGGTGCGCCGGGCGATCGGAAGCTCACGCCTCCCCCTCGTTCTGGCTTGGTAGGTGTGGTCGGTGCGCGTGTGGCGCTCTATGTTGAGAACTTATTCGGTGGCCGCCAGGTTCCCGAAATCGCCCCTCGGCGGGTGACAAGCCTGCATCGTTGGTGTATCGGAGTCGCAAACGGACGGCACCCCTGCGACCCTACTGGCCGTGAACGGGCGCGGCGAGGCTCCCACATCGGCCACCATGGAAACGTGTCGAACATTCGCGAAGCCGTCATGGACCTGGAACGCCACGCAGCCGAACAGGGTTGGGATCGCCCTCTGGGGCTGTACGCCCTGGTCCCGACCAGTGAGCTGCTGGCAGCGGAACCCGCTCTGGCGAGTCTGTTGGGGATCGATTCCCCCGCCGACCCGAACGAGCTGACCCCGGTCGAGCAGGAGGAACTGCCTCCTGACGTCCCATTGGAGGAGGCGTTGGGCAGCATCCTGTGGCCCGAGGGCGTGGCCGGCTGTGCCCTGGTCATGGAGCGTTTGGTGGTGAAGGGGTCGGACGAGACCCTGGCCGCCGACGAGGACCCCACCACTTCCGGCAAGGAGACCGAGGAGATCCGCATGGTGGCGGGGGTGCTGCGCGACGGCTCCCGGCACTGCGCCATGCGGATGCGCGGGCACGACAGTGAGGACGAGGTGCTCAACGGCCCCGACCTGATCCCGGCGCTGACCTCCGCCCTCGCCCTCACCCTGGACCTCGACGAGGGCTGAGGTCCTGTTCTGCCCGGTCCTTTCGCCGGCGCTTCGGACCACCCGGCCACCGGCGGTTCCCCTGGCCGAGCGGGCGGACGCGCAAGGGCCCCGCACACTGAACTGCTCCTGAACTGCTCCCTGGAAGTTGGACTGGAAAATCCAGTTCCATCAACCAGGGAGCAGTCCCATGAGAGCGAGCAGCACGCTCACCCCCGCCCAACGCCGGACGGTGTCGGGGGCCCTTTCACGTCGTGCGACCTCGCGCTAATCGCAACGGGGGAGGTCGTCGCCGCCCTCGCGGATGGTCTCCAGGGCGCCCATGGCGTCGGTGAGCGTCTCGACGCGCACCACGTCCAGTTCCCCGTAGGCGGCGGACTGGGCGACCTGGGAGCAACTCTCGGCGGCCACGAAGAAGTACTCGGCGCCGTCGCGCTGGGCGCTGACCATCTTCTGTGGGATGCCGCTGATGCCACCGACCCGGCCGTCGGAGGTGATGGTTCCGGAGCCGGCCACCTGGGCGCCGCCGGTGATGCTCTCCTCGCTGAGGCGGTCGATGATCCCGAGCGCGAACATCATGCCCGCGCTGGGTCCACCGATCTCCCCGACGCTGATGTCGATGTCGACGGGAAAGTCCATGTCGTCGGCGATGAGGATGCCGACGGCGGCGGCACCGCTCTCTCCCTCGACGGTCTCGATCTCGACCTCGACCTCCTCGCCGTCACGCTCCAAGAGCAGTTCGACCGGCTCGCCCACCCCACGGTCGCCGACGTGTTCGACCACGAAGGCGCTGCCGACGAGTTGTTCCTTGTCGTCACCGGAGGTGCCGGTGGGGACGGGCTCGCCGTCCACCGCCAGGACGCGGTCACCGGACTCGACGACGCCCTCCGCCGGCATGTCCTCGACGGCCTCGGCGACCAGCGGGATCGCCTCGTAGTCGATGTTGAGCTGGTTGAGGGCGGCGGCGGTCGCGTCGGTCTGGGAGTCGTTCATCTGGACGGTCTGCCGCTCGGTCACCTCCTCCTGGGAGCGCCCCGCGGGGAACAGCAGTTCCTCGGGCAGGACCGCCTGGCTGGGCGAGAGCCACGCCGTGACGAGGGTGAAGAGGTTGAGGCGGTGGTCGGGTCCGCCCGCGTACTGCACGGTCACCATGGACAGCGAACCGTCGTGCTCGTAGTCGTCGGCGCCCTCGATGCCGATGATCGGCTCCCCGCCCTCCTGTTCCCCGAGCGTGTTCAGGGTGACGCCCGGCGCCGCGACCAGGTAGGGCATGGGCAGCAGGAGACTCCCGTACCCGAGCCCGGCAAGCAGGACGAGTGCGGCGACAAGGGTCATGGCACGACGAAGCATGTGCATACCTTAGAGCCCCTCGGATACCTCCGGTGTTCGTCCCCTGTCGACTCGAGGGCGCCCGGGCACGAGCGTCCGGGCGGCGGGGACGGGGGCTTCGGAAGCGGTCAGGGGCGATGGTTCAGGGTGAGCCGACCCATTCGGTCTCGCCGTCCTGGAAGGCCTGGTTCTTCCAGATGGGCACCTGTGCCTTGAGGTCGTCGATGAGGCGCCGGCAGGCCGCGAAGGCCTCTTCCCGGTGCTCGGCGGAGGCCGCGACGACGACGGCGAGGTCACCGATCTCCAGATCTCCGACCCGGTGGGCGGCGGCCATCCGTACGACGGGGCGCCCCGGGACGGTGGTGTCGCTCAGCACCTTCTCCATCACCTCGCGCAGGCGGGCCTCGACGGTGGGGTGCGCGGAGTAGGACAGGGCGGCCACGTCACGACCGTGGTCGTGGTCGCGCACGGTCCCGATGAAGACGGCGGTGCCGCCGGCCCGGGGGTGGGTCACCGCCGCGAGGACCTCGTCGACGGACAGGGGTGTTTCGCGAACTGCCGCGAGAGTGATCTCTTCCACAGGTGAACCGTATCAATCGGTGGGGTGCACGCGACGTTCGCACGTGCCGTGACCGGTGCGGACGGACCATGCGGAAGGTGCGCGTACGCGGCTCCGACCGGGAGAACCGCGGGTCAGCCCTTCCCGCGCTTGCGCAGGTGACGGATGGCGGCGACGGTTCCGATGGTCGCGGCGGCCGCGCCCGCCGCGCCGGCGGCGGCGGTGATGGTGGCCTCCTTGCGACCGAGGGTGCGCCCGGCGATGGCGTGCTTGCCCCTGCTGGACTCCAGCAGCACCCGCAGGGTCGACTCGCCGTCGTGCGTCGGCTTCCAGCCGGCCTCGCGCAAGGAGGTGCAGTCCACCACGCACGGATAGACCAGGAACTTGATCTCACCGGCGGCGGCCGGGGTGATGCGGGCCTGGTGCAGGCGACGCACCGCACCGAAGGCGAGGTTGGCGGTGACCTCGAAGTGCTTCATCTCGGCGATCGCCTCGACCTCCCCCTGTGTCAGGGTCCCCTCGGAGGCCACGGCGACCACGCCGTCGCGTCCCGTCACGCCGTTCAGGGCGCAGAAGGCGAGCGCGGAGGCCAGGTCGTCCTCGTGGCAGAACTGCCAGTGCTGTTCGTGGCCCTTGACGGTGAGCAGTCGGGGCGCGGCGAAGTGTCGACTCAGGAGCGTGTCGAGCTCCGGCCCGACCAGTGGCGCGGGGCGCACGACGGTCACCGTCAGGCCCGGGTGCGCGCGGCGGGCCCGTTCGGCCAGTTCCTCCACCGCGGCGAAGTCGCCCATCAGGCCCTCGCTGTTGTCCGACAAACGACCGGAGTCCTCTGGCAGCGGGACGGGGTTGTCCGGCGTCGCTCCATAGACCATGCTGCTGGTGACGAGGACGACCCTGGGGACACCCGAGGCGGCCGCGGCGGTCAGTACGGTCTGGGCCGCCAGGATGTTGTGTTCGCGCCGACGCGCCGGCTTGGTGTCCAGGGAACGGTCGTCGGCGGTGTGCACGAGGACGTCGATGCCCTCCAACCGGGACACCAGCCCCGGATCGCAGACGTCGGCGATCCGCCAGGTGACATCGCGCAGGTCGGCGAACTCCTGGTCGATCGCGATGATCTCGCGGGCCCGGATGGAACCTTCTGGCGCGGCCAGGCGTTGCACGAGAAGCCGGCCGACCCCGGTGGCGGCACCGGTGACGGCGACCACCGTTCCCGACCGTCCCGGGGAGCTGTGCTCTGGGCGAACCTGGCTGCTTTCGGTATTCACTCCGGGCGACTCCCAGCTAACGTGACAGTGGAGACCAAACCTAATCCTGCCTGAGGTCTGATTGTGAGCGACCTGCCTTTCGGTTTCAGCATGCCGAACGATCCCGATGACGAGTCCGGACGCCGTTCAGGCGACTCCGGCTCGGGTGCCGGCAGCGGCCGCCCGGGCGGGGGGGACTCCGGAACACCGGACGGGTTCCCGTTCGGGAATCCGCAACAGATGGCCGACATGCTCCGCCAGTTCGCGGACATGATGTCGTCCCAGCCCTCCCCCGGCCCCGCCGGGGAGTCCGCGACGTCCTCGACGTCCGGCATCAACTGGGACATGGCCAAGAACATCGCGCGGCACAGCGTGTCCCAGATCGGGGACCCGAGTGTGCCGCCCGCCGACTACGCACGGATCGAGGAGGCCCTTCGCCTCGCCGACCTGTGGCTCGACCAGGCTACCGACCTCCCCTCGGGGATCCAGACCGCTCAGGCCTGGAGTCGGTCGGAGTGGATCGAGAAGACGATGGCCACGTGGGCGCAGCTGTGCGACCCGCTGACCGCCAAGACGGTCCAGGCCATGGGGCAGAACCTGCCCGAGGAGATGGCCTCCATGGCCGGTCCTCTGCTCGGCATGATCCAGCAGATGGGCGGCATGATGGTCGGCCAACAGGCCGGTCAGGCCATCGGCGGGCTCGCCCAGGAGGTGATCGGAACCTCCGACATCGGCCTGCCGCTCGCCGGTGAGGGCAACGCCGCGCTGCTGCCCTCCGGGGTGGAGAAGTTCAGCGAGGGCCTGGAGATCCCCGCCGACGAGGTCCGCCTGTACCTCGCCGCCCGCGAGGCCGCCGTGCACCGCCTGTACTCGCACGTGCCGTGGCTGCGATCGCACCTGTCGCGCCTGGTCGAGGAGTACGCCGCGGGGATGTCCTACGACGTCAGCGGCCTGGAGGACAAGCTCGGGGAGATCGATCTCACCAATCCCGAGGCGATCCAGGAGATGATGTCCGGCGGCATGGGCGCCGAGGGGCTGCTCCAGCCGGAGGACACCCCGCAGCAGAAGGCCGCCCTGGGCCGTCTGGAGACCACCCTGGCACTGATCGAGGGCTGGGTGGCGACCGTGGTCGCCAAGGCCGTGGACGGACGACTTCCGCAGGCCGGTGCGCTCGCCGAGACCACCCGGCGCCGTCGCGCCACCGGTGGCCCCGCCGAGCACACGTTCGCCGCACTGGTCGGCCTGGAACTGCGTCCACGTCGGCTGCGCGAGGCCGGGGCGCTCTGGAGCGCGCTGGAGGAGGCCCGAGGGGTCGAAGGGCGCGATGCCGTGTGGCAGCACCCGGACCTGATGCCCTCCGGTGACGACCTGGACGACCCGAACGGTTTCGTGAACGGTGGCTCCGACGAGGGGGTCGACTTCGACATCTCGTCGCTGACCGACCCTGACGGGACCGAGAGGTCCAAGCCGGGCGACGAGGACCAGGACGAGAAGGGCGGCGAGTGAGCCTTCACGAGGACGCCCGGGCGGTACTGACCGCCTGGGCCGCCCCCGACGCCGGGCAGGAGGAGCTGCGCGCCTCCTACCTGGCGCACCTGGAGTCCCACGACGACGCCATGTGGCGCACCTGCCTGCCCGGGCACCTGACGGCGAGCGCGGCGATCCTCTCCGCCGACGGCTCACGGGTCGCGTTGGTCCTGCACCGGATCCACCGGATGTGGTTGCAGACCGGCGGTCACTGTGAGGGCCACGACACCACCATGGTCGGTGCCGCGCTGCGTGAGGCCACGGAGGAGTCCGGCATCGCCGGGATCACCGTGCTGCCCGAACCGGTCCGCCTGGACCGGCACTCGGTGCCCTGCGGGGGCGGAAGCCTCCACCTCGACGTGCAGTTCGCCGCGGTGGCCCCCGACGACGCCGTGCTGGTGCGCGACCCCGATGAGTCCGCGGATCTGGGCTGGTTCCCGGTCACGGACCCACCCGAACCCACCGACGACTCGGTGCGCGACCTGGTCGCCGCCGCGGTCGCCGCCGTGACGGCGCACGGCCCCGTCCACCCCTGAGGCCGACCCACCCCCGAGGTCGTGACATGTCCCTGTTCACCATCGTCGCCCTGGCCGGCGGACTCGTGGCCCACCTGTTCTACCGGCGGCTGCGCATGGCGGCCCGGGAACTGCTCTTCGACGAGCGGGCCGGTCGGGTCGGCACACGTGAGGCGGCCCGCATCAGGTACGGACACACGCGTCGTTCGTTCCGTGCCGCGCAGCTCGTCTGCGCGTTCTTGGCCCTGCTCCTGCTCGCGGTGACCGGCCGTGCGGCGGTCTCCGGTTCCTGGAGCGGTACGACGACCTACGTCATCCTGGTGTTCGGCGCGTTGTTGCTGGCCGGCGGGTACCTCCTGGCGCGGTCGTACCGCGAGATGAGGACGGCCGGCGCGGCCGTCGACGGCTGAGCGACCCGGCGGGGCTACTCCTCGAAGGCGACCTCGTCGTCTTCGAGGTCGTCGTCCTCGACCGCGTGGGCACAACCCTCGGAACGGCTGCCCGCACTGTAACCCTCCAGGTAGCCGCGAGCCCGGTCGGCCTTGGGGTACCGGCGCACCAGTTCCCAAAAGTCCCGACCGTGGTGCGGGATGTGCAGGTGGGCGAGTTCGTGCACGAGCACGTAGTCGACCACCCATGAGGGCATGCCGGCGACGCGGCGGGAGATGCGGATGGTGCGGGTGTCCGGGGTGCACGAACCCCAGCGGGTGTTCTGGTTGTCGACCCAGCGAACGGTGTCGGGGAGTCGGCTCCGGCCGAGGTAGCGTTCGGCGAGTTCGACGGCGCGTTCGTGGAGTTCGCGGTCGCCGCGACGGCGCCGCCCCTCCTTCGCCTCGAGTTTCCGCAGCATCTGGTCCACCCAGCGCTTTTCCTCTGCGCGGGAGAACGTCGCGGGCACGAGGACGACCGTGGTGTCCCCGTCCCGGTAGGCCGACACGGTACGTCGGCGACGAGGACTGCGTCGTACCTCGACTTTGGTGTTCGAGGGCACGAAGTTTACGGTAGCCCAGAGGAGCGTTTCCGAACAGGTGTGCCGTGTTCCGATATGTCAGCGAGTCGACCCGATGTCCGGGTCACCGCCCGGGGCGGGAAGCGCCACGGTGTAGCACGTTCTGCCCTGGCCAGGCCCCTTCCGCGGCGGTGAGAGAGCGCACACGACCCCGCCGGGATTCGCGCCGATCGGCATTTTGGTTATCGAAACGAGACCGGACGGTCTCCCGAGTTCAGGGGACCGCCCGGTCGCGTTCACCGAGTCACCGCGTGCGCCGGCGTCAACATAGCCGCGACCACGCGATTTCCATGATCGCTTCCTCCGCTCGGCGCTCCTCCCGCTGGCGGGCGCGCAGCTGTCGGGCGCCGATCCTTCTGAGCTGGTGCTCGTGCGGCTCCTGCTCGGTCCGCTCCACCATTCGCATGAGTTCCTGCATCATCGCTCTTCGAGTCCTTCTCGGTCGTACGTTCTTCGTGGGACGAGGTCGTCGTGGCCTCAGGCCGCGACGGGGGCCGGGTTCTTGCGGGGACGACCACGCGGGCGCTTGCGCGCCACCACCTGGCCGGAGACGAGCAGCTGCCCGCCCCAGACGCCCCACGGCTCACCCCGCTCCAGGGCGTCCGCCAGGCACTGCTCCTTGATGGGACAGTCCCCGCAGATGGCCTTCGCCGCCTCCACATCGGCGGGGGCCTCCGCGAAGAACAGGTCCGGCTCTCGACGGCAAGGGATAGCGACCTCACCCAGCTGGGGCGTTACCAGGACCGACGCAAGCATCGGTGCCCTCCAAGATCTTTGATCGTTCGTACAACGCGGTCGGTGTTCGGTCACCGGAACCGGTCCGGTGAGGGACCTGGACTCTGCGATGTCGCCGTCCACTCCCCGCCCCTTGGGGACGGAGGGTCTGACGGAGATACAAAGAAAGCCGCGGGCCCCTTTACTGGGGTCCGCGGCCACGGAGTGGAACGCCGGCTAGGCCGGTGTCCTCCGTGGACACTCCCCCAGAGCGCCGTAACGGCGCCGGGTTTCGTTCAGGGCGTGGATGCCACCGGTGAACTTGCCGCGATCAAGGGCAAGTCCGGACTCGTCGCACAGGGCGCCGATGACACCGGGTTCGGACACACTGGTCCCCTCGAACACGGGAATGCCACTGAGCAGGCCCGCGCCAGAGGCGGCCATGCCGCCCGGGGTGTTCATACGGTCGCCACCGAAGGCGCGCTCGAAGGCGTCACCGCTCAGGTCGGCACCCGGGCGGAAGGACGGCGAGAACAACTGCCAAGCGGTTGCGAGACCGGTGGTCTCCTGGTTCTTCGTCATCATCAGATCGGGCACCTCCTTCAAAGTCGGGTACAGGGTCTTGCACCTGCACCGAGAGCGGTCATTGCGACGTTGTACACACTACGGTCGCCGGGCAGAAGACGGCAACCCATTTTTGACCTGGGAAAACGTCCGCATCCGGCCAGAACCTCCACGGAATGACAAAGGACCGGAGTTTGTTCACGCACCCCTTCCGGACCCCATCCGACACATACCACCTGGTAGCCGCCCCGACCCACCGAGCGGTCCTATCGGTCAGGACCAACCCTCGGCGTCGACGACGCGGATCATCCCCTCCTGCACGACCGAGCAGACGAGCTGTCCGTCGCGGGTGTACACCAGGCCTCGGGCCAGACCCCTCGCGCCCTGGGCGGTCGGGGACTCCTGCGCGTACAAGAGCCACTCGTCGGCGCGGAAGGGGCGGTGGAACCACATGGCGTGGTCCAGGCTGGCCATGGCGATGCCGGCGAACGAACGCCCGTGCCGGAGCAGGACGGTGTCCAGCAGCGTCATGTCGGAGGCATAGGTCATCAGGCACACCTGGGTGAGCCGGTCGTCGGGCAACCTGCCGTCGACCTTGAACCACACCGGGTTGGTGGCGGTCCGCAGCTCCGGGTCGCGTTCGGCCTCGAAGGACATCGCGCCCACCGGCCGCATCTCGATGGGGTGCCACTGGACGAAGTTCGGCACCTTGCCGAATGCCTCGCGCAGCCGTTCCCGGGTGCTCGACAGCTCCTCGGGCGGCGGCACGTCCGGCATCGGGATCCGGTGGTCCAGCCCGGGTTCCTCCTTGTGGAAGGAGGCCGACAACGTGAAGATCGCCTTGCCGTGCTGGATGGCCACCACCCTGCGAGTGGTGAAGGAGCGACCGTCGCGGACCCGGTCGACCTCGTAGACGATAGGCACCGACGGATCGCCCGGCCGGATGAAGTAGGCGTGCAGGGAGTGCACGTACCGCTCGGCGGGCACCGTCCGGCCCGCCGCCACCAGGGCCTGACCCGCGACCAGACCACCGAAGACCCGTTGGGGTCCCTCCTCCGGGCTGATCCCCCGGAAGATGTTGTCCTCGATCCGCTCCAGGTCCAGGACCCTCAGCAGCTGGGCCAGGGACTGCCCGCCATGGCCGACGTCGAAGCCGTCACTCATCCTCTTCCTCTCCGTCATCGGAAGTCGGACCCTCCGGTTCGTCGCCCGCCACGAGCGCGAGCACCGCCTCACCGTAGCGATCCAGTTTCACCGCGCCGACCCCGGAGACCGAGGAGAGCTGGGACACGCTGCCGGGCTCCTGTTCGGCGATGGCCTGCAGGGTGGCGTCGGTGAAGATCACGTAGGCGGGGACCTTCTGCTCCTGCGCGGTTCGGCGCCGCCAGTCGCGCATCCGTTCCAGCAACGCCTCGTCGTAGGTGGAGGGACAGTCCACACAACGTCCGAGTTTGCGCTCGGTGACGTCGGTGAGCGTGTTGGAACACACCCGACAGCGCATCACCCCGCCCTTGCGTCGGTCCCGACGCCCGCCGGTGGAGGGCGAGGCGGGCCGCAACCCGTCGAGGAACCGCGAGGGCTTACGGGTCTTACGACCTCCGGGTGAGCGCGCCAAAGACCAGGACATCGCCAGGTGTTCACGGGCACGGGTGACGCCCACGTAGAACAGCCGGCGCTCCTCCTCGACCTCGTCGTCGCTCTCGGCGTAGATGATGGGCATCATGCCCTCGGTCAGTCCGACCAGGAACACCGCGTCCCATTCCAGGCCCTTGGCGGCGTGCAGGGAGGCGATGGTGACCCCCTCGAATCCGGGCGCGTGTTCGGTGGCCATGCGCGTCTCGAGCTCGTCGACGAAGTCGGCCATGGTCGCGGACCGCCCACCGGGGCCGGACTTGGCCGCCATGTCCTCGGCCAGCTGGGCCAGTGCCGAGAGCGACTCCCAGCGTTCTCGGGCCTGACGGCCCTCGGGCGCGGTCTCGGTGAGCCCCATCTGGGACAGCAGGTGGCGCACGGTTCGCACCAGGGGTTCGCCCTGCTCGTCGGCGGCGCCCTGTCGGGCCCCGCGCAGGGTGTGGACGGCCTGCCGGATCTCGGGACGCTCGAAGAAACGGGTGCTGCCGCGCACGGTGAAGGGCACGTTCTGGTCGCTCAGCGCCTGCTCGTATGCGGCGGACTGGGAGTTGATCCGCGTCAGGACCGCGATCTCGCTCGCGGGCGTCCCCTCCTCCAGCAGGACACTGATCTTGCGGGCGACCCCGGTGGCCTCGGCGAGCTCGTCGTCGTACTCCTGGTAGATCGGGTCCGGCCCGTCGGGGCGCTGTGCCCGAAGGGTGAGGTGGTCGGTCGCGGCCGTGCCCTTGGCCTGGCCGATCACGTGGTTGGCCACGCGAACGACCTGGGGGGTGGACCGGTAGTCGCGGACCAGCCGTACCACGGTGGCGTGCGGGAAGCGGTCGCCGAACCCGGTGAGGTAGCCGGGGGTGGCGCCGGCGAAGGAGTAGATGGTCTGGCTGGGGTCGCCGACCACGCACAGGTCGTCGCGGTCGCCGAGCCAGGCGTCCAGGAGGAGTTTCTGCAGTGGGTTGACGTCCTGGAACTCGTCGACGACGAAGTATCGGTACTGGTCACGGACTCGTTGGGCGATGGCGGGGTACTCGTTGATCATTCCCGCGGTGAGTTCGAGCATGGACTCGAAGTCGAGCAGGTTGCGCTCGCGGCACAACTCCTCGTACGCCTCGAAGACCCGGGCGACCTCGACCGCCGGCATGGGGGCCTGCCGGCCGGCCTTGACGATGGCCTTGTCGTAGTCGCCGGCGCGCACCTGCGTGACCTTGGCCCACTCGATCTCACTGGCGAGGTCGCGCAGCCCGGTCCGGTCCGGTTGTAGTCCCACGGCGTTGGCGGCGCGCGCCACCACCTTGATCTTGCTGTCGATCAGGGTGGGCTTTTCCCCGCCGACCACCTGTGGCCAGAAGAAGGAGAGCTGACGCAGGGCCGCCGCGTGGAAGGTGCGGGCCTGAACCCTGGGCGCGCCCAGGGCGCGGAGTCGTCCTCGCATCTCACCGGCGGCGCGCGCGGTGAAGGTGACCGCGAGGACCTGCTGTTCGGCGACGACCCCACCGGCCACGGCGTATGCGATCCGGTGCGTGATGGCCCGGGTCTTGCCCGTACCGGCACCCGCCAGGATGCACACGGGGCCGCGCAGCGCGCGTGCCGCCTCGGTCTGTTCCGGGTCCAGTCCCTCCAGGACGCGGTCGGGGTCCATGGTGCTCCTGAATCTGGTCGGACGGGTGGGTCTGGGCGGACAGTCTCTCAAGTATCGGCGCCCACCGGAGCCGATCGTCCACGGCCCCACCCTGAACAGGCCGAACGAACCGAGTGACACATTCCAGAACCAGTCGCGCCTGTGAGGCGTCCCACGTTGTGTCGAACCGCCATGGGAAGCGGCTCGGGTTCCCCGGTGTTGGAACCATCGGGATCTTCCCGAACCATGGCAGTCGACGCGGAAAAGACGTGAGCGAGATGACGAGTACCGGTACCGAGCGATTCACGATGTACACCACCCCCTGGTGCGGCTACTGCAAGCGGCTCAAGAGCCAGCTCTCCCGGGAGGGCATCACCGGCCGAGAGGTGAACATCGAGGAGCACCCGGAGGCCGCGGAACTCGTCTCGAAGGTCAACGGTGGGAACCAGACCGTCCCCACCCTGGTCTTCAGCGACGACTCGGCGATGACCAACCCGTCGCTCGCTCAGGTGAAGAAGAAGTTGGCCGAGCTGGCCTAGGACCGACGGCGCGGGCCGCCCCACGCGGCCCGCGCGACGGGGAGCCCTCCCTCAGGGCGAACGCACCCCGGTCCAGGGCGGCCCGGTCGACACCGGCAATCCTGTACATGACGGGGAGTGTGGAGTTGGGGGACGACGTGAGGCCTCATGACATTGCGACCACCGACACGGTGGACGCCGAAGTGGTGCGACGCACCCCGCACGGGTGGCGCGTGGGCGGTGGACAGAGCCGCCACGACGCCCCGGATCTGATCAGCGCGATGGTCCTGGCGGACCTGCTCACCTCGGAGGCCGGGGGCCCACGCCCCCGTGCCCAGGCGCCGGGTCGGGCGCCCGAGGGGGCCTCGGAGGTGGACCGCCTGAAGCACACCATCGCGCAGTTGGAGCACGCGCTGCACTCCCGTGTGGTGGTGGAGCAGGCGATCGGCGTTCTGGCGGAGCGGCACACGATGCCGCCGCGCGAGGCGTTCGAGCGGCTGCGCTCCTCGGCGCGTTCGCGTGGGCGCAAGGTCGCCGACCTGGCCCGAGACGTGGTGGAGAGCAGCACCAGCCCGCTGACCGTCCTTCCGGACGAGCTCGGCCAGATCTGATCTTGGTCTCCGGTCCGATCGGGCCGGCCCACCGGGGGTGGTGCACCGCGGACCGTCCGATACGGGGGATGGACGGTCCGCGGCTTCAGCGTGTTCGGGGCTACCAGCCGCCGGGCAGACGACCCCCGAACCAGTGCTCGATGAGGGTGCGGGCGATGGAGACGCGTCCGGGCAGGATCACCTCGCCGGCCTCCGCGGCGGCCGCGAGTTCGGGACGGGTGAACCAGCGGACCTCGGAGATCTCGTCGTCGGTGGCCGTGGTCTCCCCCACCGCGCGCGCGGTGTAGCCCACCATGAGGCTGCGCGGGAACGGCCAGGGCTGGGACGACAGGTAGCGAGGATCCTCCACGATCACGCCGGTCTCCTCGGCGACCTCGCGGACGACCGCCTGTTCCAGGGACTCCCCCGCGTCGACGAACCCTGCCAGCACCGAGAAGCGTCGGGCGTCCCAGTTCGGGTTGTGGCCCAGCAGCGCCTCGTCCCGACCGTCGCGTTCACGGTGCACCAGCATGATCACCGCCGGATCCATCCGGGGGAACTGCTCGGTGCCCTCCTCCTCGCAGACCCGTACGTGCCCGGCCTTCTCGATCCGGGTGCGGGAACCGCAACGGGGGCAGAAGCCGTGGGTGGCGTTCCAGTTGGCCAGGGCGATGGCCCGGGTGAACAGGCCGGTGTCGTGGTCGTCGAGGACCGCGCCGACCTCGCGCAACGAGGCGGGTTCGGCGACCGGGTTGGCGGTCAGCTCCTGGTCGGAGCGCACCGCGAAGTACGCGCGTTCTCCGTCGCTGCCCAGGAGGTAGCGCTCCCCTTTGGGCGCCTGCTCGGGTGTGGTGAGGACGAGTTCGCGGGTCCGGCCGGTGGTGACCAGGGCGCGGGACTGCTTGGCCAGCAGCGCCTGCCAGCCGTGGCTTCCGGGTTCGCCGCCCTCCAGGACCAGCACTCGGGTGTTCGTGTCGGCCCAGGCCTTGGCCAGCCACTCGTCGTCACCTCGACGGTGTCCGGCGGAGTCGACCGAGGCGCGGGAGAGTGCGGGTACGGCGTCGAAGTCCATGGGGCCTTCCTGTAATCGTGCTCGACACACCAGGTGTAACGCGTTCGGGGGTGCCGCGCACTCCCGACGGATGAACCCGCGCACTTCCGGGTGAGAAGTGCGCGGGTGCGACCGTTGGGCGGGCTCAGGCCCCCTTGCCCAGTTCCTCCCACAGGTAGGCGGCGCTCTCGGCGCCCTTGAGCAGCAGCGGCATCTCGACCTTCTCGTTGGGGGCGTGGATACGGTCCTCGTTGAGGCCCACGGCCACGAACACCAGAGGGGTCCGGAGGATGTCGGCGATGTCGGCCTCGGGTCCGCTGCCGCCCTCGCGGGTGAAGAGGACCTCCTTGCCGAAGGCCCGGCCCATCGCGGCGCGGGCCGCCTTCAGGGCGGTGGAGGACAGGTCGGAGGAGCAGGCGCGCACGCCGGGACCACCGAACTCCAGCTCGGCGTGGACACCGTCGGGGGTGTTGGTCTCCACGTACTCGCGGACGCGGTCCTGGATCGTCAGGGGCTCCTGCCCGGGGACCAGGCGGAAGCTGATCTTGGCGTGCGCCGAGCGCGGGACGATCGTCTTGCCGCCGGCACCGGTGTGGCCGCCCCACATGCCGTTGATCTCGGCGGTGGGCCGCAGCCAGACGCGCTCCAGGGTGCTGTAGCCCTTCTCACCACGGGCCGCGGTGGACGCGGCGGTGGCCAGCCACTCCTTCTCGTCGAAGGGAAGCCGGGCGATGAGTTCGCGCTCCTGTTCACTGGCCTCGACGACACCGTCGTAGAAGCCGGGGATCGCGACGCGGTCGTCGCCGTCGTGCAGCCCGGAGAGCAGGTCGCTCATGATCTTGAGCGGGTTGGGGACGGCGCCGCCGAAGGAGCCGCTGTGCAGGTCGCGTTCGGGCCCGTACAGGTTGATCTCGACGTCGGTGACCCCGCGCATGCCCACGCACATGGAGGGGGTGTCGGGAGCCCACATGGTCGTGTCGGAGATGACGGCGACGTCACAGGCCAGACGTTCACGGTTGGTCTTCATCAGCTCGGCGAAGTGCACCGAACCGGACTCCTCCTCGCCCTCGACCAGCAGCTTGATCGTGACCGGCGGAGCCTCGGCTCCGGAGGCGGCCAGGGCCGCGCGCACGCCCAGGGCGTGGAAGAGCACCTGGCCCTTGTCGTCGGAGGAGCCGCGCGCGTACAGGGAGGTGCCGCGTTCGGTGGGGACGAACGGTTCGGTCTCCCACTCGTCGAGCGGGTCGACCGGCTGGACGTCGTGGTGGCCGTAGACCAGCACGGTGGGCGCGTTCGGGTCGGCGGCGGGCCATTCGGCGAACACGGCGGGCAGGCCGGGGGTCTGCCAGACCTCGACCGTTGGGAATCCGGTCTCGGTGAGGTGACCGGCGAGCCACTCCGCCGAACGTCGCACGTCCTCGTGGTGTGCGGGGTCGGCGGAGATCGAGGGGATCGCCAGCCACTCCTTGAGCGCGCTGAAGAACTCGTCCTTGTGGTCGTCGATGTAGGCGCGTGCGTCCATATCTCGTCCTTGTCCTGGACATCCTTGTCGAATTCGACCATAGGACCTGGACGTACAGGACGTGACACGTTAACCTACAACCAAATGGTTGTATTTGATGTGACCGGCGAGAACGAGCACGTGGACCGGTTGTTCCACGCGCTGTCCGACGCCACCCGCCGTGACATCCTCCACCGCTCCGTGGAGGGTCGCCTGTCGGTGTCCAGGCTGGCCGAGGACTACCCGATGAGCTTCGCCGCGGTGCAAAAACACGTCGCGGTGCTGGAACGGGCCGGCCTGGTCGTCAAGGAGCGTCGCGGGCGCGAACAGCTCGTTCGCACCGAACCCGACGCCCTGCACCGAGCCCGCGCCGCCCTCGACCGGATCGAGGGCCTCTGGCGCGGACGCGTGGATCGCATGACCCTGCTGATCACCGAGGGACCCCGGGACCCGGGCGAGGTCGAGGACGAGACCGAAGCGTCCGGCACCTGAGCACGTTGCTGAGAGGAACCGAGCCGATGAGCGTCACCAGCGTCGACAAGGACTTCGAGAACCGCACACTCACTCTGGTCTGCGACTTCCCCGTCGGTGTGGAACGGGTGTGGGAGTTGTGGGCGGACCCTCGGCGGTTGGAGCGATGGTGGGGACCGCCGACCTACCCCGCGACCGTGGAGAAGCACGAGTTCACCCCCGGGGGTGACGTCACCTACCACATGACGGGACCGGAGGGCGACCGGCATCCCGGCTGGTGGCGCGTCCGCTCGGTGGAACCGCCGACGACCTTGGAGTTCCTGGACGGGTTCGGCGAGGTGCCGGGGGACGCCGGGGGCATGCCGACGGTCACCATGCGCCTGGAGATCGGCGAACACGGTGATGGCGCCCGCATGGTCCTGCGCTCGACCTTCGAGTCCGTCGAGGCCATGGAGCGGATGGTCGAGATGGGCATGGACGAGGGCATGAGCGCGGCGATCGGGCAGATCGACGACCTGCTCGCCGCCTGAGCAGGGGGAACCACTCGGAGCTCGTGGCACTCTGACGACAGGGGCGGGAAAGGCCCGCCCTTGATTCGGAGGAGACCCGCGTGAGCACCAACCCCCGTATCGCCGCCCGGTTCGGCGATCTGTTCGACGTCCTGGACACCGACGGCGACAAGGCCGTGACCTGGGCCGACTATCAACGGCTCGTGGACCGCTACCTCGCCGGTTACGGGCTGGAGGCCGATGAGGACCGGGCCCGGGCGATCCAGGCCGCGTACGAGTCCCTGTGGCGCAAGCTGGTCGATCTCTCCGGGGACCGGACCGGTGGGCTGGACCGGGACTCGTTCGTGGGCGCCATGCACGCCGCTTCGGAGGACCGCAGCCGCTCCAACGCGGCCGAGGCCGTGGCCGAAGCCGTCTTCGACCTGCTGGACGCCGACGGGGACGGCCGGATCAGTGAGGCCGAGTTCCTGGTCTACGCGAAGACGCTGGGCGCCGAGGAGACGGGCGCCCGAGCCCGGTTCGCGCACGTGGACACCGACGGAGACGGCGACATCAGCCGCGAGGAGTTCGTGTCGTCCGCCCGTCAGTACCTGTTCGGCGACGACATCGACTCGCCCGGCGGGTTCGTCTTCGGCGTGGTCTGAACAGGCGATGAGAGCGGCGGTGACCTTTTCACGGCACCGCCGCTCCGCACGCTTCCACACGGCCTTGGCAGCCGACCTTGCGCGGGCGCGGGTGACCGGGCGAACGCGGAACGCAAGAACACGAACGCGCATCGAAATGTCCGCTTCAGGAACCAAGGCCCTGGTTCTCGGGTCGATTCGTATGGCCCATCCCGGAAGAACCAAGGAGGACACGATGCGCCAGGTCCACAGTGATCGGATCACCGCCGTAGCGGCTCTCGGAGCCTTGCCCCTGCTCCTGGCGGGCTGCTCGTTCAGCTTCGGTGGACCGGCCGCCGTTCCCGCCGACGACGTCGCCGAGCAGTCGTCCGCCGAACTGACGGAGGTCGTCGGCCAGACCCCCGACTCCTTCACCTGTTCCGAGGACCTTCCCGCGGAGGTCGGCGCAGAGATCCGCTGCGACCTCGTGGACGGCGCCGACACCTACGGCGTGACCATCACGACCACCTCGGTCGACGACTCCAACGTGGACTGGGACATCCAGGTCGACCAGACGCCCCGGTAGCCACGGGTCTTCGGCCCGACGACGGCGGCCCTGGTCACGCCCGCGAGTGCGGTCGATCGGGCCTCCGTCGGTTCCGTTCGAACGGGCTCCGCCGGTTGCCAGGGTGACGCCGTGCCGTTGACCTTCGCTCACCCCTCGGCGGTTCTTCCGTTGTTCCGGACGCCCTTCGTTCCCGCCGCGCTCGTGGCGGGGTCGATGAGTCCGGACCTGCCCTACTTCCTCGGCGCCACCGGTACAGCGGTCACCGCGCAGTCCTGGTACGAGCCGTTCTTCAACGCCACGACGTCGCACTCGCCCCTGGGCGCGCTGACCGTGTCACTGCCCATGGCCCCAAGGACTCAGTCGGGTTCGGGCAGGCGGGTGAACAACGCGGCCAGCCCCTCGCCGTCGAGCAGGTCCACGGGCCGCACGGT
>NZ_DYZD01000277.1 GCF_020741345.1 Nocardiopsis listeri
GGCCGAGGACGGCGAGGCCGAGAACCGAGGCGTGGTCACCGTCAACTCCGGTGACATGTACCTGCCCGGCCCGGAGTTCGCGGCCTCCCAAGAGGACGGCGCTCCCTTCTACGACGCGATCGCCGCCTCCCACGCCGAGTACGACGCGATCTCCATGGGCAACCACGAGTTCGACTTCGGCCCGGACCTGTACGCGGACTTCATCGACGGACTGCCCGAATCGACCCCCGTGGTCGCCGCGAACGTGGACGTGTCCGCCGAGCCCGCGCTCGCCGCGCACGAGGACGCGGGCCGGATCACGCCGAGCACCGTGGTCGACGTCGAGGACGAGCAGGTCGGCATCGTCGGGGCGCTCTACCCGGACCTGGCCACCATCACCAGTTCGCGCGACGTGGTGGTCGACGAGGTCGTCGCGCCGGTCCAGGCCGAGGTCGATCGGCTCTCCGGTGAGGGCGTCGACAAGATCATCATGATCTCCCACCTGCAGAACATCACCTTCGAGGAGCGGGTCGCACAGGAACTGACCGGCATCGACGTCATCGTCGCCGGCGGCGGTCACGAGGTGATGGCCGGCGAGGGCGACGCGCTGGTCCCTGACGACGAGGTCACCGTCCACCCCGGTACCGGTGAGCCCCTCTCCTATCCACTGATCGCGCAGAACCCCGACGGTGCCGAGGTCCCGATCGTCACCGCGGGTTCCAACTACAAGTACGTGGGCCGCCTGGTCATCAACTTCGACGCCGACGGCGACATCGTCTCCCTCGGCGACCGTTCCGGCCCGGTCGTGGTCGACGGTTCCGTGGAGCCGGACGCCGAGGTCGACGCCCAGGTCACCAAGCCCGTGTCCGAGTACCTCGACGAGCTCGCCGAGACCGAGGTCGCCCAGAGCGAGGTCGCCCTCGAAGGCCGCCAGGACCCGGGCGTGCGCACCCAGGAGACCAACCTCGGCGACCTGATGGCGGACTCCCTCATGGACACCGGGTCCCGTAACTCCGAGGAGTACGGGGTCCCCGAACCGCAGATCGGCATCCAGAACGGTGGCGGCATCCGCAACGCGTCGCTGATCCCGGCCGGGACGATCAGCGCGTTGGACACCTACTCCGTCGCCCCGTTCGCCAACCAGGTCGCGGTGGTTCCGGACGTGCCTCGCGCCCAGGTCAAGGAGTTGCTGGAGCACGGCGTGTCGGCGGCCCCGGCCGCCAATGGCGGATTCATGCAGGTCGGCGGGGTCAACTTCGCCTACGACCCCGAGCGGACCGCGCAGGAGGTGGACGAGGACGGTGAGGTGCTGACCGAAGGCGAGCGTGTGCGCAACGCGGTCCTGCACGACGGCACCGTACTCGTCGAGGACGGGGCGGTCGTCGACGGCGACCCCATCACCATCGCCACCAACGACTTCTCCGCCCGCGGCGGCGACATGTACCCGTTCCGCGGCGCCGACTTCACCGTGGTGGGCTCCACCTACCAGGGCGCCCTGGAGCTGTTCGTGTCCGACGCCCTGGCCGGTGAGATCACCGAAGAGGACTACCCCGAGGGCGGTTCCGGCCGGATCGTGGTCGGTGACGAGGCCACCGCCCCGCCCGGGAACGGCGATGGTGACGACGGCGACGACGGTGAGGGCGACGACGGGGACGACACCGGACCGTCCCCCTCCCCCGGCCCGTCCGACGACCCGAGTGAGGGTCCCGGCGGCGGTGGCGGCGCCGACGGCGACCGGAAGAACGACAAGGGTTCCCTGCCGCTCACCGGTGGTGCCCTGACCGGCCTGATCATCGCCGCGTTGGTGGCGGTGGGCGCCGGTGCCGGTGCGCTCTACTTCAGCCGTAAGCGCGCCACGACCCCGGACGCCGGGGGGATGGACGCCTGACCCTTCCCGTCATGACGGGGCGCGGCCCGCTCGGAACACGTTCCGGGCGGGCCGCGCCCCGTCGTGGTCGCGTGTGGCGCGCCGACGGGTTCAGCAGCGGGGCAGGCCTTCGATGGGACGCCACGGCTCGGCGATCCGGAAGGCTGTGACACTGACGTAGACGTCCCGGTTGCCGGTCTGGTCGTCGGTCAGCGCCCACCAGGTCGAGTAGCCGCCCTCGCCGTCGGAGTGGGCCTGCCCCTCGGTCTGGCAGAAGAAGGCGTGCCGACCGGCCCACAGCAGTCCGCCCGACGGGTAGCGGTTGTCCGGCGACCGATAACTGTGCGCGTCACGCCAGGTGGAGTAGTGGTGGCGGTGCGAGTGGACGTTCCGAAGCTTCGAGGGGGCGGACGCGCGTTCGTCCGACACCTCGTGCCCGACCTCCCGGGGTTTCCCCGTGGTGGCGTTGACGGGGGCCGCCACCAGGGTGAGCGCCGTGGTCAACACCAACGCCACCGCTCCGGTCCGTCCCGGCCACCAGGTGGTTCGCCGTGCCATCGATCGCTCCTCGTGTCCCGGCCCCGGAACCGCCGGGCCCGCGCGGATGTGCCCGGTGGGGCCCGATCCGCGGGACCCGGCGACCGCCACCGCGGACCCATTGTCACCGAAGGTGTCGACTCGGTCGCAGATGGACACGAGTGTGTCGCCGTCAGCAGCCGACGATGTCCTCGACGTCGTCGGTCATCGCTCCGCGATCGGACTCCTCCATGCCGCCGCGCTCGAACCAGATGAGCACGATGTGGCAGGCGCTGCGGAAGTCCACCGCCATGTCGGCGCCCTCGGAGTCCTCCTGGTTCTGCAGTCCCAGGACGACGGTGGTGGCGATGAGGGAGTTGTCGTAGGAGATGACCCGCACGAGGTTGGTCTCCACCGCCATGGTGCAGGCGAAGAGATCGTCCTCCTCCTCGGAGGCGCACAGCTCGTCGCTGACGTCCAGTCCGTCGGTGAGGTCATCGTGCTCTTCCCGCAGTTCCGTCACCACCTCCTCGGCCGTCATGTCCCAGAGCGCGGCGTCCGCACCGTCGGAGGGCTCTTCCGTCGGCGCCTCGGTGGGTTCCGGGGTGGGGCTCGGTTCGAAGGTGGGCGTGGCCGAGGGTTCCGGGTCGCTCTCCGCCGCGGTCGGGGCGGACTCGGGTGCGTCGTCGACGGCGATCCGGTCGGTGAACACGCCCACGAGCACGAACGTGCCGCCCAAGGTCGAGGCCCCGGCCAGGATCGCCATGACGGTGAGCACCGCCAGCAGACCACCCCCGTACCGCCCCCGGGGTCCCCTCGGAGGCGGTTGCGGCCCCTGCGGGGGTGGCGGCCCCGCCCAAGACCTTTGCGAACCGAATTGCCCTGGGTATGGGAAATTCTCCCCACCTTGGGGGGAATCGGGGTGGGGGTTCACTACCGGACTCCTCTGTGTTCGTGAAAGCATGAAGGGGCGGCTTCGCACCCTCCAGGACAACCTTCCCAGTTTCACCAAGAACGTGCAAAGAAAAGGCCAGCGATGGCCACTTGCCCTATTTGACCGTTATGTGATTAGCGTATTTTCAACCAACCTTGGGGCATCCGGCGCGCATAATAGGGAAATGCGCCACCCTGGTCCTACGATCGGCACCATGACCTGCGTTTTGCTGGCCGAAGACGATGTCTCGATCTCCGAGCCTCTCGCCCGCGCACTTCGTCGCGAGGGCTATACGGTGGACGTGACCGTCAACGGCGTTGAGACACTCGACCGCGCCCGTGCCGGAGACATCGACCTCATGGTCCTGGATCTCGGTCTGCCCGAAATGGACGGCCTCGAGGTGGCACGTCGGCTCCGCGCCGAAGGCCATGGAACGCCCATCCTGATCCTGACCGCCCGAGCCGACGAAGTCGACACCGTCGTCGGACTCGACGCCGGGGCCGACGACTACGTCACCAAACCCTTCCGACTCGCCGAACTTCTCGCACGCGTGCGGGCCCTACTGCGCCGTGGTGGCGCCGAGGTGCCCGTCGTGCACGGAGTCCGCATCGACAACGACTCCCGTCGCGCCTGGCTCGGCGACCGCGAACTCCAGCTCACCACCAAGGAATTCGACCTGCTTCGCGTCCTGGTCCGTGATGCCGGCAAGGTGGTGACCAGGGAACAGATAATGCGTGAGGTGTGGGACACGAACTGGTGGGGGTCGACCAAGACCCTCGACATGCACATTTCGTGGCTGCGCCGCAAACTCGGCGACGACGCCAACCAACCGTCCTACATCACGACCGTCAGGGGCGTCGGCTTCCGATTCGAACGAGACTAACGGGGTCTTGGGTTCGACACGCTCCTCGGTCGCCCTCTCCAGGGTCGGACGGACGTGAGGTGACATGCGCAGACGAATGGTCTTCTCCAC
>NZ_DYZD01000278.1 GCF_020741345.1 Nocardiopsis listeri
CCGATCTGCTCCCTGTTCGAGGAGCACGGTTTCCGTGACATCAAGATCTCGGTCAAGCACAACGACCCGGTCGTGATGGTCAACGCCTACCGTCTGCTGTCGGAGGCCTGCGACTACCCGCTGCACCTGGGTGTCACCGAGGCCGGTCCGGCCTTCCAAGGCACCATCAAGTCATCGGTGGCCTTCGGCGCGCTGCTCTCTGAGGGCATCGGCGACACCATCCGCGTGTCCCTGTCCGCGCCGCCGGCCGAGGAGGTCAAGGTCGGCAACCAGATCCTGGAGTCGCTGGGTCTGCGCGAGCGCGGCCTGGAGATCGTCTCCTGCCCGAGCTGTGGCCGAGCCCAGGTGGACGTGTACACGCTCGCGGAGGAGGTCACCGCGGGCCTGGAGGGCATGGACGTGCCGCTGCGCGTGGCCGTCATGGGCTGCGTCGTCAACGGTCCGGGTGAGGCGCGCGACGCCGACCTGGGGGTGGCCTCCGGCAACGGCAAGGGCCAGATCTTCGTCAAGGGCGAGGTCATCAAGACCGTCCCCGAGTCCCAGATCGTGGAGACGCTCATCGAGGAGGCCATGCGCATCGCCGAGGAGATGGGCGAGAGCGGCGTCGAGGGCGAGCCCAGCGTGTCCGTGGGCTGACGCCACATCCTCTCCGAGTGCTTCGCGAAAGGGGGAGCGCGGTCGAGCACCGTGCTCCCCCTTTCGCGTGCGCGGGGTCGGCGCGTCGGTTCGTGTGGTGTGCCTCACGTCATGGTGCGTTTTTTTGTCCCAACGCGCACGAATACCACGCGAGAACCCGACAAACGCAATGAATGTGGGTCATGTTACTCAGGCAACACCATTAACGTTGCCTAGGGCACATTTCGGGAGACCCCCACCGTGCCTACCCCGCTGAACAGCTAGGAGACAATTCGTGGTGGAGCAGAAGACACCCGCGCGGGTGGGCGCGGGCGTGCCCACGCTGGGTCGGCGTCTGTCCAGACGCAAACCGGTCGAGAAGTTGGTGGCCGAGACCGAGAGCGGGCACGGACTGCACCGAACGATGGGCTTTTGGCAGCTGTCCATGATCGGCATCGGCGCCACCCTGGGCACGGGCATCTTCGTCGTCCTGGGTGAGGCCGTCCCGATCGCCGGTCCCGCCGTCGTCCTGTCGTTCGTCCTGGCCGGCGTCACCGCGCTCTTCTCCGCCCTGGCCTACGCGGAGATGGCCGGAATGATCCCGGCGTCCGGCTCCGCCTACTCGTACTCCTACGCCACCATGGGCGAGTTCATGGCCTGGGTGTGCGGCTGGTGCCTCATGCTCACCTACGGGGTCTCGGTGGCCGCCGTCGGCGTCGGATGGGGGCAGTACATCGACGAACTGCTTCGGCTGACCACGGGGCTGTCGATGCCCGAGGCGTTCCTGGTCGGCCCCCTCGAAGGCGGACTGATCAACCTGCCCGCCGCCATCGTGGTGCTGCTGTCGATGTTCGCCCTGCTGGCCGGGGTCAGGGAGAGCACCCGCGCCAACGCCGTCATGGTCGCCGTCAAGGTGGCCGTGCTGGTCATGTTCGTGGCCATCGCCGTCACCGCGGTCCAGGACGGCAACTTCGCCCCCTTCATGCCCATGGGAATGGCCGGAGTCTCCGCCGCGGGCGCCACCCTGTTCTTCTCCTACATCGGCTTCGACTCCGCCTCCACCGCCAGCGAGGAGGCCAAGAATCCCCAGCGCGACCTGCCCCGCGCCATCATGTTCTCGATGATCGTGGTCACCGCGATCTACTGCCTGGTGGCGTTCAGCGCCGTGGGCGCCATCAACTGGACCGGGTTCGTCGAGGGACGGACCTCGCTCGCCGGCATCCTCACCGTCGTCACCGGCACCCCGATCTGGGCGGTCATCTTCGCCGCCGGCGCCGTCCTGGCCCTGGCCAGCGTCGTGCTGGTGGTCCTGTACAGCCAGACCCGCATCCTCTACGCGATGTCGCGCGACGGACTGATCCCCAAGGCCTTCTCCAAGGTCGACGCCAAGGGCACCCCGCGCGCCAACACCGTCATCACCTCGGTGCTCATCGCGTTGCTGGCCGCGCTCATCCCGCTGGGTCCGCTCGCCGACGCGACCGCCATCGGCACGCTGTTCGCCTTCGCCCTGGTCAACGTGGCCGTCCTGGTGCTGCGCCGGAACCGCCCCGACCTCAAGCGTGCCTTCCGGATGCCCGGCGCCCCGGTGACCCCGGTCCTGGGCGTCCTGGCCTGCGCCTACCTGATGTTCAGCATGTCGCTGAGCGTGTGGATCGCCTTCGGTGCCTGGTTGGTGCTGGGACTGGCGATCTACTTCGGCTACAGCATGCGCCGCTCGGAGCTGGAGAGGGAGGAGACGGTCGAAGCCGGCGCCTGATCGGCCCGTTTGCGCAATGATCCGTCGCCGAAGCGGCACAACTCGCAACAGGGCGTCGTTTCGGCGCACGGATCCGATGCCTTCCTGCGCCTAGAGTGGACGCGGCCCGCAGACGACCCACCAGGAAGGACGGACGATGCCGAACCCACTGCGCGTGGCCTTGGACCAGGGCACCGGACGCAGCGGCGACACCGACTCCGCCCTCACCCGGCTCCACGAGAGCGCCCGTGCAGCCGCGGCGGAGGGCGCCACCCTCCTCGTGACCCCGGAGATGTCCCTGACCGGCTACAACATCGGTGAGAGGGTTCGGGAACTGGCCGAACCCGCCGACGGCCGGCTCTTCGAGGCGGTGGCGCGGATCGCCGGCGACACCGGGGTGGCCGTGGTCTACGGCTTCGCCGAACTCGCCGACGGTCGGGTGTACAACGCGGTGCGGCTCGTGGACACCGACGGTGTCTCCCGCGCGCTCTACCGCAAGACGCACCTGTTCGGTGACCTGGACCGGAACCTGTTCGACCCGGGCGAGGAACTCGTCGTCCAGGCCGACCTCGACGGCCACCGGCTCGGGTTCATCGTCTGCTACGACGTGGAGTTCCCCGAGATCGTGCGGGCCCACGCGATGGCCGGTACGACCCTCCTGATCGTGCCGACCGCCCTGATGGCGCCCACCACCTCGGTCGCCACCCTCCTGGTGCCGGCCCGGGCCATGGAGAACCAGATCCACCTGGCCTACGTGAACCGCTGCGACGCCGAGGGTGGGCTCGACTACGTCGGGCTGAGCACCCTGGTCGGCCCGGACGGCGCCGAGCTGTTGCGGGCCGGCCCCACCGAGGAACTGCTGGTCGGCGACGTCGAGCCGACCGCCGTCGAGACCGTGCGCGCCGAGCAGTTCTACCTGCGCGATCGCCGTACCGACCTGTACGGCCGCTGAACCCACCGTCGCATCATCGCCCCAGCCCCAGAGAAGGAGGGCCTTCATGACCTCCGCCGTGCCCACGTCCGCCGGTGCCGTCCCGCAGGGTGAGCGGCCCCTGAACATGTGCGGGCCCGACTTCCCGTTCGCCTACGACTCCTACCTGGAGCACCCCGCGGGGCTGGGCCAGGTACCCGCCGAGCACCACGGCACCGAGGTCGCCGTGATCGGCGGCGGGCTCTCCGGCATCGTCACCGCCTACGAGCTCATGAGGATGGGCCTGAAGCCGGTGGTCTACGAGGCCGACCGGATCGGTGGCCGTCTGCGCACCGAACGCCTGCCCGGTGCCCCCGACGACGTGGTGGCCGAGATGGGCGCCATGCGGTTCCCGCCGTCCTCCACCGCGTTCTGGCACTACGTCAATCGCGTGGGACTGAACACCACCGCCTTCCCGAACCCGCTCTCGCCGGCCACCCCGAGCACCGTCGTCGACCTCAAGGGCAGGACGCACTACGCCACCGGGCTGGACGACCTGCCCGAGGTCTACCGCGAGGTCGCCCGGGCCTGGGACCAGACCCTGGAAAGTGTCGACCACAGCCGCATGCAGAGGGCGATCCGCGAGCGCGACGTCGCCACCCAAAAGGAGATCTGGAACCGGCTCGTCGAGAAGCTGGACGACCAGACCTTCTACGGGTTCCTGTGCCGTGCCCCGGGGTTCTCCTCGTTCCGCAAGCGGGAGATCTTCGGGCAGGTGGGCTTTGGCACCGGGGGCTGGGACACCGACTTCCCCAACTCCATCCTGGAGATCCTGCGGGTCACCTACACCGGCGCGGACGACGACCACATGAGCATCGTCGGCGGGGTCGACCGACTGCCGCGACGCCTGTGGGAGGACGCCCCGGACAAGCTCGTGCACTGGGCGACGGGCACCTCCCTGGCCTCGCTGCACGAGGCCGGTCCGCTCCCGGCGGTGACGGCGTTGCGTCGCACGGCCGTCAAGGGACGTCCCGGCGGCAACATCACCGTCACCGACGCCTCCGGTTCCACCCGTACCTACCCGGCGGCGGTCTTCACCGCGCAGTCCTGGGCGCTGTTGTCCAAGGTCGACTGTGACGAGGACCTGCTGCCCATCGACCACTGGAACGCCCTCGAACGGACCCACTACATGGAGTCCTCGAAGCTGTTCGTTCCGGTGGACCGCGCCTTTTGGCGGGACAAGGATCCCGAGACCGGCCGGGACGTCATGAGCATGACGCTCACCGACCGGATGACCCGCGGCACCTACCTGCTGGAGGGCGAGGACCCAGAGGGGCCCGCCGCGATCTGCATGTCGTACACCTGGTGCGACGACTCGCTCAAGTGGTTGCCGCTGTCGGCCAACGAGCGTCTGGAGGTCATGCTGGCCTCGCTGGGCAAGATCTACCCGGGTGTGGACATCCGCTCGCACATCACCGGCGATCCCGTCACGATCTCCTGGGAGGACGAGCCCTACTTCATGGGCGCGTTCAAGGCGAACCTGCCCGGCCACTACCGGTACCAGCGGCGTTTGTTCACCCACTTCCGCCAGGACGACCTGGAGGAGCGCCACCGCGGCCTGTTCCTGGCCGGGGACGACATCTCCTGGACCGCGGGTTGGGCCGAGGGCGCCGTTCAGACCGCCCTGAACGCCGTGTGGGGCGTCATGCACCACCTCGGCGGCGCCGCCGACCCCACCAACCCGGGCCCGGGTGACCTGTTCGACGAGCTGGTCCCCGTCGTCCTGTCCGAGGACTGACCCACGAATCCATCCGACGAAAGAGGGCCCCGGAACACCTGCGGTGGATCGACTCCCTGGAGGGGAACAGGGGCCTTTTCTAGGCCTGGTCGGCGGCGCCGGCGAGGATGGGCCGGTCGACCAGTCGGGACAGCACCAGGGTGCTCTTGGTGCGCACCACGAAGGGCTCGGCGCCGATGCGCTCGATGACCTCTTCCAGGTGGTGGGTGTCGCGGGCGCGGACCTGGACCAGGGCGTCGGCATCGCCGGTGACGGTGCACGCCGAGGTGATCTCGGCGTAGCCGGTCAGGCCCTTGCGGATCTCGGTGGGGGAGGTGCGGGCGCGGCAGTACAACTCGATGAACGCCTCGGTGGTCCACCCGATCGCCTGCGGTTCGACCACGACCGTGAAGCCGCGCACGGCACCCGACTCGACCAGCCGGTCCACCCGGCGTTTGACGGCGGAAGGGCTGAGACCGACCTCTCCGCCGATCTCGGCGAAGCTCATCCGTGCGTCCGCGCCGAGTATCGCGATGATCCGCTCATCGACACGATCAAGCCGCATTGCGCCCCTTTGTCACCATCTGAAACGACCAGGGCACATCTTACCGTCGGCGTACCCGGGTGGGGTCCGTGTCGCTTCCTGATGTCACGCTCGGTAATGGAGAGAATGCGTTGGAAGGTTCGAACGGGATGGTGAGGGGTGGACGGGTGCGGGTACGAACGGGCACACGATGGGTCGCCTACTGTGGTGGCGGCGTGCTTTTGGCCTCACTGACCGCGCTGTCCCCCGCCCAGGCCACCACACCCATCGCGCCCCAGGCCCCCGTCCCCGAAACGACCCTGAACTGGGAACCGTGCGAGGACCTCGACCCCGTCGAGGACGAGAACCTCGAATGCGCCACCCTCACCGTCCCGATGGTCCACGAACCCGGCGTCGCCCACGCCGTCGCCGAGACCGTGGAGATCGCGCTCTCCCGCGTGCCCGCCACCGGCACCGCCGAACACACCATGCTGGTCAACCCGGGCGGCCCCGGCAGTGCCGGCCGCCAGTGGGCCTCGCACACCCACCTGCGCATGCCCGAGGAACTCCGAGAGACCTACGACGTGGTCGCCTTCGACCCGCGCGGCATGGGCGCCTCCACCCCCGGAATCACCTGCGACCCCGACTTCTTCACCCCGGTCCGCAAGGACACCGTCCCGGCCGACGCGGAGGAGGAGCAGGCCCTGCGCGCCGACGCCGAGGCCTACGCCGACGCCTGCGCGAAGGACGCCGGCCCCCTCCTGGACCACATGCGCACCGAGGACACCGCCCACGACATGGACGCCATGCGCGTCGCCCTGGGGCGGGACCAGGTCGACTACCTGGGCTACTCCTACGGCAGTTACCTCGGTACCGTCTACAGCTCGCTCTACCCCGACAGCGTCCGCGCCGTCGTCCTGGACAGCGTCGTCGATCCGGACAGCCCCTGGTACGAGAGCAACCTGGCGCAGAGCCGGGCCTTGGACCGCGCCGCCCACAACTTCTTCGACTGGGTGGCCCGCCACGACGACACCTACGGACTGGGCGCCGACGGCGACGCGGTCGCCGACGCCTACTACGACCTGCGCTCCCGACTGGGAGAGGAACCCGCCGAGGACACGGTCGGCCCGACCGAGCTGGAGGGCGCCGTCATCGTCGTCGCCTACAGCGGCGGCACCTGGCCGGCGGTCGCCTCCGCCCTGTCCGCGCAGATCCGGGACGGCGACTCCGCCCCCCTGGTGGAGTTGCACGAGAACTACGGCGACGACGCCGGGAGCGACCCCGGGTACGGCGGCTACCTCGCAGTCCAGTGCACCGACGCCGAATGGCCCAAGGACTGGAAGACCTGGAACGCCGACGCCCGGCGGGTGCATGAGGACGCGCCCTTCATGGGCTGGCACAACATCTGGTACAACGCGCCGTGCGCCACGTGGGGAGGGGAGTCCGCCCCCTGGTTCCAGGTCGGCGACGGGCCCTACGAACACCCCGCCTACGACGGTGACGTGCTCCTCGTGCACGCCACCGACGACGGCGCCACCTCGGTGGAGGGGGCGCATTCCCTGCGCGAGCGGCTGCCCGGATCCTCCCTGGTGATCGAGGACGGCGGTATCACCCACGGGGTCGCCCTCACCGGTAACGCCTGCGTGGACGAGGCGGTCGTCGACTACCTGCGCGAGGGCGTCCTGCCCGAACGTGGTGCCGAGGGCCCCGACCTGACCTGCGACGCACGCCCGGAACCCGAACCGCGCAGCACCCAGTCCGCGCCCCACACGCCCGTGGACCGATTGGGTCCCATCGGTTTGGAGTACCCGGGTGAGTCCGCGGTAACGGTCGAATAGGCTGGAATCGGCGCGAATTCGTCTTTGGCCCGGTGACCGTTCCCGGTCACCGGGGATATGGGGGAGATGCGATGCTGCGGACCTCACCGGTTCGAATTCTGGGCGAACGCGACCGGGAGGCCGTCCGAACGCTCTTGGACACCGACCCCGTCGGCAACGTCTTCGTCGCCTCACGCCTGCTGACCACCGGGATCGCGGGTGTCGGCGGCGCCGAGGTGTGGGGACACGTCGAGCGGGGCAGGTTGACCGCGCTCTGCTACTCGGGCGCCAACCTGGTCCCGGTCAACGCCGGGCCGGCCGCCGTTCGCAGTTTCGCCGACCACGCCCGTTGGCGCGGCCGCCGTTGCTCGTCGATCGTCGGCCCGGTGGAGGCGGTCAGCGACTTCTGGCAGCAGGTCACCCCCGCATGGGGGCCCGCCCGAACGATCCGTGCCAGTCAACCCGTCCTGGAGATCGACGGGCCACCGGCGGTGCCCGCCGACCCGTTGGTGCGCCGTGTCCGGGTCAGCGAGATCAACACCCTGGTGCCGGCCTGTGTCGCCATGTTCACCGAGGAGGTCGGCGTCCCGCCGGACTCCGGTGACGGAGGAGCGCTCTACCGGGCCAGGGTCGAGGAACTCGTCCGCACCGGCCGTGCCTTCGCCCGCATCGAGGACGGTCGGGTCGTTTTCAAGGCCGAGATCGGCGCCGTCACCCCCCACGCCTGCCAGGTGCAGGGTGTGTGGGTGCACCCGGAGCTGCGCGGTCGGGGATACTCCAGGGCCGGGATGGCCGCGGTGGTGAACTACGCCCTCGCCGAGATCGCGCCCCGCGTGACCCTGTACGTGAACGACTTCAACACCCCGGCCCGCGCCACCTACAGCAGGGTCGGGTTCCGCCAGGTCGGTGAGGTCATGTCCGTGCTCTTTTGATCCGCGCCCTCGAAGACACCCACCGATCCATCCGCCCCCGAACAGATTGGGGTTTCGATGACCGGGGTCTACATCGCCTCCAGCGACGCCGAGAGCGACAAGAGGACCGTCGCGCTGGGCCTGACCGAACTACTCGCGGGGACGGTGGACACCATCGGTGTGTTCCGGCCCATCGTCGCCGAGGACGGGCGTGACCCGTTGGTGGAGACGCTGCGCCGCCGGTACGAGATCAACGACCCCTACGAGGACTGCGTGGGTGTCACCTACCGGCGCGTGCACTCCGATCCGGAGGAGGCGATGTCGGAGATCGTCGCCGCCTACCTGAAGCTGGCCGCGCGGCGCAGCGCCGTCGTGGTCGTCGGCACCGACTACACCGACGTCGGCGCCCCCACCGAGTTCGCGTTCAACGCCCGGGTCGCCGCCAACCTCGGCGTCCCCGTTCTGCTGATGGTGGCGGGGGAGGGCCGGGACGTCTCCGGTTTACGCAGTGAGATCGCCGTGGTGCACGCCGAACTCGCCCGGGAACACGCCACCCGGCTCACCACCGTGGTCGACGGGGTGGCTCCCGACAGGGTCGCGGAACTGCGCGAGCACCTTGAGGGGACCGCCTACGTCCTGCCCGACGTGCCAGGGCTCCGCGCGCCCACCGTCCGTGATCTGCAGGACGCCTGCGACGGCAGGTCGCTGTTCGGCGAGGCCGCCCGGCTGAACCGCGAGACCTCGGGGCTGGAGATCGCCACGATGTCCCTGCCCGGACTCCTGGACCGGCTGAGGGCCGACCGGCTCGTCCTGCTCTCCGCCGATCGCGCGGGCTCCCTCCTGCCCGCCCTGGTCGCCGCGCACTCCTCACCGGACTTCCCCTCCCTGGCCGGGGTGCTGCTCACCGGCGACACCGAGATGCCCGAACCCGTGTGGCGGCTGCTCACCGGAATGAACGTGCGCCTGCCCGTCCTCGTCACGTCGCTGGACACCTACACCGCCGCCACCCGACTCTCCACGGTCCGGGGCGGCCTGACCCCGCTCCCTGACAAGAAGGTGGAGTCGGCGGTGGCCGCCTTCGGTTCCGCGGTCGACGGCCCCGAACTCCTGGCCCGGTTGCGGGTGAGTCGCAGTGAGTCCGTCACCCCGCTCATGTTCGAGCACACGCTCCTGGAGCGCGCCCGCGCCGATCGCCGACACGTCGTCCTGCCCGAGGGCACAGACGAACGGGTGTTGCGCGCCGCCGACCTACTGCTGCGCCGCAAGGTCGCCGACCTGACCCTCCTCGGCCCCGCGCGCAAGATCAAGGCGCGAGCCGGTGAGCTGGGCGTGGACCTGACCGGGGTCGACATCATCGACCCCGAACACTCCGAACTTCGGGAACGCTTCGCCCAGGAGTACGCCTCGTTGCGCGCGCACAGGGGCGTCACGGTGGGGTTGGCCGGGGACACCGTCACGGAGGTGTCCTACTTCGGCACCCTGATGGTGCACTGCGGACTGGCCGACGGAATGGTCTCCGGTGCGCGGCACACCACCGCCCAGACCATTCGGCCCTCATTCGAGATCCTGCGGTCGGGCCTGGTCTCCAGCGTGTTCTTCATGTGTCTGGCCGACCGGGTGCTGGTCTACGGCGACTGCGCCGTGGTGCCCGACCCCACCGCCGAGCAGCTCGCAGAGATCGCCGCGGGATCGGCCGACACCGCGGCCCGCTTCGGGGTCGACCCGAGGGTGGCGATGCTGTCCTACTCCACGGGCGCCTCCGGGGTCGGAGCCGAGGTGGAGAAGGTGCGGGAGGCCACCGAACTGCTCCGCCGGGCCCGCCCCGACCTGGAACTGGAGGGGCCCATCCAGTACGACGCGGCGATCGACCCCGTCGTGGCGCGCACCAAACTTCCCGATAGCCGGGTCGCCGGGCACGCCACCGTGTTCGTCGTGCCCGACCTCAACACCGGCAACACCCTCTACAAGGGGGTGCAGCGCAGCGCCGGGGCGGTCGCCGTCGGCCCGATCCTGCAGGGACTGCGCAAACCCGTCAACGATCTTTCCCGCGGGGCCACCGTGCGCGACATCGTCAACACCGTCGCCATCACCGCCGTCCAGGCGCAGGATCCCCGTACCTGACGGATCGGTGTCAGGTCGAGGGAGCGGCCCGGGCCCCGCCCGGGTCGGTCCGGTTACGGTTGGCGAATGCTCCGCAACCCGACCGGTCGTGCCCGCCTGGGGTTGGCCCTCCTGCTCGCCCTGCTCACTGTGTTGGGCCCGCTCAACATCGACATGTACCTTCCGGCGTTTCCGGAGATCTCCGCGGACCTGGGGGCCGGCGCCTCCCAGGTCCAACTGAGCCTCACCACCTGTCTGGTCGGGCTCTCCGCGGGTCAGGTGGTGATCGGTCCGGTCAGCGACGCCCGCGGCAGGCGCGGACCGCTGCTGGTGTGCGTCGCGCTGTTCGTCCTGGCCTCGGCCCTGTGCGCGCTCGCACCGAACACGACGGTGCTGGTCCTGGGCCGGTTCCTACAGGGCTTCACCGCGAGCGCCGGGGTGGTGCTCTCCCGTGCGATCGTGCGCGACGTCTTCGACGGGCCCGCCCTCACCCGCTTCTTCGCGCTGATCATGGTGGTCGTCGCGGTGGCCCCCATGGCGGCGCCGATCCTGGGAGGCGGTGTGCTGTGGCTGCCCTTCACCGACTGGCGGTCCATCTTCTGGACGTTGGCCCTGGTGGGCGTGGTGATCGTCGCGGTGGTGGCCGCGCGGCTGCCCGAGACCCTGCCGACCGAACGACGTATCCCCGGCACCTTGGGAGGGAGCCTGGGCACGGTGGGCGCCCTGCTGCGGGATCGCCGTTATCTGGGGTACACGCTGGTCGTCGGTCTGCTGCACGGCGGTAGCTTCGCCTACGTGGCCGGGACCCCGTTCGTCTACCAGGACCTGTACGGGGTGTCCCCGCAGGCGTTCGGGGTGCTGTTCGGGATCAACGGGATCGCGATCATCCTGGGCAGCGCCGCGGTGGGCCGACTCGGCGAACGCTTCGGTGAGCGGTCCCTGCTGTACGTGGCCGTGGTCACCGCCGTGGCGGCCACCGCCGTCGTGTTCGCCGTCGCGCTCCTGCAGGGACCGTTGCCGCTGCTCGTGGCGCCGATCTTCGTCTACATGACCTGTATGGGGATGGTCCTCACCGGTTCCTTCGCCCTGGCGATGGAGGGTCAGGAGAACCGCGCGGGCAGCGCCGGTTCGCTGTTGGGCGCGCTGCCCATGTTCATCGGCGCCGTCGTGGCGCCGCTGGTGGGACTGGACGAGACCACCGCCGTGCCCATGGCCGTACTGCTGTTCGGCACCTCGGTCCTGGGCCTGCTGGTGATGGCGACGATGACCCGCCCCCGGGTCCCGAAGGTCCCGGGGGCGGGTCGGGGTGAGGCTCCGCTTCCCTAGCAGTCCTCGCCCAGCCAGGCGGAGTTGAATCGGGCGAACGTGATGTGCTCGACGTTCCCGCGCTCGTAGAGGACGCCGAACTCGTCGTCGCCCAGGGGCACGATCGTGGAGTAGGCGGCCGCGCCGGGATCGATGGCCTTGGCCACCGGCCAGGTTCCACCGTCGTCGCAGGACATGCGCACGGTCAGGTTCTCCCGCGAGCTCTCGTGCGCGGTGTTGGTGAACAGGAGCTTGTGCGCCCGGTCCGTGCCCTCCTGGGCGTCGGCGTCGTAGCGGATCAGGGCGCCGTTGTTGGTGGGATCGATCAGGTCGTGGTCGGGGACCGGTTCGCCGTAGGTCCGGCCGCCGTCCTCGGAGTAGGCGACCAGACGGTAGGGGCCGTCCGGGGTGCGGCTGTTGAGCATGACGCGGCCGTCGGCCAGCTCCACGGTCTTGTTCTCGTCCATGCCCGGTCCCACGGGTTCCCCGGCCTGCCAGGTCTCCCCGTGGTCGTCGCTGTAGACGCTCACGGCGTAGATGCCGTCACCGGAGTCGTAGGCGTACTGCTGGACCAGACGACCGTCGGAGAGTTGGATGCCGGTGCCGGACGAGGCGAAGATCCCGAACCAGGAGGGATCCTTGACGTCCTCGGTGATACGCCTGGTGTTCCAGGTCTGTCCGCCGTCGTCGGAGTAGGAGTAGTCGGTGTGGAGGATGTCCTGGCTGTCGTTGGAGTTGCCGTCGGAGGAGTTGAAGAACCCGACCCCGGCGGGTCCGTGGGCGTGGAACATGAACAGGCGGCCGGTCTCGCGGTCCAGGAGCAGGCTGGGGTCGCCCGCTCCGACGCCGTCGTCGTAGTCGACGACCACCTGGGGTTCGGTCCAGGTACGTCCCTTGTCGTGACTGCGGCGGATCATGAGGTCGAGGTCGCCGGGCAGGTCTGAGGCGTTGTCGTTGCGTCGGTCGTAGGCGGCGACCAGCGTGCCGTCCTCGAGCACTTCGAGGGCGGGGATGCGCCAGGTGTGGGCGCCGGCCCCGGCACTGGCCAGGTCGACGCGTTCGATGATCGGTTCGGCGGCGGTGGTTCGGGGGTCGGGGGTGGCGTCGTCGGCTGCGGCGGGCGACACCAGGGCGGTGGTGACGGCCAGGCCCACAGCCATGACGACGGGACTCGCGTGCTTTCTCATGGATACCTCCGTAGGGGGCGGAGGCATCGGACATCAGACCTCTAGGACGCTAAGCGTCGGGGTTCTCGGGGTCAACCCCTGTCGTAGCTGGTTTTTCGAGGAGGTGGAGGATCGGGGCGTAGTGGTCGGCCACCGCCGCCACGAACCCGGCCTGGTCTCCTCGGTGCGCGGCGTCGATGATCGCGCGGTGCGCGGCCGCGGTCTCGCGGGCGTCCTCCTCGGTGGAGAGCAGCAGCGGGGCCACGACCGCCTGCACGTCCCAGAAGGCCCCGGTGAGCTGGGTGACCAGCTGGTTGTTCAGGGGGGCCAGCAGCATCAGGTGGAAGGCGCGGTCCTCCTCCACGAAGCTCTCGCCGCGTTCGGCGGCCTCCTCCATCCCGGTGACCAGTTCTCCAAGGCTCCGGTGCTGTTCCTCGTCGTACCCGTTGACGATGTCGCGTCCCAGGCCCTGTTCGAGGACCTTGCGCACGGTGACCAGTTCGTAGAGGGTCGCGAGGTCGTCTCCGCTGCTCAGGCGGCCACGGAAGGTCAGGCTCTCGACCAGGGAGTTGAGGGACAGCCGTCCCACGTAGGTCCCGTGCCCGTGCCGGACCTCGACTATGTCCAGGGCGCTGAGGCGTTTTATCGCCTCGCGGACGCTGGAGCGGCTCGCCCCGAGCTCGGAGCACAGCTCGGTCTCGGTGGGCAGCGGGTCGCCCGGGGTCAGGCCGTTGCCGAGGATGAAGTTCTTGATCTGCTCCGTTACCTCATGACCGCGCAGAGTGCTCCGCGGGGCCGGCTTGGTCAATTCCTCGGTCAACGTATTGACCCCTTTCCTGTTTGGTGCTTAGAGTCACACCCTACAGGCATCGGACATCAGACGTCATATGCCTTCCCCTGAGGTCTTGCCCATCCCCCCGACAAGGAGTGATCGTGTTCCACTTCGACCCCGGCGCCATGGAGCGTCGGCGTTTCCTCCAGTTCGTCGGTGCCACAGGCACCGCCGCTGCCCTGGCCGGATCGCTCAGCGCCTGCGGGGCTTCCTCGGGGGGAGGAGGGGGCTCCTCGAACCGCATCGAGGCCGGTCTGTCCTACACGCTTTCCACCGGTTTCGACCCCATGACCGCGACCGGGGCCCTGCCCCAGGCCGCCAACCTGCACGTCTTCGAGGCCCTGGTCGACCTGGACCCGGTGACCCGAGAGCCCTACAACGCGCTCGCCGCCGACACCCCCGAACAGGTCGACGACACGACCCTGCGCGTCACCCTCCGCGAGGAGGCGGTGTTCCACAACGGAGACCCCGTCACGGCCGAGGACGTGGTCTACAGCTTCGAGCGGGTGCTCGACCCCGACAACAACTCGCTGATGGCGCAGTTCATCTCCTTCATCGAGGAGGTGAGGGAGGTCGATGAGGACACGGTGGAGATCGTCCTCGAACACCCCTTCGCGCTCGCGGTCGAACGACTCGGCATCATCAAGATCGTGCCCAAGGCCCTGGTCGAGGAGGACCAGCAGGGGTTCGACTCGGCGCCCGTCGGCTCCGGCCCCTACAAGCTGGTGTCGGCCACCGCCGCGGACAACATCACCTTCGAGCGTTGGGAGGCCTACAACGGCCCGCGCGAGGCGCTCGCCGACGAGATGGTGTGGATGCTGCTGGACGACCCCAGCGCCCGCGTCACCGCCCTCCAGTCCGGCCGGGTCAGCGTGATCGAGGACGTGCCCTACCTCGACGCCGAAGCGTTGGAAACCGCCTCGACCGTCGAGCAGGAGCAGTCGTTCGGCCTGCTGTTCCTCATGTTCAACTGCGCGGAGAAGCCCTTCGACGACAAGCGGGTCCGACAGGCCCTGCACTACGCCATCGACCACGAAAAGATCGTGGAGACCGCGATGCTGGGCGGTGCCGCGGCGGCCACCGGATTCCTGCCCGAGTCGCACCCCGACCACCGGGAGGCCGGCACGGTCTACCGGCACGACCCCGACCGGGCGCGGGAACTGCTGGAGGAGGCGGGTGTCGAAGGACTGCAGATCGATCTCGTCGCCACCAACGCCGGCTGGGTCAAGGACGTGGTTCCGCTCATCAAGGAGAGCTGGGACGCGGTGGGCGTCACCACCACCCTCGACATCGGTGAGTCGGGCGGTCAGTACGCGAACAAGGTCGAGAGCGGCAAGTTCCGCGCCATGGTCGCCCCCGGTGACCCGTCCGTCTTCGGTAACGACGTCGACCTGCTGCTGCGCTGGTTCTTCGACGGTCAGTGGCCCACGAACTACTACAACTGGTCCGACACCGAGGAGGCCGACAAGGTCCTCGAACTCCTCGACGAGGCCGTCCGGACCGACGACGAGGAAGGGCGAGCCGAACTCTGGGCGGAGGCGATCGACCTCATCGCCGACGAGGCCCCCCTCTACCCGATCCTGCACCGCAAGCTGATCACCGCTTGGAACGACGACGCGCTGGAAGGGTTCCGGCCGATCAACACCACCGGCTTGTCCTTCCTGGACGTCGGCCCGGCCTGACCTCGACCTCGGGGCCGGATCCGCCCGATGGGGTCCGGTCCCCGCCCGCTCCACGAAGAGAGAAACCCCGATGCGCGTCTTCATGCGCCTCGCCCTGCGCAGAGCACTGGTCCTACCGGTGATGCTCCTGGGCGTCTCCCTGCTGGTCTTCGTGATCCTTCAGTTCTCACCGAACGACCCCGCCTACAACGCCTTGGGCGTGGGCGCCAGCGAGGAGGCCCGTGCCGCCTACGCCGCGGAACACGGACTCGACCAGCCACTGCCCGTCCGTTACATCGACTTCCTCGGGGACCTGCTCCAAGGCGACCTGGGAATGACCGCACCGCCGGCCACCCCGGTGGTCGACCGGATCGGGGAGGCCTTCCCGCTCACCCTGGAACTCACCATGACGGGTATGGGCGGCGCCATCCTGTTCGCCCTGTTCATGGGGCTCACCGGTGCCCTGTGGCGGGACCGTTGGCCCGACCAGGTCACCCGGATCGTGTCCATCGCCTGTGTGGCGCTCCCGCCGTTCTGGCTGGCGATCCTGCTCATCCAGCAGTTCTCCCTCGGGCTCGGGCTCCTGCCCACCGGTGGTTACACCGCTCCGGCCGACTCCTTCTCCGGTTGGGTCATGACCATGACCCTGCCGACCATCGCGGTGGCGATCCCCATCGGCGCACAGCTCTCCCGGCTGGTGCGCACCTCGATGGTGGAGGAACTCGACCGCGACTACGTCCGCACCGCGATCGGAAACGGGCTGCCCCGGTGGCTCGTACTGCGCAGCGCCCTGCGCAACGCACTGATCACGCCGTTGACGGTGCTCGGGTGGCGGTTCGGCTACGCCCTCGGTGGCGCGGTGGTCATCGAGACCATCTTCGACCTGCCCGGCATGGGTCAGCTCCTGCTCACCGGTGTGACCAACGCCGACGTCGCCCTCGTCCAGGGCGCCGTGCTCACGGTCGCCGTCTCACTCCTGGTCGTCAACCTCGTGATCGACCTGCTCTACGTCGTCGTCAACCCACGGATCCGAGAGGTGTGATCACGTGCGCCCTCGACTCGCGGACCGCCTGACCGGGCTCTCCAAGCCCTCCAGGAAACGCCGCCTGTCCCTCGCCGCGAGGATCTCCCTCGTGGTCATGCTGGCGATCTGCGTCATCGCGATCGCCGCGCCCTTCTTCGCCCAGAACCCGCTGGCCACGGGCGCCCCGGCACAGCCGCCCGGACCCGAACACTGGTTCGGTACCGACCGGGCCGGACGCGACGTCTTCTCCCGGGTCGTGCACGGGGCGCGCTACTCGCTGCTGATCGGTATCGGGGCCACCTTGCTGGCCCTGTTCGTGGGCGGGATCCTCGGCGGTATCGCCGCCACCTCCCACCGCATCATCGACGAGACGATCATGCGGGTGCTGGACGTGCTCATGGCGTTCCCCGGGATCGCCCTGGCCGCCGTGCTGGTCGCGGTCTTCGGCAGCGGAATCCCCGTCCTCATCGCCGCCATCGCGGTGATCTACGTGCCCTCACTGGCCAGGGTCGTGCGCGCCAACGTCCTGACCCAGTACGGGGAGGACTACGTCGCGGCGGAACGCCTGATCGGTGCCCGTCGCCACTACGTGCTGATCAAGCACGTCGCGATCAACTGCGCGGCGCCGGTCATGGTGTTCGCGGCCATCCTGGTGGCCGACGCGATCGTCTACGAGGCCAGCCTGGCCTTCATCGGCGCCGGCATCCAGGACCCGCTGCCCAGCTGGGGCAACGTCATCTCCTACGGACGTCAACTCCTGCTGTCCGGCGGATGGTGGGCCACCTTCTTCCCCGGCCTGGCCATCCTGCTCACGGTGCTCGCCCTCAACATCCTCTCCGAGGGACTCACCGACGCCTGGGCCGCGCCCAAGAGCGCGGTGCGCAGCGGGGGCGGCGACACCGACTCCGCCACCGCCGACATCGCGGCCGAGGACGACGACCGCGCCGAGGTCCTGGCCCGTCTCGCCACGGCCGTTCGGGAACGTGAGGACGCCGTACCTCCGGTCGCCGAGGACGCGCCCGCCCTGCTGTCCGTGCGCGACCTGCGCATCGGGTTCCCCGGCAGCCACGGCGACGTGTCCGTGGTCGACGGGCTATCCTTCGACGTCCGCGCCGGAGAGACCCTCGGCGTGGTCGGTGAGTCCGGCTGCGGCAAGAGCCTCACCAGCCTCGCCCTGATGGGTCTCCTGCCCCGTCAGGCCAAGGTGGAGGGCGAGATCCTCTACGACGGCAAGGACCTGCTGTCCCTCACCCCGAAGGAACGGCGCGCCCACTCCGGACCCGAGCTGGCGATGGTCTACCAGGACGCCATGTCGTCCCTGAACCCCTCGGTCCTGGTCGGCACCCAGCTGCGCCAGCTCACCAGCCGGGGCGGTGACCAGAGCCCGGCCGAACTCCTGGACCTGGTCGGACTCACCCCCGAGCGCACCATGCGCAGCTACCCGCACGAGCTCTCCGGTGGTCAGCGCCAACGCGTGCTCATCGCCATGGCGCTGTCCCGCAAACCGCGGCTGCTCATCGCCGACGAGCCGACCACGGCGCTGGACGTCACCGTCCAGGCCCAGGTGGTGGAACTGCTCGCCAGGCTGAGGGACGAACTCGGCTTCGCGATGGTGCTGGTCTCGCACGACCTCGCCCTGGTCGCCGAGATGTCCCACCGCGTGGCCGTCATGTACGCGGGCCAGCTCGCCGAGGTCGCGCCCGTCCGCGATCTGCTCACCCGGCCACGCCACCACTACGCGAGGGGGATGCTCGGTTCGGTCCTGTCCCTGGAGGCGGGGGCCGAACGCCTCCACCAGATCCCCGGGGTCGTGCCGGCCGCGCAGGACTTCGGCGTCGGCTGCCGCTTCGCCGGCCGTTGTTCCGCCGCCACCCCCGAGTGCCTGACCGCACCCCCCTCCCTGACCAACGACGGTCCCGGCCACGACTACGCCTGCCTGCACCCCGCACCGGCGTCGAAGGGAGTCCTGCTGTGACCGAGCCGATCGTGGAACTCGACGGGGCGCACGTCGTCCACACCGCACGCACCGGAGGGCTGTTCCGCCGCGACCGCGTCCACGCCCTGACCGACGCCACCGCGACCATCGCGCGCGGCGAGGTCCTGGGCATCGTCGGCGAGTCCGGCTGTGGGAAGTCGACCCTGGCCAAGGTGGCGACCGGGCTCCAGCGTCCCACCCACGGCACCGTCCGCTTCCGTGGCGAGGACCTGTGGGCGATGCCCACCTCGCGCCGCCGGCGGGAGTTCGGCTCGGCGATGGGCGTGGTCTTCCAGGACCCCTCGACCGCGCTCAACCCGCGCATGTCGGTCCGCGGGATCCTGCGGGACCCGCTCGACGTCCACCGCCGGGGCACCATGAGCGAACGCGAGGCGCGTGTCGACGAGCTCATCGACCTGGTCGGTCTGCCCGGACACGCGGGAGACGCCGTCCCGGCCCAGTTGTCGGGCGGACAGCGACAGCGTGTCGCCGTGGCCCGCGCCCTGGCCCTGCAACCGGACGTGGTGGTCGCCGACGAACCGACCAGCGCCCTGGACGTGTCCGTCCGCGCGCAGGTGCTCAACCTGCTCGTCGACCTCAGGTCCCGCCTGGGACTGGGCATGGTGTTCGTGTCCCACGACATCCAGACCGTCCGACACCTCGCCGACCGGATCGCCGTGATGTACCTCGGCCGCATCGTCGAGGAGGGCCCCGCCGAACAGGTCGTCGCCGAACCCCGTCACCCCTACACCCGCGCCCTGTTCTCCGCCACCCCGAGCCTGACACAGCGCTCGGAGCGGATCATCCTGCGCGGACCCGTACCGTCCGCCACCGCACCGCCCACTGGCTGTCCCTTCCGCACCCGCTGTTGGAAGGCGACCGACGCCTGCGCCGAGGAGTTCCCGGCCGGCGACTCCGACAACGGGCACAGATGGAACTGCGTCCACCCCGAATCGAACGCGAGGAGCACCGCATGAGTCAGCGCACGCCGAAGTACACGGGCGTGGTCCCGCCGATCGTGACCCCCCTGGACACGAACGGCGAGGTCGACACCGTGTCGCTGGAGCGGCTGGTCGGCTCCCTGCTCGACGCGGGGGTCTCCGGGATCTTCGCACTGGGCAGCTCCGGCGAGTCCGCGTACCTGACCGACGCCCAGCGCGACACCGTCCTGGACACGGTCGTCGGCGCGGTGTCCGGGCGGGTCCCGGTCATGGCCGGCTGCATCGAGACCACGACCAACAGGGTCGTGGAGCGGGCCGAGGCCGCCGCCAAGCACGGGGCCGACGCCCTGGTCGTCACCGCGCCCTTCTACACGCGCACCCACCCCGCCGAGATCGACCGTCACTTCCGCGCGGTGCGCCACCGGACCGAACCGCCGATCCTGGCCTACGACGTTCCGGTGTCGGTGCACAGCAAGCTGTCCGCGGACGAGGTCCTCCGGCTGGCAGCCGACGGGGTGGTCGACGGGATCAAGGACTCCAGCGGGGACGACCCGGGCCTTCGCGACCTGGTGATCGGAGCCCGGGAGATCCCCGGATTCTCGGTGCTCACCGGGCACGAGGCCGTGGTCGACGCCATGATGCTGATGGGCGTCGACGGCGCGGTCCCCGGGCTGGGCAACGTCGACCCCGCCGGGTACGTGCGCCTGATGGAGGCCTGCCTGGCCGGTGACTGGGAGACCGCTCGACACGAGCAGGAACGCCTGATCCGGCTGTTCCGCATCGTCCGCGCGGCCGACCCCGCCACCGCCGGCGGATCCACCGCCGGTCTCGGCGCGTTCAAGTGCGCGCTCGCCCTCCTCGGTGTCATCGACGACCCCGTGCCGGCGCCTCCGATGCGGCCCTTCACCGATGAGGAGACCTGGCGCGTGCGCACGATCCTGGAGGAGGTCGGGCTGCTGTGAGCCGGGTCGCCGTGGCTCTGGACATCGGCGGTACCAAGACCGCGGCGGCCACGGTCACCGCCGACGGGGCCGTTCTCACCCGCGCCAAACGCCCCACACCGGCCGCCGGGGGAGCTCGAGCGGTACTCGACACCGCGGTCGAACTGGCCTGTGAGGTGGGTGCCGACCACGAGGTGGTCGGGGTCGGCGTCGGCAGCGCCGGGGTCGTCGACCCCGACACCGGGCTGGTGCTTTCGGCCACGGACGCCCTGCCCGGGTGGGCCGGTACCGACCTTCGCGGCCACCTGGCCACGGAACTCGGGGTACCGGTGGCCGTGGTCAACGACGTCCACGCCCACGCCCTGGGGG
>NZ_DYZD01000279.1 GCF_020741345.1 Nocardiopsis listeri
GGGGCCGGGCTCTCGGCCCCACGCGCCCCCATGTTCGAGGCGGGGTCGGGGGCCGGTCTCCGGTTGGGAAGGACACGCGGCGGGAAGTTCAACCTTCGGGAAAGCTCCGAGCCCTTGAGGAGGGACCGTGACCCACTCCCTGATCACGACCCCGCACCAGGCCGGGTGCGGTTGTGGTTCCGGATGCGGCTGCGGCTGCCAGAGCGGTGGCTCCTGCAACTGCGGCGGAAACTGCGGTTGACCCTCGCGGAGCGCCCGGCGGCCACCGGGCCCCGCCCCCTACCAGCGGGCTGCCCCTCCCCTTGGGGGCAGCCCCTCCCACCGGCCGGCGACCGAACGTTTCCGGCGGTTTCGCACGCACCGACTCGCGACAACGCGCAACGATGTGTGTACTGTGAGTCACAGCGTTTCCCTGCAGGGAGAGACGCCGGGTACCCACCCGTTGGGGGAGATCAGCGATGCCGCCGTTCACCAGTCCAGCGAGCCGGAGGGGACGACCCTCCGAACACGCGCGCCTGCTCCAGTGCGTGCAGGAGATACTGGAACGCTCCGACCGGGCCGTGCCCTGGGAACCGGACACCGTCGGACTCCCCGACGCCCACTCCGACAGCGCCCTGGCCCGCATCAACGACGTCGCCTTCTACGCGAACGCCCGCAACGAGGTCGCCACCCTGGCCGGCGTGTGCGTGCACCTGCTCCTCCTGCACAACCCCGAGGGGGACGACGGGCCCCGATGCCAGGGCTGTCGACTCCCCTGGCCCTGCCCGACCTTCGGTGAGATCTCCCGCCTCCTGGGCTGAGCACCCCCACCCCGCGCAACGGACGTCGCCCGCCGAAGTCGGGGCGCGATCCGACTTCGACGGGCGACGGTCTTCCTGCCCGCCGTCAACGACATCTCGCGGCCGAACCGTCGGGACGCCCTCACCGGGCGGGACATACCCAGAGAGTAAACTGGAACCCGTTCTACCGCAAGACCCGAGTCGGATTCTGAACAGGCATAGAGTGCAGTAAAATAAGGACGATCAGCTTTTCTGGAACAAGATCTATTCCGGACTCACACCTGGAACTGGACGGCGGCGCGGTCGGCGAGCAGCGGCCGGATCACCGCGAGCGCGGCCTGGTGGTCGGGGTGGTCCCGGTAGGCGACGAACGCCGCCTCGTCGGCGACGTCGGCCACCACGGCGAAATCGAAGGTGTCGGGGCCGATCCCCAGGTCCGGGCCGAAGGTGTACGCGTCGAGCGCGGAGATCGCACCGGGCAGGATCCCCAGCGCCTCCTCCACCCGTGCGATCTGCTCGGGGGCGGTGCCGTCCTGCCAGCGGAACAGAGCGATGTGTCGAAGTGCCATGCCGCCGAACCTACCGGGAGTCGCGATCCGGTGCGGGGGGTGGCCAGGCCCAGGGGCGGGGGACAGCCCCTGGGACCGACCTTGGTCGGCAGACGCGGTGACCGCTCCCCACCGGAATGGAGACTCTCCCGCCGGTCACCCGCGGGGCGTGCCGTGCAACTTCGACGTTAACGAAGCATCGGCGACACGAACACCCCTGTTGGATAACCGGAACGTCTCGATTGACCGAAAGGTGATGGGCACGACAGCGCGCCCACCTGCGACGACGGAACGTCACCGCAGCATGCGGTCATGACCGGAGGCGGAAAACCACCCCTCATGCACGCCCGGAATACGGTCGGCACACAAAACCCCCCGCCGGAAACCGCAAGACAATACCCTCCGCAACAATCACTGAAACGGTTGCAGAGGGTTGCAATTCCGACGGGGGGCGAACAAAGAAGAGGGAGGCCGAGAAGTCGACCCGTGAGTCAACTAATCCTGGTCGCCAGTAGATACGCGCTCGGCGAATCGGCGTCGACTATTTCGCCGACGCGCCAGACCTGACCTCCGACACTGAACACGTCGCCCACGCGAACATCGATCATGGGAGTGGGACGCCACTCCTTCGGCCCACCGATCTTGGCCACCGGGCGGCCCTCGTCGTCGATCCAGAAACTCCCGCCGCCAACGGGCCCCCCGGCGAAGCGGTCGTTTCGACCGTAACTGATCTTCTCTTGCGCACCGATCTCGTGAGCCACCGTGGATGCAATCCCAACCGTCTCGGGTTCTATTGAAAACGCTTCCATATTAACCCTCTCCCTGTCATTACACAGGGGACAGAGGGAGCGTCCCAGCGTTTTGAGCAGAATAGCCGACAAAGGTAATGCGCGGGCCGGGACCTTGGTCCTGACCCGCGCATGAGATCTGCGGAGAGTGACGACTAGTCGTCGGATCCCCGGTTGCCCTTGAGGCGACCGACCAGGGTCTCCAGGGCGGAGCTGAACGGATGGTCGTGCACCATGTACGTCCACGTCATCGACGGACGCTTCACCCCGACCTGACTCACGTCCAGCTCACCGTCGACCACCTCCAGCTCGGCGAAGCTCTCGGCGGCGCGGGCTCGGGCCTGGTCCAGGAAACCCTTGAAGACCGGGACGGCCTCACGGTTGAACTCGTCCAGGGGGTCGCGACGACCCAGGTAGCGCAGGTGGATGCCCTCCCGCAGTTCCGACAGGAACGCGTTGTGGTCGGTCCAGCCACGGTCCAGGTGGTAGAGGGTGATCATCCGGGAGGCGTCGCCGACGCGCTCGGCGTCCAACTCCTCCACGAGTTCCTCGTGGCGTTCCTTCTGGTCCTTGGCGATGTGCCGGTCGCCCTGGTCCCCGGTCAGGACCAGCTCGCGGTGCTCCAGGACCACCTCGCGCTGCACGTCGATCAGCTTGTTGTAGCGCCAGGTGTTGCGGTGCACCTCCAACAGCTGTCCCTCGGAGACCCGCTGGGCGTGGTCGACCATGTCCAACCACGCCTCGTCGGTGATCTCGCCCGCGGCTGTGGTCTTGTAGCCGGTGCTCTCCGAGGCGTTGTTGAGGAGCAGGTCGTCGTCCATGCTCACGAAGAAGATGGAGTCGCCCGGGTCGCCCTGCCGTCCGGCGCGGCCGCGGAGCTGTCCGTCCAGACGGCTGCTGGGGTAGCGGCCGAAGCCCATCACGAACAGGCCACCGGTCTCGACCACTCGCTCCCGGTCGGACATGTCGCTGCCGCCGAGCCGGATGTCGGTACCGCGACCGGCCATCTGGGTCGAGACGGTGACGGCCCCGTAGGTGCCGGCCTCCGCGATGATGGACGCCTCGTCCGCGTCGTTCTTGGCGTTGAGGACCACGCACTCCAGACCGGCTTCCTGCAGACGCCCGGCCAGCAGTTCCGATTCGGCCACGTCCTGAGTACCGATGAGGATGGGGCGTCCCGTCTTGTGGACCTCTTCCACCTTGGCGACGAGGGCATCC
>NZ_DYZD01000280.1 GCF_020741345.1 Nocardiopsis listeri
CTGGTTCCGGGTGCGCGGCCGGGTGCCCACCGAGTGGGCCGGTCGGAGGGTGGAGGCAGTGGTCGACCTCGGGTTCGACGTGGGCATGCCCGGCTTCCAGAGCGAGGGGCTGGTGCACCGCGCCGACGGCACCGTGGTCAAGGGCCTCAACCCGCGCAACGCGTGGATCCCGGTCGGTTCCCCCGCCGAGGGCGGCGAGGACGTGGAGTTCCACGTGGAGGCCGCCGCCAACCCCGTCATCCTCGACAACCCACCGTTTGGGCCCACCGAACTGGGCGGCGGACGCGGCCCGGACGACGAACCCCTGTACCGGCTGGCCCGCGCCGACCTGGCGATCTTCGAGACCCTGGTGTGGGAGCTGGCCCTGGACCTGGAGGTGGCCGGCGGGTTGATGCGCGAACTCGACGAGGGCGACCCCCGACGCTGGCGACTGTTGCGCGCGCTGGGCCGCACTCTGGACGCTCTGGACCCCCAGGACGTACCCGGCAGCGCCGAGCGCGCCCGCGCGGTGTTGGCTCCGGAGCTGGCCTCGCCCGCCACGGCCGGCGCGCATCGGATCTCGGCGGTCGGGCACGCCCACATCGACTCGGCGTGGCTGTGGCCGCTGCGCGAGACCGTCCGGAAGGTGGCGCGCACCAGCGCCAACGTGGTGGGGCTGATGGCCGACCACCCGGAGCTGGTGTTCGCGATGTCGCAGGCCCAACAGTGGGCGTGGATCAAGGAGCACCAGCCGGAGCTGTTCACCCGGGTGGTGGAGGAGGCCGAGGCGGGCCGGTTCGTTCCGGTGGGCGGCATGTGGGTGGAGTCCGACACCAACATGCCGGGGGCGGAGGCGCTGGCCCGTCAGTTCGTGTTCGGCAAGCGGTTCTTCCGTGACGAGTTGGGCGTGGACACCCAGGAGGTGTGGCTGCCGGACTCCTTCGGGTACTCGGCGGCCCTGCCACAGTTGGTGCGGTTGTCGGGGTCGCGCTGGTTCCTCACCCAGAAGATCTCGTGGAACCAGGTCAACCGGTTCCCCCACCACACGTTCTGGTGGGAGGGGCTGGACGGCACCCGGGTGTTCACGCACTTCCCGCCGGTGGACACCTACAACGCGGAGCTGACCGGGGCGGAGCTGGCGCACGCCTCCCGCAACTTCCGGGACAAGGGCGGGTCCTCGTACTCGCTGGTGCCGTTCGGGCACGGGGACGGTGGTGGCGGACCCACCCGCGAGATGTTGGGCCGGGCGGCACGGCTGCGGGACCTGGAGGGGTCGCCTCGGGTGACGATCGAGCACCCCGAGGAGTTCTTCGCCCGGGCGCACGCCGAGTACACCGACGCCCCGGTCTGGTCGGGCGAGCTGTACCTGGAGTTCCACAGGGGCACCTACACCAGCCAGGCGGCGACCAAGCAGGGCAACCGGCGCTCGGAACACCTGCTGCGCGAGGCGGAGCTGTGGGCGGCCACGGCCGCGGTGCGAGTGGGAGCGGAGTACCCGTACGAGCGGTTGGAGCGGGTGTGGCGGACGGTGCTGCTCAACCAGTTCCACGACATCCTGCCGGGGAGTTCGATCCAGTGGGTGCACCGTGAGGCGGCCGAGTCCTACCGGGAGGTCGCCGAGGAACTGACCGAGGTCATCGGCCGGGCGCAGGCGGCGCTGGCCGGCGCCGGTGGCGGTGGCGAGGGCGAGGGCGAGGGCGACGAGGTGGTGTTCAACCCGACCCCCCACGAACGCGACGGGGTGCCCGCACTGGGTGCGTCGCCACGCTCCCGGGCCGTCTCCCCCGCCGTCGAGGGGGCCGTCGAACCCACCCTGGCCGGCGACGACGACGGTTTCGTCCTGGAAAACGGGCTGTTGACGGTGCGAGTGGACCACCGTGGGCTGGCGGTGTCGGTCCTGGACCGGTCCGTCGAACCCGAGGGCCGGGAGGTGCTCGCCCCGGGGCTGCCCGGCAACCTGCTCCAGCTGCATCAGGACGTCCCGAACCAGTGGGACGCCTGGGACGTGGACGAGTTCTACCGCAACAGCGTCACCGACCTGACCGAGGCCGACTCGGTCACCGCGCTCACCACCGAGGAGGTCGCCGGGGTCGCGCTCCCCGAGGGCACCGTGGGCGTACGCGTCACCCGTTCCTTCGGGGAGTCCTCGCTCACCCAGGTGCTGTCGCTGTCACCGGGCACGCGGCGGCTGGACGTGGACACCACCGTGGACTGGCACGAGCGCGAGAAGTTCCTCAAGGCCGCGTTCCCGGTGGACGTGCGGGCGCACGAGTCGTCGTCGGAGATCCAGTTCGGGCACGTCAAGCGGCCCACGCACACCAACACCTCCTGGGACGCCGCCAAGTTCGAGATCTGCGCGCACCGCTGGGTGCACGTGGCCGAGCCCGGCTACGGAGTGGCGGTGCTCAACGACTCCACCTACGGGCACGACATCACCCGTGACGTGCGCCCCGACGGCGGGACCACCACGACGGTGCGGCTGTCGCTGCTGCGGGCGCCGCGCTTTCCCGACCCCGAGACCGACCAGGGCGAGCACCGGCTTCGCTACGCGCTGGCACCGGGGGCTCGGATCGAGGACGCGGTGCGCGAGGGGTACCGGATCAACCTGCCGGTGCGTTCGGCGCCGGGTACGGCGGCGGTGGAACCACTGGTGGAGGTCGCCGATCCCGGTGTGGTCGTGGAGTCGGTCAAGCTCGCCGACGACCGTTCCGGGGACGTGGTGGTGCGCCTCTACGAAGCCCGTGGTGGACGTGCTCAGACGTCGCTTCGCACCGGCTTCCCCGTGCGCGGGGTGCGGGCGGTGAACCTGTTGGAGGAGGACTACGAGGACGCCCCGGAGCCGTTGACGGCCACGATGCCCGCCGACGAGGACGGTCGAGGCCCGCGTCTGGTCAACGTGGGCCTGCGCCCCTTCCAGATCCTCACTCTGCGCCTGGAGCTCTGAGTCATCCCGCCGGTCCTGGACCTCCGGGACCGGCGGGTCCTCCTCAACCCTTCATGGCCCCGCCCAGGGCGAAACGGCCGCCCATAGCACGGGAGACCACCATGTACAGCGCCACCACCGGCACCGTGTACAGCAGTGAGTAGGCCGCCAGTTCGCCGTAGCGCACGCTCCCGTACTGGCCGAAGAACGTGAACACGCGTACCGCCGCCGGCATCTTCTCGGGGCTGGTGAGCAGGATGAACGGCACGAAGAAGTTGCCCCAGGTGGTGACCAGGGTGAAGATCCCCACCACGGCCAGGCCGGGGGCCAGCAACGGCGCCACCAGGTAGCGCAGGGACTGCCAGGCGGACGCTCCGTCCACCCAGGCGGCCTCCTCCAGGGCGATGGGGATGCCGTCGATGAAGTTCTTGGTCAGCCAGATCCCGAACGGCAGGGTGCTCGCGGCCAGGAACAGTGTGGTGGCGGTCAACGAGTTCAACAGGTCGGCCTGCACGAACATCCCGTACACCGGCACCATGATCGCGGTGACGGGCAGACCGGTGGCGAACAGGACCGAGTACAGGAACGGTTTGCGAAAGCGCAGGTTGTACCGGGACAGCGGGTAGGCGGCCGGCATGGAACAGAAGGCGGTGATCACCGCCGCTCCCCCACAGGTCAGGACGCTGTTCCAGATCGGCCGGTAGACGATCTCGGGGGTCATGATCGCGGTGAAGTGGTCCAGGGTGAGCGAGGTGGGAGGCCCCGCGCGCAGGGAGGGTTGGGTGTCCACGGACGCGAACAGCATCCACAGCATGGGCACCAGGAACACCACGGCCAGCCCGCCCAGGACCAGGTACGTCAGCAGGGTCGCGGCGACCCTGCTCGGCGCGCTCACCACGATCCGGGCCCGCCCTCGCCCGCCGGTCCCGGTGCTCCGCTCGCGGCTCATCGCTGTTCCTCCCTGCTGAGCATCCACACGTAGACGACGGAGAACAGGCCGGCGACCACCAGCAACGCCAGGGCGATCGCGGTGCCATAACCCAGGTCGCCCATGCGCAACGCCTCCTGGTACATCAACAGCGGCAGCGTGGTGCTGCGCGCGCCCGGCCCTCCGGAGGTCATCACGAAGATCAGCGTGAACACCTGCACGGTCTGCAACGTGATCAGGAGCAGGGTGGTGGCCAGCGTGCGGCGCAGCAACGGCAGCACCACGTGCACCAGCACCTGGAAGGAGGAGGCGCCGTCCACCCTGGCGGCCTCCTTGAGGTCGTCGGGTACCTCCGACAACCCCGCCGAGTAGGTCATCATCGAAAAAGCGGTGCCCTTCCAGATGTTGGCCAGGACCACCGCCGACAGCGGTGCGGTGAACAGCCAGTTCTGCGGCTCCGCGCCGAAGAACCCGAGGACGACGTTGAGGCTGCCCTCTCGTTCCAGGAACGCGTACCAGACGAACCCCGCCACGACCTCGGGGACGACCCAGGCTCCCACCACGATCGCGCCGACCGTGGCGCGCACCGCGCCGTGCCGGTTGCGCATCAGCAGCGCCAGGGTCAGGCCGAGCACGGTCTGACCGAACACGCACCCCACCAGGAAGAGCACGGTCAGGACGGTGGCTTCGCGAAATCGGGTGTCGGCGAGCAGTCGTTCGAAGTTGGCGAAGCCGACGAACTCGGTCTGCGCGGCCTGCGCCCCGGTGAGGGCGGCGTTGGTCAGGGACGCCCACACCGTCCACAGGATGGGGCCGGCGAAGAACGCCAGCAGCAGGAACAGGGCGGGCCCCATGGGCAGGACCCAACGGGAAGAGCGCGCCCACCGCCGGCCTCGGCGGGCCTCGGCCTCCCGGGTGGTCCGGTCGTCGCGGGTGGTCGTGGTCGCCACCGGTCAGGAACCGTCCGTGACGTTGTCGGGACCCACGATCGACTCCAACTCCTGGGAGTAGAGTTCGGCGGCCTCCTCCGGGGTGGCCTCGCCCAACATCACGACCTCCATGGCCTCCTGGATCGCCAGGGACACCCTCGGGTACTCGCTGTAGGCGGGCCGGAAACCGGTGACGTCGACGAGTTCGGCGAACCGTTCGGCCTTGGGGGCGGCCTCCAGGAAGCCGGGGTCCTCGGCGACGTCGGAACGCACCGGGATCTGGCCGCCCTCGACAGCGAACTTCACCGCGTTCTCCTGGTTCAGGGCGTGGGCCATGACCTGCCAGGCCAGGTCGGGGTCGGTGGCGTGGGCGCCCATCGACAGGGCCCAGCCGCCGGACATGCTGCTCGCGCCCTCGCCCTGCCCGTTCCGGGTGGGCATGGGGGTGAACTCCATGTGGTCCTCCCACTCCGGCCAGGGCTGGTTGGCCTCCTCGATCCAGGACTGGGTGGCCCAGGAGCCCTCCAGGCTGATCGCCATCTCCCCGTTCGGAAAGCGCTCCTCGTTGTTGACGGTGCCGATGTTGGCGTCCAGGGCGTCCTGGGGGTCGAGGGTGAGGCCCTCGTCGAAGATGGTGTGGACGAACTCCAGGGACTCGGTGAACCCGGCGCTGGAGGAGACCCACTGTTCGGAGGATTCCTCGAACAGGCCGTCGTCGGTGCCGCGGAGCAGCATCTGGAAGCCCTGGAGCGAGGCGGCCTCCCCGGCGGGGGTTCCCGAGTAGACGTTGAGCGGGACCACCTCGTCGCCGAACTCGTTCTGCACGGCTCGGGCGGTGTCGAGCACCTCGTCCCAGGTGGCCGGCTCCCAGGGGAGTTCCACCCCGGCCTGCTCCAGAAAGTCGGTCCGGTACCAGAGGCCGCGCACGTCGGTGCCGAGCATGACCCCGTAACGGGTTCCGTCCAGCGAGGTGACCGCCTCGGCCTCCTGTTCGTTGAACCGTTCGGCGTCCTCCCAGGCGTCGAAGTGGTCGTCCAGCGGCATGAGGTAGCCGGCGTCGGCGTCCTGGTTGATGGTGAAGGTGTCCTGGTAGATCAGGTCGGGGGCCTCGCTCGCGGAGCCGTTCATGAGGTTGACCTGGGTCTGGTAGTCCTCGGCCTGCGCCTCGACGGCGTGGAGTTCGACGGTGACGTCGGGGTTGTCGGCCTCGAACTCCTCCTTGACCTTCCGCATCAGCGAGTCCATCGCGATGAAGGTGCCGAACTTCTGGTAGGCGACCCGGACGGTGTTCGCGTCCCGTTCCTCCCCCGGGGAACAGCCTGCGGCGATCAGGGCCAGGAGTGCGGCGGCGGCCGCCGCCCGGGTGGTGTTCCTTGGAGTTCCCCTCATCGTGTACCCCTCACGCAGCGATGGCCGGGCGACCCGGGAGAGTGAGCCGTATCACATGCTTACTAAAAACCTTGGATAAAGACAATGGGGGAAGTGGGGCGAACCAGTGCGGTTACCCTCAGGTGGGCGGGCGGCCGAACGCCCGCACCGGCAATGCGGAGGGACTCGACGTATGCGCACCAGCACCAACCTGCTGTGGTTGGGCGACCTCAACCAGAGCAGGGTGCTCGACGCGGTCCGCCGTTCCGACGGGGTCAGCCGGGTCGAACTGGCCGAACAGACCGGGCTGACCGCGCAGACGGTCTCCAACATCGTGCGGCGTCTGTTGGAGAACGGCCTGGTCCTGGAGGACGGCCGGGCCGTCTCCAGGGGCGGCAAACCGGCCACCATGCTGCGGCTCAACGCCGGCGCCTACTACGCGGTGGGCATGCACATCGACCCGTCCTCCACCACCCTGGTCGTCACCGACCTGGCCGGCCGGGTGGTGGCCCGTGCCCGCAGGCGCACGCCTTCGGCCCAAGGTCCGCGCCGGGTCATCGACGCCCTGAGCCGTTCGGTGCGCGCCATCGTGGAGGACTCGCCCGCACCCGACCGGGTCCTGGGACTGGGGGTGGCCACGCCCGGCCCCATCGACCGTTCCGCGAGCGCCGTCACCCCGCCCCACCTGCCCGGCTGGCGATCGGTTCCGCTCCGCGAGGACCTGGCCGAACGCACCGGGCTGCCGGTGGTGATCGACAACGACGCCACCGCCGCGACCATCGGCGAACGCTGGGCCGGCGGCGGTGAGCGTTCCGAGGACATGGCGTTCGTGTACGTGGGCACCGGCATCGGCGGCGGTCTGGTGCTGGACGGCGACGTGTACCGCGGCGGCACCTTCAACGCGGCCGAGATCGGGCACGTGACCGTGGACCCGCGGGGACCGGACTGCCCGTGCGGCAACCGGGGTTGTTTGGAGACCTACACGGCCCCGCACGCCGTCGCCACCGAGGCCGCCCTCCGACGCGGGGAGGACCGGGCGGACTTCGAACGCGGAGAGGCGCGCACGGTGGCCGCGTACCGGAGGGTGTGCCGAGAGGCGCGCGCCGGGGATCCGGTCGCCGCGCGGGTGGTGGGCGAGGCCGGTCGGCGCCTGGGCGACGCCGCGGTGACCCTGCTCAACCTGGTGGACGTTCCGGTGGTGGTACTGGGCGGCTGGGGCATGTCGCACATCGGGGCGCTGTACGCCGAGGCGCTGGATCGCGCGGTGGCCGAACGCACCATCGCCCGCGGGGTGCGCCGGGTGCGGGTGGAGCCGTCCCTGATCGGCGAGGACGTCGGGGCCATCGGCGCGGCCACCCTGGTCCTGCACGCCGCCTACTCCCCCAAGTTCACCACCGTGTGAGCCCCGTGCCCGGGCGCGTCCCGGGGCGGGGCCCCGGTGTCACCCTCGCCAGAACAGATGGTGCCTCACGCCGCTCGGACTGGGCACGACCTCCAGGTGGAACCGGTCGAGCAGCTCGTCGGGGGACTCCCAGAGCTTCAGACCGGACCCGAGTTCCAGCGGCGCGACCGCCACGTGCATCGTGTCGACGAGGTCGGCTTCGAGGAACCGGCGGATGGTGGTGACCCCGCCGCCGAGTCGGACGTCCTTGCCCCGTGCGGCCTCCCGCGCCTGTTCGAGGACCGTTGCCGGGTCGCCTCCGACGAAGTGGAACGTGGTGTCGGAGAGCGTGAACGAGGGACGCTCGTGGTGGGTCATGACGAACACCGGGGTGTGGAACGGGGGCTCCTCCCCCCACCAGCCGCGCCATTGGTGGTCGGGCCAGGGTCCGCGCCAGGGGCCGAACTTGTTACGGCCCATGATCTCGGCGCCGATGTTGTTCGCGAAGTCGCGCGTGAAGTAGTCGTCGAGGCCCCGGCTTCCTCCCGGGTCGACGCGACCGGGCCATCCCGCCGTGGCCCCGGCCCAGGCGAAGAGCCTCTCGGGTCGGTCGACGTCTCCGAACGGGCTTTCGAGGCGCTGGTTCCACCCGGCGGCGATCCCGTCCTCGGAGACGGTGAAGTTCTGGACCCTCAGCAGCTGTGGCACGTGTTCCTCCCGTGTGGTCGACAGGTGGGGTCGACAACGGGGAAGACTCCGCCGCCCGAGAGAACTCATCGCCGTGACCGGCCGGAATCAAGGTCCGGGATCAGTGGCCAGGGATCAGTGGTCGGGGTAGACGGACTGGATGCGTTCGGCCACGTGGGCGAAGCCGCCGCGCTCCAGTATGTGCACCTGCTCCCGGACGAACGCGGCGCGCTCGGCCTCGCCTGGGACCGAGTCGATCAGCCCGCGCAGGATGGCGACCTGGACGTCCTGCTGCATGGCGGCCTCGTCCTCGCCGGGGTCGGCGGGCCACCAGTAGCTCTCGTAGCCCTCGTCGTCGACACCACTGCCGGAGACGGGGTGCTCGAAGTGTTCGATGATCTGGCCGGACAGTTCCTCGACCGGCTCCCCGGACGACGGCGGCGCGGACGAGGGCCTCGGGTCCGGCGCCGGTCCCGAAGCGGGGCCCCCGGGCGCGGGTCCCGGTCCACTGGCCGGGGCGTCCCGTAGGACGGCGCGCACCGACTCGGCCTCGTGTTCGGCCTCCCACAGGGCGCGGTCCTTGCGCAACCGAACGATGCTGCGCAGACGCTCCTCGTCCTCGTCCTCCAGGTCCACGCGCACGTCGTCGGCCCACACCTCGACGATGCCGCCGGCCACGGGGGACTCGGTGGCCAAGAGCGCGGTCAGTTCGACCTCGACCACCCCGCGGTCCTTTGGGCCGGTGCGGGCCAGGACCTCGCGGGCGCGCAGCAGGATCGAGTGCGAAGCGGGGCCTGCGGGGTTGCGCAGCCTCAGGTCGATCCGGCCGGCCCACCGCCAGTGCACCCGCGCGGAGAACACGAAGTCGTAGTCGTCCTCGGCGCTGGGCAGCGCGGTGCGGCGCAGGCGCACCCCGCGGGTGCCGCTCTCACCACGCGGTGCCGGAACCGGGTCGGGTTCGTCGCCTCGGTCGGAACCATCGCGCCGCTCCTCGGCCTCGACGGGTCGCGGATCGACCTCGGGGCCGGTTCCGGACAGCGTCCGAACCAGGACCGGCACGATTTCGGCCAGCACCGCCGGCCGTGCCAGAGCAACCCCCAGCAGCATCAACGCCACCGGAAGCCACACCAGTGCCCACAGCCCGACCAGCGGATACAGCACCGCCGGGACGAGCAGCACCACGACGACCACCACCAGGCGGGTGCGGGTGTAGGTGGCCACGGGTGTCTCCTCTTGCGGGGGCAGGGGAATGACTTGGGAAAGTCCACATGCCAGTCTGCCCGAGAACGAGCGTGCTCGTGCCACCAATGCCGAGTCGTGCTCCTCCGGAGACCCTCCCGTGTCGGCGCGGGAATCTCCCCGTCCGACCAGGAGGAATCGACTCACTCCTCTCCGGTGGGACAACTCGTCCACAACTCGATAATGTTCGGAAAAGGCGGAATCAGAAAGGCCGATCGCCTCGTTTCCCGCGTTCTTTCGACGGGGAAACAGGAAACTCCGGCCGGGGTGTGATCTGCGCTACCCGCCGGCCATCGTGGAGTGGAACGGTGTCCGGGGGCGGGTGAGTCGGTGACGTTCGGGACAGGTCGCGTTCACTTCTGAACGACGGTTCGGGAAATTCTCACTGAAGCATTGCCGTGTCCGTACCAAAGGTTTCTCCGAACGCGCCACCATGGCACAATGCGATCACCCGCTCTCTCCGCGCAGCCACCCGTCCCTTCCTCGGGCAGGGGCGATGGGCGGGCCGAAACCACCCTGACCAGGTTTCGACCCGAGGTGCAGGGGCTCCGTGCCCTCGCCGTCCTGCTCGTGCTCGTCTACCACCTGAAGCCGGAACTGCTCCCCGGTGGCTACGTGGGAGTCGACGTCTTCTTCGTGATCTCGGGTTTCCTCATCACGTCGTTGCTGCTGCGCGAGGTCACCGAAAACGGGCGGGTCTCGCTGGCGAAGTTCTACGTGCGGCGGGTGCGCAGGTTGCTTCCCGCGGCCACCCTGGTCCTCCTCGTCACCGGCGCGGTGTCGCTGGTGGCGCTGCCGGTGACCAGGCTGGGCGACACCGCCTGGCAACTGCTCGCCTCGGCCCTTTGGGTGGAGAACCTGTACCTGGCCGACCAGGCGCTGGACTACCTGGCCGCGGAGACCCCGCCCAGCCCGGTGCAGCACTTCTGGTCGCTTTCGGTGGAGGAGCAGTTCTACCTGGTGTGGCCGCTGTTGTTCCTGCTGTGGGCCTTGGCGGCGCGTTGGTGGCGGGCGGGGAACGGGGTGTTGACCGCCGTGCTCGGCGCGGTGTTCGTGGCGTCCCTGGCCTGCTCGGTCCGGATGACCCTCTCCGGTGACGCGGGTGCCTACTTCTGGCCGGTCACCCGGGCGTGGGAGCTCGCGGCGGGCGGGCTGCTGGCCGTGGCGATGTCCCACGGGTCGCTGCCTGAGCGTCTGCGGTTGCCACTGGGATGGCTCGGGTTGGCGGCGATCGTGGCGTCGGCGCTGCTCTACGACTCCGGCACACCCTTCCCCGGGTACACCGCGCTGCTGCCGATCCTGGGATGCGTCGCCGTGATCGCCGCCGAGAGCCCCTCCGGCCCGGCCGCCTCGGTCGTGTTGGGCACCCGCCCGGCCAGGTTCTTCGGCGACATCTCCTACTCGCTGTACCTGTGGCACTGGCCGGTCATCATCTTCACCCTGGAGCTGTTCGGCCGGGGTTCCCTCGGCCCGCTCGGCATCGGGCTCGCGGCCGGGGTCTCGGTGCTGCTCGCCTGGGGCACCAAGGTGTGGGTGGAGGACCCGGTGGCCCGGCACAAGCTCGTGCGCACCGGCCGCGCCGCGCTGGCGATGGCCGTGTGCGGGATCCTGGGGGTGGCCCTGGTCTCGGCCGCCGCCACCCAGCGGGTCGACCGGATGGCCTCGGTCGAGTTCGACCCGTCCGTGCACGTGGGGCCCAAGGCGCTGGACACCGGGATCCTGTCCTCGGAGATGCTCTACCCCTCCCCCGTCGACGCCGAGGACGACGTGCCCCGCACCTACGACGACGGTTGTCACGCCGGCTTCGACGACGACGATCCCGGCCAATGGTGTGCCTACGGTCCCGACGACGCCGAGGCGACCGTGGTGATCACCGGCGACTCGCACAGTCTGCAGTGGATCCCCGCCCTGGAGGCGCTCGGCGAGGAGCGCGGCTGGCGGTTGGTGGTGCTCAGCAAGTCCGCGTGCGCGTTCACCGACATCCTGGTGGGACGGGACGGTGGACCCTACGAGAACTGTCAGGAGTGGAACCGCGAGACCGTCGACGAGATCCTGGAGATCGACCCCGACATGGTGTTCACCAGTTCCTCGGTGAAGGGCAACCCTTACGGTCTCGGAGACGAGGGCCCCGCGGAGATACAACGGGTCATGGGTGAGGGCATGGCTCAACTGTGGGGTGAGATCACCGAAGCGGGCGTGCCGGTACTGGCCGTACGCGACACCCCTCGGGTGCGCTCGGACGTCTTGGACTGCCTGGCCGCCAACGTCGAGAGTCCCACCGAGTGCGATCACCCGATCGAACAGGCCATGGAGACCGCCGACCCACAGGAGGTGGCGGTGGAGCAGGTCGAGGACGCGGAGATCGTCGACCTCACCGACCGGTTCTGTGTCGAGGACACATGTCCTGTGGTGATCGGCAACGTGCTGGTGTACCGGGACTCCCACCACATCACCGGGACCTACGCACGACTGCTGAGCGAGGATCTGGGGAGGCGGATGGACCAGGCGCTGTCGAGGACCTCACAGGGATCCCTGCCGTAGATTCGTCCTTTTTCGCCTTTATCGGAGTGAATTTTCGTTTCCGTTTCGGCGAGAGACGGGGAAGGGCCTCCGGGTCGTTTCACGAAAGGGCGTTTCGCCACGTTGGGACGGGGCTCACCGAAGTATGCTCGTCGAATCCCGCCGAGCACCTTCGTCCCCACGGTGAAAGGCCGCCCGTTGGATTCCACCGACGCCCCCGCACTCCGGGGAACGACCACCGAAGTACGGACACCGTCTCCACCTCGGGACGTGACCGCACGGGTGGACGGATCGCACGTGGTGGTGACGTGGCGGCCGGATACGAATACGAAGGGCCCCGTCGGCTACCGGGTGACGCGCCGAACCGGTCGTGGGGGCACCGCTCGTGAGGAGTCTCTCGGAGAGGTGTTCGGTGTCGAACTGGTCGACGACCGAATCGGCGCGGGCGTGGACGCCCACTACGCGGTGGTGGCGGTTCGGGACGGCCGGGTGTCGGAGGCCGCGGTGAGCGCCCCGGCGATGATCGTCCCGGACGTGTCCGAGGTGAGGACGACCGTCGACGAGTCAGGGGTGTCGGTCTCCTGGCGTCGGCCCCCGGAGGCGGTCCGGGTGGAGGTGCTGCGTGGGGCCGGCGCGCCACCGCACGGCAAGGGCACCGGGGTGGTGTCGGTGGAGCACCACGGGTCGGGTTTTCGCGACACGTCGGTGCGCGCCGACCAGGAGTACTTCTACCGTGTGCGGGCGGTGTACCTGACCTCGCAGGGGTGGACCCGAGGTTCCCAGGGTCTGCTGATCAGGGCGGTTCCGGGGCCGCGGGCCGAACCCGTGCGCGACCTTCGCGTCGACCCGGGCGAGGGTGGCCGGGTGGCGTCCTGGACCCCGCCCAAGCGCGGTCGGGTCCGGCTGTACGCCGGCCGGAGCGCGACCGCGGCGACATCGGGCGCTCCGGTGGAGGGCGAACCCGTCCAGGGGTCCGACGGTCGCCACCGGTTGCCGTTGTCCCTGCCGGCCGGGGTCTCCCACGTGGTGGCGATGACCGAGGACGGGGAGCGCCGGGTGGCGGGCTCGCCCGTGCGGGTGGTCGTGGCCCCGCCCGTGACGGGTCTGCGGGCCGAACGGTTCGACACCGTGGTGAGGCTCGGCTGGTCCTGGCCGGAGCACACCTCATCGGCCCTGGTGACCTGGGCGGCGGAGACCGACGGGGAGCCCGCCGGTTGGGAACGTCGCACGCGGGTGCGCTACGACGCCGAGGGCGGGTTCGAGACGCCCATGGGTTCCGGTCCACTGGTGGTGACGGTCCGCACCACGATCCACTCCGGGGCCGAGGAGGCGTTGAGCGTTCCCACGACCGTGCGCCTGCCCGGACGTGTCGTCCTGGACTACCGGGTCGAACCGGTGGGACTGCTGCGCCGCGAAAGGCTGGTGCACCTGAGCACGGACGTCCCCTGTCGGATGCCGCGGATCGCGGTCGTGTTCACCCCCGGTGAGGTGCAGCCGCACGCGCGCACCGGGCGGGACCGGGTGTTGTCGGTCCTGCCCGCACGGGACCTGGCCGCCGGTGAGCGGGTGTCGGTGCGGGTGCGCCCGCCGTGGGACGCCGCCCCCGGCTGGCTGACGTGTTTCCCCTTGGGCCCGGGTGGCGACGTGCGCCTGCGACAGCCCTCGGTCAGGGAGCTGCGCCTGTGAACCTCGTCGTCCCCGCGAACCCGCTCACGGGGCCGCGCCTGGTGTGCCCGTACTGCTACTCGGTCTTCACCGAACGGCAGATCGGGTTCCGTTGCCCGGGACGTCCCGGCCCCGACGGTCGGGTGTGCCCCGAGGAGGAGGACCGGGCGCTGCGCGACCACCTGGGCCGCAAGGAACGACTGCCCCCGGTGTTCGAAGCGGACGGTCGCCGCCCTCGGGCCCACTGTCCCGCGTGTTCCTCGGCCAGCGACCGGCAGGTGTGCGTGGTCTGTCACTCGCGACTGCCGGTGAACTTCGGACGGATGCGCGGCCGCGTCATCGCGCTGGTGGGCGCACGCGACTCCGGCAAGACCGTGTTCATGACCGTCCTCATCCACGAGTTGAAGCACAGGGTGGGCGCGCGCTTCCGGGCGTCGGTGGGCGGCGCCGACGACCACACCCGGCACCGGTTCGGCAGCGACTACGAGGCGCCCCTGTACGAGGAGGGCCGGCTGCTGCGGGCGACCAGACGCACCGGAGCGGCCCGCGAGCCCCTGGTGTTCCGGTATACCGGGCTGCGCCCCGGCCTGCTGATGGACCGCCCGCACCACACGCTGCTGTCGTTCCTCGACACGGCGGGCGAGGACCTGCACGACATGGACAGTGTGGAGACCAATCTGCGGTACCTGCGCAACGCCGACGGGGTGATCGTGCTGCTGGACCCGTTGCAGATGAAGGGGGCCCGCCCCTCGGCCGCGCCCGGAACACGCATGCCCGCGTTGGAGAGCCCACGGAACCGGTCGTTCGACATGCTCGGCCGGGTCACGGACCTGTTGATGCGGCGATCCGATCACGTTCGGGGGCGGATCAGGACACCGGTGGCGGTGTGCCTGAGCAAGATCGACGCGCTGCGCGAGGACCTGGACGAGGGTTCCCCACTGCACCGACCCCAGCCGGACGCGCCGTACTTCGACGTCCGTGACGGCCAGGACGTGCACGCCCAGGTCCAGCAGCTCCTGCACCGTTGGGGCGCGGCCGACGTCGACGTCCACGTGCGCACGCACTACGCCAACGCCCGGTACTTCGGGGTGTCGGCGTTGGGCGAGGGCCCCGACGAGGACAACGTGCTGCACGGCGGGGTGCGGCCCTACCGGGTGGCCGACCCGTTCCTGTGGATGCTCTCGGAATTCGGGGTGGTCCCGGCGAAGGACGTCTAGGGAAGGGACACGTTCAGGCGATGGGTGCGGCTCAGCTCTACTACACCTCGTGCGAACACGGCCTGTCCGGCTGCGGCGGCTACCAGTTCAACGCCGCCACCCCGGGTGTGGACGCGCGCGTACTGCGTGAGGTGGAGCGGTTCACCGTGTACGAACCACCGAGGTCACTGCCGCCGGAGGAGGTCCACCGACACCCGGTGAACCTGTGTTACTCCCCCGACCTGGGCGGGGCGCGTGTGCTGAGCCGGGTGGTCTCCAGCGGACACGATCCCTCCGGCAGACCGGGCAACTACTTCGTGCACAGTCTCCTGTTGGAGGGGGACGAGGGTCCGCTGCCCGCCGAGTTGTGGGGGGCCGGATTCTGGGCGAGGCGACCGGTGACCGATCCCGACCTACCGGGGCTCTTGCCCGGCTCGGGCCCGTTGGACCGCACACGCACCGCGGCCTGGCTTCGGGGGCGGGACGAGTCACTGCTGCGCCGGCTGCTGGTGGCGGTGGACGCGGCCATCGACGGGGGCTCTCCGGTGCTGTTGCCGGCACGGGACGAGGACGCCGCCCATTGGGTGGCCGCCCTGTCGCACCTGCTGCCGCCCCGGCGCGCCCGGCGGATGTCCTTCGCGACCTACAGCGGCAGCCCGGAGGACACCCCGGTGCACGTGGTGGCGGTGCCGCCGGACACCGACACGGACGGGCTGCGGGATCGCTTCGTCGTCTTCGGGGCGGCGGGGTCGGGGGCCGGCGACTTCTCCGCACAGGAGGTCGGCGAACCGGAGGCCACCCCGGACACGCTGTCGGTGGTCTCGACCGTGCTGCTGACCGGTGTGGAGCTCGCCCCGCGGCTCTGGGCCTCGGCCAGACGCTATGCCTCCGGGGCCGAGGAAGGTCTCGCGACGTGGCGGCCACCGCTGGCGGCGGCCCGTCTGAGCGAGGCCGGTGTCCCCGTCACCGAACCCGACCTGCGAGTGGTCCGTGCCTGGTTGCCCGAAGCCGTGGACCGGTTGCCCACCGGGCCCGCCCGAGAGCTGCTGGAACGGCTCCTGGACCCGTCCCTCGAATCGCCGGACGATGAGCCGGCGCGGCTCCAGGCGGTGGCGCACGCCTGTGGTTCTCGGGATCTGATCGAACGAGCGGAAGGGCTGCTCGTGCGGCGCGCTCTGGCCCGGATCGCGTCCGGTGCGTGCGCTCCTCCGGTGGCGTCCATCCGTTCGCCCCGGGTGTCGTCCATGGCCGGAGACCGGATGGGTGCGCTGTTGGACGGTGCTCTCGAACCCGCGCGTGTGGTGGAGCTGCTGCGATGGGCCCGCGCGGGCGGGGTGCGCCCGCCCGAGGCCGCGTTGGAGCGCTATGGGGCCGGGCCCCTCGCCCGAGCGCTGGCCGACGTTCCGCCGGACCGTGACCTGGCCGGGCTGTTGGAGACACACGCCCCGCTGCGGCACGGGGTCGCGCGTTCGCTGGGGTCGTTGCCGCGTCGGACCCTCACCGCGCTGGCCGCCGACCCCATCGGCGCGTTCTTCGCGGCGGATCGAGAAGTATCCTCCGCCGTCTCGGGACTGCGCGAACTACGTCTGCTGCACACCGGTGCGGGCGCCGGCCCCCTGGCCGCGCGGGCGTTGGCGGACTGTCCGGAGGCACTGTTCGACGCCTATCGTCGAGCGGCCGCCGAGCGTTTGACCCTGCCGCCCCGGTCGATCCTGGGTCTGTCCGCGCGCCCCTTGGAGGCCGAACTCGTGGCACGGGTGTTCCTGACGGCCCGCCGGTTGTGCGCGGGAGGCCGGGCGACGGCGCTCGACCGAGGCCGCTCGCTCCTCCTCGACGTGCTCGAACCCGCAGCGCCCACCTGGTCGCGCAGGGACGTGGCGGCGGCCCGTCGGGCCTTCCACGACCCTGACCGCGAGCGGGACTTCGACCGGTGGGTGCGCGGCGTCCGAGAACGCGGCGGACAGGACGGCCTGTTCGGATCGCGCTTCGGAGGGGGCCGATGAGAGCCGAACAGGAGAGGGCCGTGGACGGTGTCGTGGGGGTGTTCGCCCTCCTGGTCAACACGGTGATCGTGGTGGTCGTCGCCGCTCTGGCCGCCGGGCTGGTGTTCCTGGTGGTCCTGCATCTGCGCCGGATCCACGAGGTGCTGTACCGGGGCGACAGTCCGCGCGTGGCACCGCCGGGACCCGGGGAGTCCGCGTGGTGGGGGTATCACGGCGGTCCCCTGTGGCGGGACCTGGCGGAGGTGTACCGCCGGGTCCACCTCGACGCCGGACCGTTCGTGGTGTTCCTGGCACCGTTCCTGTGCCTGCAGTTGGTGGTCGCGCTGGTCCACTCCGCCGTGGCCTGGACGGGGGTCGGCGTGCTGCGGTCGGTGGACGGAGCGTCGCTGTTCGTGCGCCGAATCCGCATGGTGTGCCCACTCTGCTTCGAACACATGCCCTACCCGTCCTACGCGTGCGACGGCTGCGGGAGACGGCACCGCGACGTGCGGCCCGGGGCCCAGGGCGTGTTCCGTCGCCGGTGCGTGTGCGGCGGGGGCCTGCCCACACTGCTGCTTTTGGGCAGCGCCGATCTGCGGACCCACTGCCCGCGCTGCGCCCAGGTGTTGGAGCACCGGCCCGGTGAGGCCCGCGAGTTCGTGCTGCCGTTGTTCGGGGCGGCCGGCGCGGGCAAGACCCGACTCACCCATGGCCTGCACGTGGCCCTGGCGTACTGCGCCGGGCGCCACGTCCGTGCTCGTACCGTGGCGATGGGGCGGGAGACCGCACGGAGGCTGCGCGACAGTCGCCCCCGACTCGCACCCGACCACCGGGTGCCGCCCACCCCGCCGGGGCGCCGGGCCCGAGGGTTGACCCTGCGAGTGGAGGCCGACCGGTGCGCCCTGCTGGTGCAGCTGTACGACACCGCCGGTGAGTGGTTCAACACCACCGATCGCACCGAGGACCTCACCTACCTGGGCGAGGCCACCACGTTCCTACTGGTGTTGGACCCCTTGGCGGTCCCCACCGTATGGAACGCCCTCGACGCCGACGAACAGCGCCGGCTCGCCGGCGACCGTTCCCAGGTGCCCGACCCCGAACGGGCCTACATGCAGGTCCGTGACCAGGTGCACCGGCGGTACCGTGCGCACGGCGTCGGCCGGGCGCGAACCCGGCTCGCGGTGGTGGTGACCCGCGGCGACCTGCTCGCGCGCACCTCCCTGGACCCCGCGGGGGTTCCGCCCGAGCGGTGGCTGCGCGAGGTGATGGGCGCGAACAACCTGCTGCGCGCGGCCCGGGCCGACTTCGGTGCCGTGGCGACCTTCGTGACCAGCGCCGTCGTGGACCCCGACGGTCGGCCGGACCCGAGCCTGACGGAACTGCTGCGCTGGGTGCTGGCCCTCGAGGCCGCGGTGTTCTCGGAGATGCTCACCGACCCGCGACGGGCACCGGTTCCCGCCACCGTCCCCCTGGAGGTGTGAGGTGTCCGTCGACCCGCACCCACACCCGCGCTACCGCGTCGCCCGTCGCGCCACCGCCTGGGTGCTGTACGCGGCCATCGCCCTGACCACGACTTTCGTTCTGGCCCACCTGGCCCGGGGCACCCTGGCCTTGCTCCATTCGGTCTGGTTCACCCTCGCCACCTGACCGCCCACACTCACTTCCCCGTTGGCCCGCACCCGGGCGTTTCGCCTGTTTCGTGCTGTCCGGGGTGAGGGTGGGTGGTGTGGGTGGGGTGCCTCGGGTCACCGGCCTTGGGGTTGTTGGGCGGGGTGG
>NZ_DYZD01000281.1 GCF_020741345.1 Nocardiopsis listeri
AGTGCGCGCTCCCTCACCTCCTACAGGCGATCCGAACCACCCGAGACAAGAGGGTTCCCACCACGCCGAGAAAACGACCGACCACCATCGCAACAACCTGCAAAAACACCGAAAAAACGCATCCCGTCTCGAACGTGGGCGGTGGAACCTGGGACCGCGGCATCGTCGCTGAACGCGTCCACTCGAACCATCTCCACAACAGCAGGTGTCACGGCTCCACCGCGGTGGGGAAGACCACCGTGCGCACCGCCAACATCGCCGCGGGATCCTGGGCGCGGGCCACCGCCGATCGAGCCATCGGCAACAACCAGGCCTACCGACGCACCTGCTGATCCCCCGACGAACAAGCCCGCCGATGCCGTGGCACCGGCGGGTTCCTGACAGGACGACTTCGTGCCCGACAGAACCCTCGCCTTTGCCTACGTGGCCTGTGCCGTGTTCGCCGCGGTTATCGCGTTCCTCCTGGCCACGACGGCCGAGCGCACGATCTACGTGCTGGAGGACTCCCAACCGGTGTGGATCTCCCAGAGCGACGGGACCCACGACAACGACGAAGTGGCCGCCTCGGTACAACAGGTCGCCGACGACCAGGACGCCTCCATCGGCTACGTCATCACCGACGTCAACGAACCGTCCTCGGTGGTCCACCTCTACCTCGCCGTCGCGAACTCCGAGCCCCGCCACCAGCAGTGACTGGAGGACGGCTACCCCGCCTTCGGCCGGGACCTCACCGTCACGACACACCCCTATCACGGACTTCGGTGAGGTGGGGCCGAACGGCATATACCTGATCTTCGGTGACACAGAGGCGGAAGCGGCGCTGCGTGCAGCCCTGTCCGAACACGGCCTCCAAGAGGCCGCCGGCACCCAGGTCACCCAGATGTGGCACTACTTCACCGGCGGGCACCTGTTCAACCTCCTGGCGGTCGCCCTCCTGGGATCGGCGGCCGCGACCGGGGCCGAAGTCCTTCTCTCCGCCCGCGACTATGGTGTCATGCGCCTCCAGGGACGCTCCTACCTCGACATCCTCGGCGGAGACCTCAGGAAGGTCCTCCTGCTGTCCGCGATCGCCCTGCCATCGGTGGCGGCCGCGACGCTGACATTCCTCGGGGTATACAACGGGTGGAACCAAATCGTCCACGTGCGTACCCGGGCCCAGGAGATCTTCGCCCGGCACATCAGCGGCTGGACCTTCGCCGCCACCCACCGGTGCCTGCTCCTGGTGGAGGGCGGCCTCGCCGTGGCCTTCCTGGGTTGGGCGACGTGGGACACGCTCCGCAAGCCGGCTATGGCTTCCGACGCCATGTACGGAGGCCCAGGAGGCATGGGACCCAGCGGGGCCGAACCGTTCTACGCGCTGGGCATCGTGTTGGTGAGCATGGTGATCACCATCACCGCGCTGGTCGAGAACGCCACCGTGAAGGCCAACCTGGACGTGGCCCGCCGTCGCGGCACCCGCCCCGACCACGCGACCGCTCTGGAGAGGGTCGGCCTGGCCGGGCGGGAGAAGGAGAAGGTCCACCACCTGTCCGGCTGCGAGCAACAGCGCGTGGCCCTGGGCCGGCTCATGGTCAAGAGGCCGTCTCTGGTCCTTGCGGACGAGCCCACCGGCGCTCTGGACCACGACAACGGGGCGATGGTCGTGGACGTGCTGCGCAGGATGAGCCGTGAAGGCTGCGCGGTGGTCATCGCCACGCACAACGACTCCGTGCGCGACGCCTGCGACACGGTCTTCGACGTCGCATCCCAAAAGGAGCTCGCTGCGCGCTGACCCGGTGTGCGGTCCCTTCAGATCAGGGAGGTCTCGCCCTCGGCGACGATGAACGCCGGTCCCCGGAGGCGAGCACCCGAAGCGTCCAGGTGAACGGTGCACTCGCCGCCCAGGACACGCACCTTCCAGGTGGAGCTTCGGCCCTCGGGGGCCGCCGCCGCGGCGGCGGCGACGATGCCGGTGCCGCAGGAGCGCGTCTCGCCGGAGCCGCGCTCGTACACCCGCATCTCCAGCACCCCGGGGGCGACCTCGTTGTAGACCTCGACGTTGGCGCCCTCCGGGAAGGCCTCGGGGTCAAGTTCCGGGGGCAGGCTCAGGTCGACGTCGGCGACCGGGATCTCGACCGCGCAGGCCAGGTGCGGGTTGCCCACGGAGATCTGGTCGCCGTGGACGACCTGACGGGCGAGCTTGGCCGAGGAAGTGCCCTGCATCTCCACCCGGCCCATGTCTATGGTGACGTCACCGTCTTCCTCGATGGTGACCTCCTTGGCGCCGTCACGCGTGCCGACCTCGAACCGGTCGGCGTCCACCAACCCGGTGTGGAGCAGGTAGCGGGCGAAGACGCGCACCCCGTTGCCGCACATCTCGGCGATGCTGCCGTCGGCGTTGCGGTAGTCCATGAACCACTCGGCTCGTTCGGCGGTGCGCGCCGCCGGGGCGAGGGCCTCCCCGAGCTCACGCGTGCGGATCACCCGAAGGACGCCGTCGGCGCCGATGCCCGCTCTGCGGTCGCACAGCAGCCGGACGTCCTCCTCCGTGAGTCGAAGCTCCCCGTCCGGGTCGGGGAGGATCACGAAGTCGTTCTCTGTTCCGTGGCCCTTGGCGAATCGCATGCGGCCATCCTAGGGGCGTTCGTGGACACGACCTGACGACCGATCCTCCGTTCATGGTCACGGGCCGTGCCCGGCGTGGTTACGCTGGAGGAATGATCAAGGTGATCGCGGTCGTGGGCCCGACCGCTGTGGGCAAGTCGGACCTGGCCGTCGACCTGGCGGAGCGGTTGGAGGAGAGCACCGGACGCCGGGGTGAGGTGATCAACGCCGACTCCATGCAGCTGTACCGGGGCATGGACATCGGCACCGCCAAACTCTCCGAGGCCGAACGTCGTGGTGTCCCCCACCACCTGTTGGACGTGTGGGAGGTGCACGAGCCCGCCGACGTGGCCAGCTACCAGAGCATGGCCCGCGAACGCGTGGAGGACTGCGCGGACCGGGACGTCGTCCCCGTGCTGGTGGGCGGTTCCGGACTGTACGTCCGAGCGGTGTTGGACCACATGGAGTTCCCCGGCACCGACCCGCGGGTGCGCGCCGCCCTGGAGGCCGAGTTGGCCGACGTGGGGCCGGGTCTGCTGCACGCCCGCCTGGCCGAGGCCGACCCCGAGGCCGCCCGCACCATCCTTCCCGGCAACGGACGACGGATCGTCCGCGCGCTGGAGGTCATCGAACTCACCGGCAAGCCGTTCACCGCCAACCTGCCCGACCACACGTCCTTCTACCCGTGCCTGCAGTTGGGGCTGACCGCCCCGCGCCCCGAACTGGACGAACGCATCGACCTGCGCGTGGAGCGCATGTGGGACCAGGGTCTGTTGGAGGAGGTCCGCCGGTTGGACAAGCAGGGGCTGCGCGAGGGCCGCACCGCCGCCAAGGCCTTGGGCTACGCCCAGGCGCTGGCCCAGCTGGACGGGGAGATCAGCGCGCTGGAGGCCAAGGAGAGCACCGCCCAGGCCACCCGACGATTCGCCCGTAGGCAGGAGTCCTGGTTCCGCCGTGACCCGCGGGTGCACTGGCTGCCCTATGACTCCCCCACCCTGAGGGAGCGGGCGATGGCCCTGGTCGAAGCGGCCCTGACCGGCCGCAACGAGGAACCGGGCGAGGCCCTGGTGGACGTGGCCACCATGGTCCCCTTCCAACAGGGCCGGGACCAGGACACCTAGTCAGGCTCGGATCCACAGGGCGACGTGGTAGCCCACGCCGTAGGGCGCTTCGTAGGCCAGTGTCTCCCCGTGGAAGGGCCGCTCCCCCGCCGCACCCGCCAGGGCCTGCCAGGCGGGGCGGCCCGCGACCATGAGCGCACGGGCGGTGTCGGGGTCCAGCCCGGCGAGATGAGCCGTGTCGGCCCTGGCCAGGGCTTGGGCGACGGCGTCGTCGTAGGGGATCGCGCGCTCGTCCACGTATCCGGGTGAGTTCTCGGAGCGGCGTGCGCTGCCGTCCCCCATCACCAGCAGGGCCACCCGATCGGCGGAGTCGGCCAGTGCGGCTCCCCGTTCGGCGGCCCGCTCCGGGGTGAGGTCCGAGGGCAGTTCCAGGTAGCCGTCCGGGGTGAGGCCACCGCGTTCGGCCAGCCACCGGCCCGTGGTCGCCGCCAGGTCCAGGACCCCTGGGGTGGGCCCCACACGTACGTCCACTCCATAGGAACGCAGGTCCCCACCGGTGTCGGGGCCGTGTTCGCGATCGGCGGGACCGCCCCCCACCACGTACAGCCGGTCTGCCCCGCGGCGGGCGAGCGCCGCGACGGCGCGGTCGCAGGCGGCGCGCAACGGAGCGAGTTCGGCGCGGGCGCCCTGGGCGACCTCGGGGAACAGTACTGGCGGATGGGGACACACGGCGGCGGCGATCAACACATGAGGAGGCTATCGCCGAATCACCGGCACCCCTTGTGCGGGACGTCAGGCCGACCTATCGTTGACTTCGTGACCGGTTTTGAAATCCGGTCATAAAGTCAACGACCACCGACCGTGGGACGACGAGGTACCACCGTGACGACCAGAAGCGGCTCCAGGACGGACCGGGAGGCCGAACGCGCCCGGCGCGCGGCGCGTATTCTGGACGTGGCCGGGCAACTCCTCGTCACCTGGGGATACACCAAGATCACGATGGAGGACGTGGCGCGCCGGGCCGACGTCGGCAAGGGCACCGTGTACCTGCACTTCCCCACCAAGGAGGCTCTGTTCAGCACGGTGCTGGTGCGCACGCAGATCGAGGTCGGCACCCACCTGGTCGAACGTTTCCGGGAGGATCCCGCGGCGGTCCTGCCGAGTTCGATCGCCCGTGAGATCCACCTCGCCCAGGAGCGGTGGCCGATCCTCAAGGCACTGCTCACCAGCGACACCACCACCCTCGGCTCGATGATCAACGCCATCGGAGAGGAACGCGGCGACCTGATCAGGGGCCGGGCCCGCGTGATGCTCGGCTACACCGAACTGCTGCGGCGCCACGGCCTGCTGCGTGAGGAGCGCACCGCCGAGCAGCAGAACTACGTGTTCGTCTCGACCGTGCTGGGGGCGCTCGCCACACCGCCGCTCCTGGAACTGCAGTCCTATCCGCTTCCGGACTTCGCGACACGGGCGGACATCCTCGCCGACACCGTGCACCGCGCCCTGGAGTCACCCGCGAGCCCTGAGGCGTTGCTCGCGGCCAGAGACGAGATCCTCCCCCTGTTCGACGCCCTGCTGGTCACGGCCCGGGGCGTCCTGGCGGAGTATCTCCCACCCGTAGGCTGACCTCCCCCTTGGAGGGGACATGAGCACTCCGACGCTTCCCGACCTGACCTCACCCGAGGCCGCCGCCGACCTGCCCGCCATCCTGGAACACCTCCGCGAGGTCGGGGGTTCGGCCCCCGCCTCCTTCGGCGGGGCGCCCGCCCGGCTGTTCGTCGACGACGCCGACGCGCGCACCATCCTCAGCGACAGGCGCTTCGTCGTGGACGCCGCGAACCTGGAGGGGGAGGCCACCACGCTGTCCCGCCCCGACCTCCTGCGCCACCTGGGGGTCGAACCCGACCTGATCGTCTACGCCACCCAGGGTGTGTTGGACAAGGACGGGATCGACCACGTGCGCCTGCGCAAACTGGTCTCGCGCACCTTCACCGTGCGTCGGGTCCAGGCGATGCGCCCCGGTGTCCAGGCCATCACCGACGAACTCCTGGCCGAACTGCCCGCCCACGTCGAGGACGGCTCGGTCGACCTGCTCGGGCACTTCGCCTACCCGCTGCCCATCAGGGTCATCTGCGACCTGGTGGGGGTGCCCGAAGAGGAACGCGACATCTGGCAGGTGTGGAGCCACGCCCTGACCTCGTTCGACCTGAGCGACCCCGCACGGCTCAACTCGACCCTGCGGGAACTGGTCGCCTCCTCACGACGGCTCATCGCCGCCCACCGGGCACGGGAACACGACGACCTGTTGGGCGACCTGGTCCGGGTGACCGACGACAACGGCGAACGCATGTCCGAGGACGAGCTGATCACCATGATCCTCTCGCTCGTCATCGCCGGGCACGAGACCACCGCCAACCTCATCGGCAACGGCACCCGGGCCCTGCTCACCCACCCCGACCAGCTGAAGCCGCTCAAGGACGACCCGGAGCTGCTGCCCGCGGCCGTCCACGAGCTGCTGCGCTGGTGCGGCCCGGTGTTCCAGACCCGGATGCGCTACGCGGTCGAGGACGTGGAGCTGAACACGGGCACGGTCCGACGTGGGGAGGCGGCCATCGCGATGATCGCCGGCGCCAACCGCGACCCGAACGTGCACCCCGACCCCGACCGGCTCGACCTCACCCGTCACCAGGGCGTTCCCGGTGAGGCCCACGTGGCGTTCGGGCACGGCATGCACTACTGCCTGGGCGCCGCCCTGGCCCGTCTGGAGGGCCAGGTGGCCTTCGGGTCCTTGTTCGGGGCCTTCCCGGGCCTGTCCCTGGATCCGGACAGGCCCGCGTCCCGTCAGCCCAACGCCGCCTTCAACCGTCTGGAGAACCTGTACGTGCGGGTGTAGGTCGTCCGAGGTCGGAGTCAGAGGTCGCAGCAGCCGCCTGCGGGGGCCGGCTGTTCGTCGGGGATCCCGATCTTGGGCATGCCGAGCATCACGTCGGGCTTGCTCACCTGGACCGGCTTGCCCTGGCGAGCGTCCCAGGCGTCGCCCGCGCGGGTCCGACGCAGCTTCCGGATCCCGGAGTCCGCGACCAGGTGGTGCGGGGCCGCGTAGGTGACCTCGACGGTGACCATGTCGCCGGGTCGGGGCTCCTCGCCCTCACCCAGGCCGAAGTGCACCAGACGGTTGTCGGGGGCGCGGCCGGACAGGCGGCGGTGTTCGCCGTCCTTCTTGCCCTCGCCCTCGGCGACCATGAGCTCGACCTCGCGGCCGACCAGCTTCTGGTTCTCCTCCCAGGAGATCTGGTCCTGCAGGGCGACCAGGCGCTGGTAACGCTCCTTGACGACCTCCGGCGGCACCTGCTCGTCCATGGTGGCCGCCGGGGTGCCGGGGCGCTTGGAGTACTGGAAGGTGAACGCCATCGCGAACCGGGACTCGCGGACCACGTGCAGGGTCTCCTCGAAGTCCTCCTCGGTCTCACCGGGAAAGCCCACGATGATGTCGGTGGTCAGGGCGGCGTCCGGCATGGCGGCGCGCACCTTCTCCACGATGCCCAGGAAACGCTCCTGGCGGTAGGAGCGACGCATGTCCTTGAGGACCTTGCTCGACCCCGACTGCAGCGGCATGTGCAGCTGCGGCATGACGTTGTGCGTCTCGGCCATGGCCTCGATGACGTCGTCGGTGAAGTCGCGCGGGTGCGGGGAGGTGAAGCGGACCCGTTCCAACCCTTCGATCTCACCGCAGGCGCGCAACAGCTTGGAGAAGGCCTGGCGGTCACCGAACTCGCTGCCGTAGGCGTTGACGTTCTGCCCGAGCAGGGTCACCTCGGTGACGCCCTCCTCCACCAGCGCGCGCACCTCGGCAAGCACGTCACCGGGACGGCGGTCCTTCTCCTTGCCTCGGAGCGCGGGCACGATGCAGAAGGTGCAGGTGTTGTTGCATCCCACCGAGATCGACACCCAGGCGGCGTAGGCGGACTCACGACGGCTGGGCAGCGTGGACGGGAAGTGCTCCAACGACTCGGCGATCTCGACCTGCGCCTCCCGTTGGACGCGCGAACGCTCCAGCAGGGTCGGCAGGGAGCCGATGTTGTGCGTTCCGAACACCACGTCCACCCATGGGGCGCGGCGCACGATCTCACCACGGTCCTTCTGCGCCAGACAACCGCCCACGGCGATCTGCATCCCGGGGTTGGCGTCCTTGACCGGACGCAGGTGCCCGAGGTTGCCGTAGAGGCGGTTGTCCGCGTTCTCCCGGACCGCACAGGTGTTGAAGACGACGATGTCTGCGGTGGTGTCCTCGGCTGCGCGCGCGTACCCAGCGTCCTCCAGCAGACCGGAGAGGCGCTCGGAGTCGTGGACGTTCATCTGGCAGCCGTAGGTCCGCACTTGGTAGGTACGACTCTGGCTCACCGTTCAAGGCTATCCGCTCTTGGACGGGCCACCGTCCCGAAGCCGGGAGCGGGGACGGACACGGTGGGTGGCCGGTATCGGCCGGCCGGTGAGGTGTTCCACTCTGACCTGGGTATCTCCCGAGAACCTCCGCGCGGAGGGGGCCCGACGAGATCACGGGGAGTCACGAATGAGACGCTACAGAACGGAACCGCCACTCGTTGCGACGAGGGCGGACCTCTGCGTGCCATCACATAACGGTTTCGCGAATCACGCCGTAACAAGTCTGCTACTGGCGAGGCCGGGCGGCGTTTTCGTGATGACACGGCAACTTGGACCCATTAGGTTCCGATCATGACTTCAACTCCTCTCGTCGTGCTGGAGAACGTCAACAAGCACTTCGGCGACCTGCACGTGCTCCGCGACATCGATCTGACGGTGAACTCCGGCGAGGTGGTAGTCGTCATCGGTCCGTCCGGATCCGGCAAGTCGACGCTGTGCCGCACGATCAACCGGCTCGAGACGGTCGACTCCGGCACCATCTCCCTCGACGGCCAGCCACTGCCCGCTGAAGGCCGCGGTCTGGCCAAGCTGCGCAGCGACGTCGGCATGGTCTTCCAGTCCTTCAACCTGTTCGCGCACAAGACCGTTCTGCAGAACGTGACGCTGGGCCCGATGAAGGTGCTCAGGCAGTCCAAGTCGGACGCCGAGACGCGCGGCATGGAACTGCTCGACCGGGTGCAGATCGGCAACCAGGCGAACAAGTATCCGGCCCAGCTCTCCGGCGGCCAGCAGCAGCGCGTGGCCATCGCCCGAGCCTTGGCGATGAACCCCAAGGTGCTCCTCTTCGACGAGCCGACCTCGGCGCTGGACCCCGAAATGGTCCAGGAGGTCCTCGACGTCATGACCGACCTGGCGAACGAGGGCATGACCATGGTCGTGGTCACCCACGAGATGGGGTTCGCCCGTCGCGCGGCCAACCGGGTCGTGTTCATGGCCGACGGACAGATCGTCGAGGAGAACACCCCCGACGAGTTCTTCACGTCCCCCCGGTCGGACCGGGCCAAGGACTTCCTGTCCAAGATCCTGACCCACTAGTCCGTCCTCGGACCACGCCCCAGCAGCTTCGCACGTTCAAGGAAGAGGTACCCCACATGCGAGCCCGTCGCATCAACACCGTTCTGGGCGGCGCCGCCGTCCTCGCTCTGGCCCTGACCGCCTGTGGCACCGCCGAGGTCGGCGACTCCGGCGGAGACGGCGGCGATGGTGATGGCGACACCATCACCATCGGTGTCAAGTACGACCAGCCCGGCCTCGGCCTCGACGAGGGCGGCACCCCCGTCGGCTTCGACATCGACGTCGCCACCTTCATCGCCGAGGAGCTCGGCTACTCCGCCGACCAGATCGAGTGGACCGAGGCCGCCTCCGCCAACCGCGAGTCCTTCCTCCAGCAGGGCACCGTGGACATGATCATCGCGACCTACTCCATCACCGACGAGCGTCGCCAGGTCGTCGACTTCGGCGGCCCCTACTACGTCGCCCAGCAGGACATCCTGACCCAGGCCGACAACTCCGACATCAACGGGCCCGAGGACCTCGACGGCCGCGTGCTGTGCTCCGCCTCCGGTTCCCGTTCGGCGCACAACATCACCGACGACATGGAGATCGGCGCCGAGCTGCGCGAGGCCGGCAACTACTCCGAGTGCCTGGAGCTGCTCGGCAACGGCACCGTTGACGCGGTGACCACCGACAACACCATCCTCGCCGGCTTCGCCGCCCAGAACCCGGACGATTTCCGGATGGTCAACAACCCGTTCGGTGAGGAGAAGTACGGCGTCGGCCTGCCCGCCGGCTCCACGGAGCGTTGCGAGGATGTCAACGCGGCCATCACCAAGATGTGGGAGGAGGGCGCGGCCACCGACTACCTCGAGGACGCCTTCGGCGCTACCGACTTCGCCTTCGAGGAGGAAGTCCCCGAGCTCGAGGCCTGCGCCTAAAACCGTCATTTGACCTCGTTCGGAAGGTGGGGCCGACAGCCGGCCCCACCTTCCGGGCCTTGACCGGCTGGGACCTATGGAAGCCTTTCTCAGCAATATCGACAGGGTCGTCGACGGTTTCTCATGGACCGTCAGGCTGACCCTGCTCAGTGCCTTCTTCTCATTCATCCTGGGCATCCTGCTCACCGCGATGCGGGTCTCCCCCGTCCCGCTGCTACGCGGACTGTCCACCGCCTACGTCGAAGGCATCCGTAGCACCCCGCTGACCCTGGTGCTGCTGTTCTGCGGCCTGGGCCTCAACAGCGCCCTGGGTGTCAGCCTGGCCGACAGCGTGGCGCTGGACGTGTTCTGGTGGGCGGTGATCGGCCTGTCCGCCTACACCTCCTGCTTCGTGTCCGAGACCCTGCGCTCCGGCATCAACACCATCCCCCTCGGGCAGGTCGAGGCGGCCCGTTCCCTGGGTCTGACCTTCACCCAGAACCTGCGCCTGATCGTCGTACCGCAGGCGCTGCGCACCGTCGTGGGTCCGCTGGGCAGTGTGCTCATCGCCCTCACGAAGAACACCACCGTCGCCTCCGTCGCGGGGTTGGGCGTCCAAGAGGCGTCCCGGGAGATGAAGCTCATGTTCGACCAGGGCATCGCTCCGGTCCTGCCGACCTTCGTCGGATTCGCGATCGGATTCCTGATCCTGACCCTGCCGATGGGTTACTTCTTCGGCTGGCTCGCCAAGCGTGTGGCGGTGGTCCGATGAGCGTCCAGACCTCCGTTCTCTTCGACGTTCCCGGGCCCCGCGCCCGGAAGCGCAACGCCATCTACACGGTTCTCACCGTCTTCCTGGCGCTGATCGGCCTGGCGATCCTGTACCTGGGGTTCAACCGAACCCTGACCGACCGGGAATCCAGCCTGTTCAGCGCCGAGACCTGGGCGGTGAACCCGGCCGGCCAATGGGCCGCGGACATGTGGACGCCGTTCCTGCGTCCGGACACCTGGACCGGATACGTCATCCCCGGTCTGCAGAACACGCTGACCGCGGCGCTGACCGCCTCGGTGTTGGCCATCCTGTTCGGCCTGGTCTTCGGTATCGGCCGGCTGTCGGAGCGCTGGTGGATCCGCGTGCCCTCCGGGGCCATCGTGGAGTTCTTCCGTGGCATCCCGCTGCTGATGCTGATCTTCTTCACCATGGCGCTGCCCATCGTTGCCTGGCAGGTCTTCGACATCCCCACCGGCACCTTCCAGGTGACCGCGCTGGCCGCGGTCGTCACCGGTCTGACCCTGTACAACGGGTCGGTACTGGCCGAGGTGTTCCGGGCGGGCATCCTCGCCGTGCCCAAGGGGCAGAGTGAGGCCGCCGAGTCCATCGGCATGAGCCGGACCCAGACGATGTGGACGATCCTGATCCCTCAGGCCATCACGTCGATGATGCCCGCGATCGTGGCGCAGCTGGTGGTCCTGCTGAAGGACTCCGCGCTCGGCTACATCATCGCCTTCCCGGAGCTGCTGCGCAGCTTCACCCTGTTGGCGACCCGGGAGAGCAACGTCATCCCGGCGGCGATCATCTGTGCCCTCATCTACATCGTGATCAACCTGACCCTGAGCAGGGTCGCGATCTGGCTGGAGCGTCGCAACGCCCGGCGCGGCAAGCCCTCGGCCAAGCCCACCGCGGCGGGAGGCGCTCCCATCGCGGTGAACGGCACCGGTGGTTCCGACGAGAAGCCCACGGACGAGACCGGCCCCGCCAAGCGCTGACCGGACCCGGCCCACGGCTCACACCACGGCCCCGTCGAACGCACCCCGAGTGCGATCGGCGGGGCCGTCTCCGTTTGTCCCTCCGAGTACCGGTCAGGGCTGCACAGCGACCCCGTGGAGCACTAAGGTCGACATGTCATCTCATCACCCACGACCCATCCTGAGCGGGACATGTCTGAACTGTCGAGCCCTCATGGCCGCTGGCCATCGCCTATCAGCGCCGGAGACGTCACCCGAGGAACGCTGCTGCCCGCGTTCCCCTCTGTCCGGGGCGGCGAGGTCTGGTGGCAGGAGTACCGACCGGCGGAGAACGGCCGTACGACCCTGGTACGGCGGGACTCGGACGGGTCCGTGCACGACCTGCTTCCCGCGCCCTGGAACGTGGGCACCCGGGTGCACGAGTACGGAGGGCGCTCCTACCTGCCCGTCCCCCGCCGTGACGACAAGGCCATCCCCCGTGTGGGCGTGGTGTTCGCCGACCACGACACCCAACGGCTGTTCCTCCTGGAGCGAGGTGCCAAGGAGCCCGTCGCCCTCACCCCCGAGCCCGCGCGCAAGGCGGCACTGCGATACGCCGACCCGATTCTGAGCCCGGACGGCAAGCACGTCCTGTGCGTGCGCGAGGACCACACCGGTGCGGACCTGAGCCGCTCCATCGTGTCGGTACCGCTCTCCGGCCGCGGCGCCACCGACCCGACCGCCATCCGTGAGCTGGTCACCGGGGCACGCTTTTACGCCTCTCCCGCCCCGTCGCCGGACGGGCGCCACCTGGCCTACGTACGCTGGAACCACCCTCGCATGCCCTGGGACGGTACCGAGCTGCGCGTGGGCGAGCTCACCGAGACCGGGCTGATCGGCGAGTACACGCTCAAGGGCGGGGTCGACGAGTCCGTGCTCTCCCCCACCTGGGTCGATGACGACTCCATGTACCTGGCCTCGGACTGGCCGGGCTTTTGGAACCTCTACCACGCCGGTCTCAAGGGGCAGGCGATCGCGCTCTACCCGGCAGAGGAGGAGTTCCACGAGGCTCCCGGACGTCTGGGCAACCGTTCCTTCTGCGCGTTGGAGAACGGCAAGGTGGTGACGCTGCACGGCGACACCGCGTTGCGCCCCGCTCTGTACGACCCCGACACCCTGGACCTGGAAGACATCCCCACCGACCTCACCTCCTGGTCCCAGGTCGACTCCGACGGGCTCAACGTCGTGGCGGTGGCCGCCTCCCCCGACACCGCACCCTGTGTGGTGCGTCTGGACCCGGCCCGCCGAAGCGTGGAGATCCTGCGCCGGTCCATGGAACAGGCCCCGGACGCCGCCTACCTGCCCACCCCCCGTCGGGAGAGCCTGCCCGGACGCTACGGGGCCACGGTGCACGCCAACGTGTACCCCCCGACCCACCCGGACCACGATGGGAGCGAGCCCGCTCCGTACGTGGTGTGGGCTCATGGCGGGCCCGTCGGGCACTCCCGCCGAGAACTGGACCTGAACAAGGCCTACTTCACCAGCCGCGGCATCGGTGTGGTGGACGTGGACTACGGGGGTTCCACCGGCTACGGGCGGTCCTACCGCAAGCGCCTGCACAAGGAGTGGGGCGTGGTGGACGTGGAGGACTGCGCCGCCGTCGTCCTCGCCCGGCGCATCCACCGCTCCGGCGCCTTCGGCGAGGTGTTCTACGCCGAGGGCGACTACGTCCACG
>NZ_DYZD01000282.1 GCF_020741345.1 Nocardiopsis listeri
ACAGGGCTCTGGTCAACGATGGGAGCGCGCGGGGACAGCGACTGCCCCCGGGGATCACCCGGCGCATCCTGTCGTACGCCCGACCGCACTGGCGGGCGATCCTGCTGTTCTTGTTGGTCACCTCGATCGGCGCGGGTGTGGTGGTGGCCAACCCCCTGCTGCTGCGAGCCATCATCGATCAGGGCATCCTCACGGGGAACACCTCGGTGGTGGTGTGGCTGGCGGTCGCGGCGGGTGGTCTGGCCCTGCTGGAGGGCGTCATCACCCTGACCGGCCGGTGGTTGTCCTCCCGAATCGGCGAAGGCGTCATCTACCTGCTGCGCACCCAGGTGTTCGCCCACGTGCAGCGGATGTCGATCTCCTTCTTCACCCGCACCCAGACCGGTTCACTGATCAGCCGCCTGAACACGGACGTGGTGGGCGCCCAGCGGGCCATCACCTCGGTGCTGCAGTCGGTGGTGTCCAACCTCATCAGCGTGGTGGCCGTGCTCATCACCATGCTGGCCCTGTCCTGGCAGGTGACCCTGCTGGCGTTGGCACTGGTGCCGCTGTTCATCGTGCCCGCGAAACTGCTGGGCCGAAAACTCGCGACCATCTCGCGCGACGCCATGGACAACAACGCGTCGATGAGCTCGCTGATGACCGAACGGTTCAACGTCGGCGGCGCCATGTTGGTGAAGCTGTACGGCCGCCCGGACGAGGAGAACCGCGGGTTCTCCGAGAAGGCCGCGCGCGTTCGTGACCTGGGCGTCCAGCAGGCGGTGTTCGGTGGCCTGCTGTTCACCATGCTCGCGACCATCACGGCGCTGGCCGTCGCGATGGTCTACGGAGTGGGCGGCGTGCTCGCTGTGCGGGGCTCCTTCGAGGTCGGCACCCTGGTCGCGCTCACCACCCTGTTGGCGCGGCTGTACGGTCCGGTGACCACCTTGTCCAACGTGCACGTGGAGATCATGACCGCCCTGGTGTCCTTCGACCGGGTCTTCGAGGTGCTGGACCTGGAACCGCAGATCAAGGAGAGCCCGGACGCCCGACCGTTGCCGGAGGGGCCGTTGAGCGTGGAGTTCGATCAGGTCTCCTTCCGGTACCCGGGCGCCGCGGGGTCGTCGGTGGCGTCCCTGGAACTGGCCCCGCAGGCGGAGGAGGGCGAGGACACCCAGGTGCTGAGCGGGGTGTCGTTCCACGCCGAACCGGGCCGGATGGTGGCCCTGGTCGGCCCCTCCGGCGCGGGCAAGAGCACACTCACCCACCTGGTGTCGCGGCTGTACGACCCGACCGAGGGTCGGGTACGGGTGGGCGGCCTGGACCTACGCGAGGTGACCGAGGACTCCCTGCATTCGGCGGTCGGAGTGGTGACCCAGGACGCGCAGCTGTTCCACGACACCGTGGGCGCCAACCTGCGCTACGCGCGGCCGGAGGCCACCGACGCCGAGTTGGTCGAGGCGCTGCGCATGGCACGACTGGGTTCACTTCTGGAGCGGCTGCCCCAGGGCCTGGACACCATGGTGGGAGACCGCGGCTACCGGCTCTCCGGGGGTGAGAAACAGCGGCTGGCGATCGCGCGGCTGCTGTTGAAGGCTCCGTCGGTGGTGATCCTGGACGAGGCCACCGCGCACCTGGACTCGGAGTCGGAGGCCGCGGTCCAGGAGGCCTTGGCGGTGGCGTTGGAGGGGCGCACCTCCCTGGTGATCGCACACCGGCTGGCGACCGTACGGGAGGCCGACCAGATCCTCGTACTGGAGGACGGACGGATCCTGGAACGCGGATCACACGAGGAGCTCCTGGACGCGGGCGGCCTCTACACGGCCCTGTACCGCACCCAGTTCGCCCCGCAGAGGCGCTGACGACCCACGGGCGCGGTCCGGGCCACCGGACCGCCCTAGGCCTTCTCCGCCTTCTTCTTTTTCTTCTTGGACTTCTTCTTGTCCTTGCGGTCCTTCTTGTGCCTCTTCTCCGCCTTGAGCCTCTTCGCCTCGGGGTCCTTGAGCTTGTCGCCCCTGGCCTTCTTGCGCTTCTTCGGCTTCTTCGCGTCCTTGGAGGTGACGTGGTCCTCCAAGGCGGCGGGGAGGGGGGCCAGACCGGGGCCGCCCTCGAAGATCCAGTCGTCGACGGCCTCCAGCAGGTCGTCCTCGGTCATCTCGCCGAGCCAGACGGGGCGGCCACCGGCCGCACGACCCGTCGCGGAGGGTTGGACCACCACGACGTTGGCCTGGAAGCAGATGCCCAGGCACTTGCTGGTGCGAACGGGAACACGGCGGGCGGAGTGATCGTCGATGGCACCCAGGCGGGCGAGCTGGGCGTCGTGGTCGACACCGGGCACCTTCTTCTTCGTTCCACAGCAGCATCCTCGGCAGACCGTGAGCTTGCAGGGCGCGTCCTCGACCGCACTCATCACCCACCCCCTCCCCCTTGGTTAGGCTCGCCTTACCTGACCAGGGTAATCATTCGTGGTACCGCTCTGACCAGCGGGTACCCGCCCGGCCCGGTGAGGTGACCCTTCGGTGGCGGGGCGCCGGAACGGCGAGGGGCGGATGGGGC
>NZ_DYZD01000283.1 GCF_020741345.1 Nocardiopsis listeri
GCCACCTTCTCCTGCCATCGCCTGTCGGTGCCCTCACCTTGGCCGCTGCCGATGAGGAGGAGGTCGCCCAGTGAGTCGGCGGCGACAAGGGTGCCCAACCCGGGCAGAAGCAGGCGTTCGGTGAGGTCTCCTTGCGCACCCAGGATGATCAGGGTCTGGATCGATTCGTCCACCGAGTCGTTCATGCGTTCCCCACCGTTGAGGTCCGGCCCGTGGGCTCCATGCGACCACGGCCGGTGACTGTTCCGCGTCGGTCACGGACCGTGATCGACAGTAACTTCAAAAGGCGGCCCGGTGGTGGAAGTGGCGCCGGTGGGAAGTCGCGATCGTCGAGTCCGCTCCGGCGTCGAAGTCACAGACGCAGGACCGGCTTGAGGATCCGTCCCTGAGCGGCGTCGGCGGCGGCCTCGTTGATCTGGTCCGGCTCGTAGAAGCGGACCATCTTGTCGAAGGGCAACCGGCCGGCACGGTACAGCCCGACCAGTTCCGGGATGAAGTCGAAGACGTCGCTGTCACCCTCGGTCACACCACGAATGGTGCGCCCGTTGAGCAGGAAGTTGACGTCGAAGGTGCCGTCGGTGCCCACGGGAGGCGCACCGACCACGGCCACCATGCCGTCGCCCACCGCCAGGGAGTCGATCGCCTGGCGCAGCAGGGCGGGTACCCCACTGCTCTCCAGGGCGTGGGTGAGTCCCCGGCCGCCGGTGATCTCGGCGATGCGCGCGACGGTGTCCTCCTCCCCGCCGTTGATGGTGTGGGTGGCGCCCAGTTCACGGGCCAGTTCCAGCCGGGAGGGCACGATGTCGATGGCGATGATCTTCGCGGCCGGGGTGAGCGCGGCCCCCATGACCGCGGACAGGCCCACGGCTCCGGCGCCGAAGATCGCGACCGTGTCCCCACTGCTCGGGACGAGTTCGTGGAGCACGGCCCCCACGCCGGTCTGGATCCCGCAACCCACCGGTGCCAGCATCGCGAGTTCGTCCTCGTCGCCCGCCTCGACCGGGACGACGCTGCGCGCGTGGGCGACGCAGTACGTGGCGAAGGAGGACTGTCCGAAGAAACGGCCACCGATCACCCCACCCGAGGGGGAACCGATCGGGGTGGTGCCGTCGGGGCGCCTGCCGTCGAAGTTGAGGGAGAGGAAGTCGACGCAGTAGGCGGGGTGTCCGTGTCGGCAGGACCGGCACTTCCCGCAGGAGCCGAAGGAGAGCAGGACCTTGTCACCGACCGAGACGTGGGTGACGCTCTCGCCCACCGCCTCCACCACACCGGAACCCTCATGACCGAGCACGGCGGGCAGTGGCGTGTGCAGGTGCTCGTCGCGGGTGGCCAGGTCGGTGTGGCAGATCCCGGCGCCCACCACGCGGACCAGGACCTCGTCGCGACGGGGTTCCTCCAGGCGGACGTCCTCCCAGGTGAAGGTGCCGCTACCGGGGTGGACCACCGCGGCCCTGGCTTCGGACATGACCGAGTCCTCTCTTGCGTTCGTCCCCGAAGAAGGGGTGATCGGGCACATTCTCCGTCAGGGGGAATGTGGGGGACGGCGGACGCGCCGGACGAACCGATGTCGTCCGACCTGGTCGCTTTCGCCCGAAGGAGGGGATCGGGTCTCCTCCTCCGCAGGTCGATCACGGTTCCCTGCCGTGTCACATGCCTCCGGTACGCTCCGCGTGACCCTCCAGCCATCACCGCCGGGATTCCCGTTCCCCTTGCCCTCTCCCCCGCCGATCCCCCTCCCCGGGAAGCACCGCGGCCTCTTCCAGGAGTCCACATGGAACCGACCTACGCCGACCTCACCACCGATCCCGCCCGGGTGGCCAACGCCCAGGTGGATCGTGAGAACGCCCGGTTCGGCGCAAGCAACATGAGACTGGACGCCGGAGGCTCGGTCGATCTCACCTTCCACCTGGACGAGCAGATCGTCGAAGGCGTCCTGCGGGTGACCGCGCTCGTCTCCAAGAACGGGGGCTCCCCGGGGCATGCCCCGCTGACCGTGCTGGTCAACGGCGAACCGGTGGCCTCGCGCCTGACCATCCCCGGCGGTGGCGATCTGCCCCAGAACCTCGACTTCGCGGTTCCCGGCGAGTGGCTGCGGACGGACGGCCCCAACGTGGTGACCGTGCGCAGCGGCACGGACGCCCGAACGATGCTGTGGCTGTACCGGATCAGCCTCGACTCCATCGACGAACGCGACCGCTCGGTCCGTGCGATGCTCGCCGCCGCCGACCAACGTTCGGTGCTCCGTTACACCACCCGGAGGCGGGTCCACTCCACGGAGGGGTCGGAACAACGGTGGGAACCCGCCGGGCGGCTGCTGTTGTACGTCGACCGGGACGAGAAGGCCCCGATCGCTCAGCTCTCGTGGCGCGCCGCCGACGGAGCCGAGGCGGCGATCGGCTTCCAGTCGGCCCTGGGCGACTTCCACGGCTACCATCGCTCGGCCGATGGCCTGCTGAGCGAGTACCGGGGTGACCTGGAACAGCGCCTGGCCTACCCGGAGGGGACCGAGGAGGTCACCGTGCACCGCTTCCGCACCGAAGAGCACTGGGGCGAGCGTTGGCACACCTCAGGGGAGCTACGGCTGATGGTCGAGGACGGTGGCGCCCCGGTGGAACGGATCACCTGGCGTGACCAGCGGGAGAACTCCGGATCGGTCTTCCTCGAAGAGAAGGCGGCCGGTTTCCTCGGCTACTACCAACGGGTCGACGAGGGCCCCATCGGCTACCGGGGCAGGGCCGTCAACGAGGTGTGAGCGAAGGCCCGGTCAGACCACCGCAAGATCATCGCGGGTGAGGGTCGGCCTCGGCGCGGCGGATGCGCTTGATGGGGATGGGCAGGACGCAGACGGGGGCCGGGACGTCCAGACGGTGACCGGTGTCCTGGGGCACCCCGGTGTCGGGGTCGATGAGCAACGACATCAACTCGTCGCCGTTCTGAGCGGCGGCGACCAGGTGGTCGGGCTCGTCGCGATGGCCGCGGACCACGGTGAAGTGGCGGGGCCAGGCGCCGACGGGGGTGTCCGCGAGGTGCTCCAGGCGGGCGCCGCCATCTCGGACCGCGAAGGTGGAGATGGCGTCGGCGCCCCGGTTGGACACGTACACGCGTCCCTCGTAGGTGCTGGTCGGGGGCAACGCGTCCCCCTCGGCGATCTCGCGACCCTCGACCTTGAGCCGGTGCAGGGCGATCTCGGCGGGGAAGTTCTTCCCGGCCGCCTCATCCGCGGTGGCGGTGACCGAACCCAGGTGCTCGCCGGTGCCGGACACCCCGTCCCAGCGCACGACGTGCACGCGGGAGTCGAGTTCGCCCGCGACGTACACGTGGTCGCCGTTGACCACCATGTGGCGAGGTCCCGTACCGGGCGGCAGGGGCACACCCGGGAAGGCGTCCTCGCGAGGCTCGGGGGCCTCTTCGGTGAGCTGTTCGGGAACCGGACTGTAGTGGTAGACGCGCAGTTCGTCCGTGCCCAGGTCGGCGGCGAGCAGGTAGCGGTTGCCGGGTTCGAAGGAGTCCAGGGCCACGGCGCTGCTGTGCGCGTGCGGCCCCTCCTGGCGTTCACCGACCGGGCCGGTGCCCCGGTGGGCGAATTCGAGGGTGTGGCCGGTGGGTCCGCCGTCCTCGGCGGTGGTGACGAGGGCGACCACACCGTTGGCGTAGTTGGTGACGGCGGCCTGGTGCGGACCGAGGTAACGCACGTGACAGGGTGAACCGCCACCGGTGGGCACGGAGCCGATCTCGGTGAGGGAGGCGTCTCCGTGCGGCCGGAACGCGGTGAGAGTGCCCTCGGCGCGCTCGTTGACCGCGTACACCGTGGGCGGTTCGGGCCGATAGGCGAGGAAGGAGGGGCCGGTGGTGCGAACGGCGACCCCGCCGTCGGTCATCTCGCCGGTCCGGGGGTCGAACCAGACCCGGTGAACGCCCTCTCCCTCCCCCGGCGGTTCGGAGTCGGGGGTGTAGGTCCCCACGAGCAGGAGCCGTCGTGGTGTGTCCACAGGGTGCCTCGTTTCCGTCGCCTGGGGTAGGGATGTGGTCCATACCACCGGCGGCATGGTATCGCCCCTGGGCATGGTCGGAAAAGGCCGAGCCGACCGGTGTCCCGACCTCACGTGAACGCCCCGGGGACCGTCCGCGCCGAAGACGCCGACGTCGTGTACACCTGAGTCCCGAAAATGTTCACTGTTCACAAAAAGTGGAGCTCTGCCCTGCGTAGCGCGTCTGTTACAGTTCCTCCTCGAAAGACCGTTCTCGGGGAGGCCAGAACCACTCTCTATACCCACGTCCCCTGGGCTTTCGGCCGATTCAACCTCTCGGAATCCGCGAGATCATAGAAGATCAGGCCGTTTCAGGACTTTTGTCACAAAAAGCACATGAAAGCCCAGGGCAAAGGCACGATCATCCTCGGCGTGGAGAGTGCGCCCATCCCCCGCGTACTCACGACCCGTGGCCCCGCACCCGAACAACAGGACCCCCATTGGCCCTCCGTTCCATATCCGAAGTACCACTGCCCGACCCCGCGACCATCGAGCAGGTCCGCATCTCGTGCGCCGACATCCCCGAGGGATCGACCCGCCTGTCGAGGTCCTTCTACGAGCACCTCTTCAGCATGGCCCCCGAGGTACGCGAGATGTTCTCCGCCGACATCAAACCGCAGCAGCAACGCATGGCCGACGCCCTGCTCTCCGTGGTCCAGCACCTGGACACCCCCGATGAGCTCGCGGGATACCTGCGAAACCTGGGGCTGCAACACCACCGAGAACTGGGCGTCCTCCCCGAGCACTATCCCTACGTGGGACGTGCCCTGGTCCGCGCCGTCAGCGAGGTCTCTCCCACCTGGTCCTCCTCGATGAGCTCGGCGTGGGTGCTGGTCTACCAGTGGATCACCGCGCACATGCTCGACGGAGCCGAACTCGCCATGTCCTCCTCCGCGCCCCACAGGGCACGTTGACGGCGACCGGGCGCCGCCGCGCTTCGTCGTCCCCGTAAACCGCACACAGTCGAAGGCCTTCGTTGATGTCACAGAGCAGTAGCAACCGCGTGCCCGGAGCCCAGGGGGAACGCCACGTACAAGCGGTCATGGGCACCACCGAACGCGCCGACCGCTTCTACCGCGACCAGATGCTGGACCACCTCAATCCGGCCATGAAGGAGTTCGTCGCCCGTCAGGAGATGCTCTTCATCGCGACGTCGGACGCCCGGGGCGAGTGCGACTCCAGCTTCAGGAGCGGGCCGCCCGGTTTCGTGCACGTCATCGACGACCGCACCCTGGCCTACCCGGAGTACCGAGGCAACGGAGTGTTCGCCAGTGCGGGCAACGTGACCCAGAATCCGCACATCGGCCTGATGTTCCTGGACTTCGAACGGGACCGGATCGGACTCCACGTCAACGGCCGGGCGAAGATCACCGAGGACGAACGGCTGCGTTCCCACGTCCCGCACCTGCCCCTGCCCCAGGTGCCGGGGCAAAGAGCGCTGATGTGGATGGTCGTCCGGGTCCAGGAGGCCTACATCCACTGCCGTAAGCACATTCCCCATCTGCGCAGGGTCGGTGCCGACGAGGCCTGGGGCACGGACGACGCGCTGCGCAAGGGCGGCGACTTCTTCGGTGCCAAAAAGGAGGGCGAGGCCCGCAGAGGGACGACGGCGGGGATCGGACACCCCTAGATGAGTGATTCCAGGGGGTGGGTGTGGTGGTGGTCGGTGGTGCGCCTTGGGTCGGGGATCCTCCGGTGGGGCGCCTGG
>NZ_DYZD01000284.1 GCF_020741345.1 Nocardiopsis listeri
CGTGTGTTCGGGTCGCCGGAGTACCGGTCCGCGCCCGGGTGGGTCCGCCGGACCGAGTCCGGTCCCTGGGGGGAGGCGTCCGTTCGAGGGGACGACCCGTCGCTCGGTTCCGCCGGGTCCTCCGCGTCTCGCCGGCTCATGCCCACTCACCTCTCCCTTCCGTTGCCGCGTACCGGGGTCGTACCGTCGCCACGGCCTTGGTCATGGCCTCCGCCGCCATGTGGATCGCCGTTCGATGGGTGGCCTCCGAGACCCGGCGCATCTGCACGGCGAGTCCTTGGGCGAGGTGGCGGTCGTAGCGCAGGCGAACGGCCTCGGCCCCGCTCTCGGCGATGATGCGGGTGATCCGCGCGGCGTCGAACCCCGGATCTTCGTCCCTCTCCTGGTCGAAGACCACGATCACGCTGTTCTCCACCTCGTGCCGTCGGCCTTCACGGAGCAGACCGTCGAGCCTGCGGCCCACGATCCGGGCCGAGTCCCGGGTCGCCCGCACGACACGGACACGAGAGTGGGCGGTCTCGGTGACGGCGTTCACGAACGCCCCTCCCGAACCACCGGTCACCAGCGTCACACCGAAGAACCGGAAGAGCGGGAGCAGACCCGCCGCGTAGGCGTCCTCGTTGTTCTGGGCCGCCTGGACCGTCCACAGGCCGGGTGCCACCTCACCGAGACTCTCCTTGGCCTGCTCGAAACTCGCGGTCCGCACCCCCTCGCCCAGGGCGTGCGCGGCGTGGGTGTCCAACCGGGTACCGAGCGGAGGAAGCCGGTCGGTGGCGTCCACCGTCAGGACCCGGTCCCGACGGTGGTGGGCCAGGACCCGGGCGATCAGAGCCGTCACGACCGCCGTGTCCGCACCGGTCCCGAAGTCGTCCACGAGGATCCGACGGCCCGTGGCCGTGGAACGCTGCAGACGCCTGCGCAGCTCGATGGTGTCGGCGATCTCCGACGCCGGTAGAAAGGGGGTCACGACCGCTCGGCCCAACCTGCGCGGCCAGGGGTCCCCGTGTACCGCCTTGGTGGCGCCCATCGTCATCCTCCCCCTCAGAAGGTCGCGAGCAGTCGCTCGAAGGTCCCGAACGCGCCGACCGCCAACGGCACCATGACGATCACGGCGATGACCTCGAACCGGCCGGTCACACCGCGCAGACGCGCACGCACGTGCTCGGGCTGCTCGGTGGCCAGGACGACCACCGGGACGGCCGCGACCGCGATGGCCACGGTCAGGGCCGGCCAGACCGCCCACGACTCGCCACCGGCCCACTCGACGAGGAAGACGATCAGCACCACGAGGCTCGCGGCGATGAGCGCGGCCTTCTGCGCGATGAGCGGGAACAGCCGAGAGCGGCTCGCCACCACGATCGCGAGCACCGCGCACAGCCCGGACGTCCAGGGGGTGAGGTTCGTGACGAGCCCGAGTCCCGCGACGGCCACGGCGATGGCCACCGCCACGGTGGCGATGACCAGACTGCGATGTGCCCTGGCCACGGAGGTGAGGACGTCGTCCCTGGCGACCGGTTCGCCGGAGCTTCGGCGATCGTCCAGGACCGTCAGCCCCGAGATCATGAGGGCGACCCTCAGGAGCAGGCTCAGCCCGAGCACACAGATCACGGTCAGCAGCACCGCGACGAGGTCGGTGGGCAGGCCCAGGGCGCGAGACAGAGTCCACACCGAGGCCAGGGCCAGACCGACACCGCCCCCGGCCAGCCCGCCCCTGCCCAGCCCGGAGGTGAGGCCCAGCAACAGCACGAGCCCGGAGAGCAGCGCGGCGGTCCCGCCCCACAGGGCCCAGCCCGGCCAGTCGAAGTGGTCCCCGGCCCGCCACAGTCCGAAGCCCCCGACCACGGTGCCGCTGATCGACAGCGCGGTGCCCAACGGCTCCCGCCAGGTCGGTCCGATCGCGGCGCCGGCGGTCACCAGCACCAACGCGATCGCGACGATCGCCGCGAGACCGGTTCCTCCCGGCAGGTGTCCGTGGACGAGCCAGGCCGTGCCCAGGGCGAGTGCGGCCAACGAGACGGTGGCACTCCAGCGGGCCGCTTCGGGGGTCCAGCGTCCGGTGTGGTCGTCCAGGGCCTTCGACACCGCCTCGGGCACCTCGTGCACCACCGGAGCGGGGACGGGGGCCTCGTCCTGGACCAACCAGAGCACGGACCCGTCCTCGATCCGGCGTTCCTCCAGGGTGTTCTCACCCGCCAGGACCGCGCCGGACGCGGTCACCAGGTGTCGCAGCCTGGCCGGGTTCTGGGGCTCGTCTCCGAGTAGCTCCAGGACCTCCGGCATGAGGACACCGACGGGTTCGCTCGCCGGGAGTACCGCGTCGACCCGGCGCTCCTCACCGACGATCGTCACACGGCTCCAAGCGGTCATGGCCTTCCATTCTGCTGTGCGGGCGGCGCGACGCGCCACGGGCTTGGTCACGCGTCACGCGCGTCGACCGGTTTCGTCATCGGGGAACTCGTCATCGGGGAACACTGTCGACCGCCACACGCTCGACGTACCCCTGGCCGATCAACCAGCGCAGGGTCGGCGCCGGCGGCACCTCGGAGAACCCTGCCGTGTCGAGCGTGAAGCGGACGCCTCCACCGGGGTTGTCGTCCTCCGCCGGAGCGGTGGTGGCCGTCACCCGGAACGGGTGGACGACCCGGTAACGGTGATAGAGGTCCTGATCGCCGGAGTCCGTCCGAACATAGTCGGGCAGACCGCGTTCGGCGTAGGGGGTTCCGTCGGGGAAGAGGTGGCGCCCGCTCTCCGGGCCGAAGGAGTCGAGGATGTCCCCCGATTCGAGCGTGTGCAGGTAGGACTCGGCGTTGCGCTGGTCCAGGCCGTCTCGGACCTCCTCCACCAGGTCCGACGTCTTCTCCGCGGCGGCGGCCTCGTCGGTGGTGCTGAGCGTCGCCGGATCACCCTCGGTGGTCGCCAGTTCCTGGAAGAGCCAGCGAGCGGTCTCGTCCTCGTCGGCGAACTGGTAGCCGGGACGCCCCTGGTCGTCGTCCATGACGACCACGGACAGTGCGCCGAACTCGTCGTCTTCGGTGATGAGGTAGTAGCTGCCGACGGTTCCGGGCTCGGGCCGGGGCTCGCCGGGCAGGACGTAGAGGTCCTCCGGGACCTGGGCCTGATCCAGCTGTTCCCTGAGCATGGCCAGGTCGACCCGTGCTCCCACCCATTCACCGGGGATCGCCGGGATGGCGTTCTCCACCGGCCCGGACTCGGCCTGTTCACGCTCCAGACGCTGGTTGCCGAGGGTGTTGGTGACAAAGGACCAACCGACCGTTCCGGCGCACGCGACCGCGGCCAGGCAGGCGCTGATCACGATCTTGCCGATTCCTTCGTCCAAGCGGCGTTTGGTCCGCTGTCCGCCGAACAACACCGCCTCGCGCAGGCGTTGCCGACGGACCGCGACCGATTCGAGCAACTGGTTGTCGTAGTCGCGGCCCATCGGTGCTCCTCTTCGGTGACTTCGTTCCTCCTACCGGAACGGAGTCAGATGTTCTCTGCGGCGGTCCGGGCCCTGGTCAGGGCGCTGTCGGCGATTCCGTCGTTCTCTTCCATCACGGAGCGGATGATGGCGATGATCTCCCTGGCCTCCTGGGCGGCCAGGGCCCAACGCTGGTCCTTCTCCAGGTAGGTGACGTCCGCACCCTCGATCACGGTTTCCGACATGACGGAGTTGACGTCGATCTCGTGGTCGTCGATGAGTCTCTCCAACTCACCGGTGATGCTCGTGATCGTCTCCTGGACGTCGGCCGAAGCGTTCTTGCTGTATTTCGTGTAGTCGCTCATCTACGCACCATCCCCAAGGAATTATCTAGGCCCGGAGTTTGCCGACATCGAAATTCGCGGCGTTCATCTGGGATTGAGTCGAGTCCGACATTTCCTGGTCACCCTGCATCACAGCGTTCATCATTTCCATCTGACCTTCGTTCAGATTGCTGAGATCACCGCTCACCAGGATGGACACCGTCTCCGCCCGACGGTGAAGCTCGTCGAGTGAATTTCTGCCGCTACCCTCGAATTTGTCCTTCAGCGGATCAACCGCACTCACGAGCCTGTTGACCAGGGTACTGAGTTGTTCACCCGATTCACCGGTATTGCTGGTCATCTTGGAGAACGATGCCTGATGGAAATCGAGTTCCTTGTCCGCCATTTTCCACCTGCCTTGTCACGAGGATTGGCGTCGGCCGACCCCGACTTCCAGGGGATGCGCCGAACAGACCTACGGTTCCCATACTCCATCACGACGCCCCGACAGCGCCGACCGCGCTTTCGACCCCTTCGAACACACCGATCACTTCGATGACCTGCCCGAACACAAGGCGCGACCGATTCGCCGCCCGGCTCGAAATGTTCGACGAACCCATAAACCGTGACGAAGATCACCATCCACCCCTTGAATGGCCCTTGTCCCCCGAAGCACCGACACCTGTGCGGGAACACGAAAGAACCTTAGAAGCCCTGCTTCGATAGGGTTTTGTCGCTCCTGCCCGATCTCATGACTTCTCCCAGAGTCGAGAGGAACGCCGATGGCCCTCCGTGTCGTACACCGGCCGACACGCACCACCCACCCGGCTCCCGCCGAGGAGTCCAGGGAAGTGGAGGCTCCTCCGACCCTCCCCGACGGCAAGTCCCAGGGCAATCCGCTCATGGCCATCCTGCCGATGGTGGGCATGATGGCCTCCCTGACGATCATGATGGTCATGCGCAATCCGGCCTTCATGGCCCTGGGCGCGGTCGTCCTGTGCGTGGCCCTCCTCGGCGCACTGCTCATGCTGTTCTCCAGGCGCGGCCAGGTCGGCAGGCAAAGGCGCAACCAGCGCGAGCTCTACCTCCAGTACCTGGAGGAGCTGCGGGAGAGGCTGAGCACCTGGGAACAGCAGACCCGGGCGCACGCACGCCTGCTCGACCCTCCCCCGGAGGCCCTCTACGACGTCCTCCGCGACCCCAAGCGACTCTGGGAACGCCGCCGGCGCCACAACGACTTCCTGAAGGTACGGGTCGGCACCGGTGTGGCCTCCGGCCGCCCCCTGAACCTGGCCGAGCAGGGCACCGCCCTGGCACCCACCGACCCGTTCATGCAGTCCGAGGCCCAGGGAGTCATCCAACGCTTCGAGACCATCCCGGACATGCCGTTCGCCCTGCCCTTGGACATGACGGGCAACGTCAGCGTCGTGGGCGAACGCGAGGACATCATGCGTCTGGTCCGGTCCATGGTCGCCCAGTTCGCCGTGTTCCACGCCCCCGAGGACGCCGGCCTGGCCGTCTCCTACCCCGAGGAACACGCCGACGATTGGTCATGGCTGCTGTGGCTCCCCCAGGTCCTCGACCCCCAACGACGTGAACACGGCGTCGCCACCCGCCTCATCGCCCCCTCCCCCCGCGACCTCGGCGCCCTGCTCGCCGACGAACTGCGATCGCGGAGCGACTTCGCCTCCGAGGTGCGCCGCGGCATGGGGCGCCGCGAGGCCTACCAACTGCTGCGTCGACTCCTCGTCATCCACGACACCCACGGCGAGGTGGCCACCGAACTCGTCCGCCCCGACCACACCGTCGACCCGACCTCTCTCGGCGTCACCGTGCTGCACCTCGTCTCCCGGCAGATCGACGAGCCCGGCGACGTGAACGTGCGCGTCACCGTCACCGGTGACCAGGTCAGGGTCGAGGACCTGCGTCCCACCGACCCCGTCGTACGGACCGGCGTCCTCGACGACGTCTCCCCCGCCACCCTGACCGGGTTGGCGCGCATGCTCGCCCCGCTACGACTGTCCGCCGAATCGATCGAGGAGACGGCACAGGAGGGTGGTCGCGTCGACTTCACCGCCATGCTGGGCGTGCGCGACCCCGGTGACATGGACGTCCAACGTCTGTGGGCCCCTCGCAGCGAACGCGCGTTCCTGCGCGTTCCGATCGGCGTGGACGAGATGGGCCAGGCACTCGTCCTGGACCTGAAGGAATCCGCCCAACTGGGCATGGGGCCGCACGGGCTGTGCGTGGGCGCCACCGGATCGGGCAAGAGCGAGATGCTGCGGACCCTGGTGCTGGCCCTGGCTGCCTCCCACCCGCCCGAACGTGTCAGCATGGTGCTGGTCGACTACAAGGGCGGCGCCACCTTCGCCCCCTTCGAGGACCTGCCGCACGTCTCCGGGATGATCACCAACCTGGAGGACGACGCCGCCCTCATCGAACGCGTCCACGCCAGCCTCTCCGGCGAGGTGCAGCGCCGTCAGCAGATGTTGCGCGACGCGGGCAACGTCCCCAACATCGGGGACTACACGTACAAGCGCGAGAAGGACCCCTCACTCGACCCGATGCCGCACCTGCTGGTGATCATCGACGAGTTCGGCGAGCTCCTCACCGCCCGTCCCGACTTCATCGAACTGTTCCTGTCCATCGGCCGGATCGGCCGCAGCATCGGTGTGCACCTGCTTCTGTCCAGCCAGCGCATCGAGGGCGGCAAGCTCCGTGGTCTGGACACCTACCTGTCGTACCGCCTGGGCCTGCGCACCTTCTCCGAGGAGGAGAGCCGTACGGTCCTGAACACCCCGGACGCCTTCCACCTGCCCGCCCTGCCCGGGTTCGGCTACCTGAAGGTCGACACCACCGTCTACCAGCGCTTCAAGGCCGGCTACGTGTCCGGCGCCTACCGCGGGCCGGTCATCGAGGAGGAGCCCGAGGACGAGAACGTCACCCCCTCGCCCCGGCTGTACACCGCGTACAACCCCTCCCCCGAGGAGGTCGCCGAGACGGTGTCCCCCGACGAGGAGGCCTCGATGCCCACCCGCACGACCGATCCGACCCTGTTGGACGTGATGGTGGGACAGCTCGGCCAGCACGGCGAACCCACCCGGGCCATCTGGCTGCCTCCGTTGCCGAAGGCCACCACCATCGACGCGATCTGCGGTGCTCCGGAGGAGACCGAACACGGACTGCGGATCCCCGGTGAGCGTCCGGCACTGCAGGTGCCGATCGGGCTCTTGGACGACGCCACCAAGCAGTGGCAGGGCGAGTGGCTCCTCGACCTGACCGCCTCGGGTGGCCACGTCGCCGTCATCGGTGGACCGCAGAGCGGGAAGACGACCCTCCTGCGCACCCTGGTCCTGTCATTGGCGCTCACCCACACCCCCGACCAGGTGGCCGTGTACTGCCTGGACCTGCTCGGCGGCGGCCTTCAGTCCCTCTCCGGGCTGCCGCACGTGGGCGGCGTCGCCGTGCGCACCGACGCCGAACGGGTCCGCCGAACCATCGAGGAGGTGCGGGGGATGCTCGAACACCGGGAGGAGGTGTTCCGAGAGCGCGGTATCGACTCGATGGAGCAACTACGCGCCATGCACGCCCGCGGCGAGGTACCCGAGTTGGCCACCGCCGACATCGTCCTGTGCGTGGACGGCTTCGGTGCCCTGCGCCGCGACTTCGAGGAGGTCGAGGGCATCGTCACCGAACTGCTGCAGCGCGGTGGCGGGTACGGCGTCCACATCGTCTCGGCGATGCTCCGCTGGAACGACGTACGGATGAACGCCCAGTCGAACTTCGGTCAGAAGGTGGAGCTTCGACTCAACAACCCGACCGACTCGGCCATCGCCCGCAAGCTCGCCGAGACCATCGGCGAGGGTGACAACGGCCGGGCCCTGACCACCATGAAGCTGTTCGCGCAGACCGCCCTGCCCCGGTTCGACGGGGCCCCCTCCACCGAGAACCTGGGCGACGTGGTGGAGCGTGCCGTGCGCGCGATCGACCGTGCCTGGATCGGCGCCCGCGCCCCCGAGGTCCGTGTCCTCCCGCACCGGCTCTCGGCGCAGGCCCTGCCGGACAGGGAGGCCGAGCCCAGGACCGTGCCGATCGGACTGGACGAGCGCGCCCTGGCCCCCGTGCGACTGGACCTGTTCGAACGGGATCAGAACCTGCTGGTCATCGGCGACAGCGAGTGCGGCAAGACCAACCTGCTGCGCATGATCGCCGAAGGGCTCGCGGCGCGGTACACGCCCAAGGAGGTCGTGTTCGCGATCATGGACCCCCGACGCAACCTGCGCGACGTCGTCCCTCCGGAGTACGTCGGCGGGTACGCGACCAACCCCCGCGTGTGCGGGGGCCTGGCGACCGGCGTGGCCAAGGAGATGGAGAACCGGATCCCCCAGGACGGGGAGGGCCAGGAGGTCGAACCGGGCGCCTTCGAAGGGCCTCGCGTCGTCGTGCTCGCCGACGACTACGACGTGCTGACCACCGCGGGCCAAAAACCGTTGAGCCCGTTCGCGCCGTACGTGTCGAAC
>NZ_DYZD01000285.1 GCF_020741345.1 Nocardiopsis listeri
ACCTTCGTCGCCGTCACCGAGCCGGGCGACGGCGACGACGGCGGGGACGAGGGCGGCGAGGGCTGACCTCTCCCGACGCCGCCTCGACGCGCCGCTCCTCCCTGCGGAGGGGCGGCGCGTCCGCGTCCCGGCCGGGCGGCGCCGACGCGCCGTGTCCGCTCCGCGCGGAGGGTTAGCACTCTCGGGGTCAGAGTGCTTATGATGAGCTGGCACTCGGTGCACGGGAGTGACAGCCCCCGCGCACTGGGCCCTGAACATTCCGGCCCCGTGAGGGCGTCGGCGCCGTGGGACATGAACACGGAGTCGGCTCCCGTCCGTCGCGGGCACTGGGCCGGGTGGACATCACAGACACGGGAGAGATTCCACAATGGCCAAGCTCATCTCTTACGACGAGGAGGCCCGGCGCGGCCTCGAGCGGGGAATGAACCAGCTCGCCGACGCCGTCAAGGTCACCCTCGGCCCCAAGGGTCGCAACGTCGTGCTCGAGAAGTCCTGGGGCGCCCCCACCATCACCAACGACGGCGTGTCGATCGCCAAGGAGATCGAGCTCGACGATCCCTACGAGAAGATCGGCGCCGAGCTGGTGAAGGAGGTCGCCAAGAAGACCGACGACATCGCCGGCGACGGCACCACCACCGCCACCGTCCTCGCCCAGGCCCTGGTCAAGGAGGGCCTGCGCAACGTCGCCGCGGGCGCCAACCCGATCGCGCTCAAGCGCGGCATCGACCAGGCCGTGGCCGCGGTCTCCGAGACCCTGCTCAAGCAGGCCAAGGAGATCGAGACCAAGGAGCAGATCGCCTCCACCGCCGCCATCTCCGCGGCCGACGAGGCCATCGGCGAGCTCATCGCCGAGGCCCTCGACAAGGTCGGCAAGGAGGGCGTGATCACGGTCGAGGAGTCCAACACCATGGGCCTCGAGCTGGAGCTCACCGAGGGCATGCGCTTCGACAAGGGCTTCATCTCGCCGTACTTCGTCACCGACGCCGAGCGTCAGGAGACCGTGCTCGAGGATCCCTACATCCTCCTGCTCTCCTCCAAGGTCTCCTCCGTCAAGGACCTGCTGCCGCTGCTGGAGAAGGTCATCCAGGCCGGCAAGCCGCTGGCGATCATCGCCGAGGACGTCGAGGGCGAGGCCCTCGCGGTGCTCGTGGTGAACAAGCTCAAGGGCTCCTTCAAGTCCGTAGCCGTCAAGGCCCCCGGCTTCGGCGACCGCCGCAAGGCGATGCTGGAGGACATGGCCATCCTCACCGGTGGCCAGGTCATCGCCGAGGAGGTCGGCCTCAAGCTGGAGACCGCCGGTCTCGAGCAGCTCGGCCAGGCGCGCAAGATCGTCGTCACCAAGGACGAGACCACCATCGTCGACGGTGCCGGTGACGCCACCGCCATCGCCGGTCGCGTGAACGAGATCCGCAACGAGATCGAGCGCACCGACTCCGACTACGACCGCGAGAAGCTCCAGGAGCGCCTCGCCCGTCTGGCCGGCGGCGTGGCCGTCATCAAGGCCGGTGCCGCCACCGAGGTGGAGCTCAAGGAGCGCAAGCACCGCATCGAGGACGCCGTCCGCAACGCCAAGGCCGCCGTCGAGGAGGGCATCCTGCCCGGTGGTGGCGTCGCGCTGCTGCAGGCCAGCGTCCCCGCCTTCGAGAAGCTCGAGCTGGAGGGTGACGAGGCCATCGGCGCCGACATCGTCCGCCGCGCCATCGCCGAGCCGCTCAAGCAGATCGCGATCAACGCCGGCCTCGAGGGCGGCGTCGTGGCCGAGAAGGTCAGGAACCTGGAGCCCGGCTTCGGTCTGAACGCCGCTTCCGGTGAGTACACCGACCTGTTCAAGGACGGCGTCATCGACCCGACCAAGGTCACCCGTTCGGCTCTGCAGAACGCGTCCTCGATCGCCGGTCTGTTCCTGACGACCGAGGCCGTCATCGCCGAGAAGCCGGAGAAGGCCGCCGCTCCCGCCGGCGACCCGACCGGTGGCATGGGCGGCATGGACTTCTAAGAGGTTCAGAAAGTCCTGCGGGTCCGGCATACGCGACCTCGCCCGCGACGACCGGGCGGCCCTTCACGGGGCCGCCCGGTTTCGCCGTTTCCGGGGCCGTCAGGCGAGAGCGTTCCGCTGATCGAGCCACTCCCGGACCGCCGCCTTCACCTGTGGGGTGAGGTCACTTTCGGAGTGTTCCTCGGCCGGGAACCACCGGAAGTCCGTGTGCTCTCGCGACAACCGCACCGGTGCCCCCTCATGTGGTCGTGCGAACGTGAACTGGCGTTTGCGCTCGCCGTGCCGTGAGTCGTAGTCGAACCAGGTCACGAAGGGTTCCAACCGGAGTGGGACCCCCACGGGTAGTCCGATCTCCTCGTGCAGTTCCCGGGCCAACCCGTCGAGGAGGGTCTCGCCCGGTTCCACTCCACCCGAGGGCAGGCTCTCCGCCCCGGGGAAGGAGGTCTCGTCGTCGCGACGGCGCAGGAGGAGGATTTCCCGCCCGGCGTCCCGATGAACGATCGCGCCCGCCGAGAACCCCTCGATCCCCGACCGCCGGGCGTCGTCGACGAGTGCCCGCGTGTCCATGTGCTTCCTCACCGGGAGCCGGTCGGCTCCCCTGGGAACGAGCATGCGTGCGCCGGGAGGCGCGCGCAAGCGGAACCGGGAACCTGTGGACGAGCGCTCTCAGACCCGAAGGAGGGTCAGGTGGGCGAATCCGAGCAGGTCCCGGCCGTGCAGACGGAGTCGCAGGTGGGCGTCGGTGCGCCGGACGACCTCGTCGAAGTCGGGGGAGTCGGGGTTGTCCCGGATCCAGTCCTCCATGCCCCAAGCGTTGCCGTTCTCGAAGTGGTCCCACTCGTCCACCGTGGCCTCAGACAGGGAGTACAGCCGGAAGCCGTGGGAGAGCGCGAAGTCGACCAGGTCGGGCAACGGCCGGTACTGGTCACGGGGGATCACCGCCATGGAGGCGATCTCCTCATCGGAGGGCGGGCGCCTCCAGTAGCACTCACCGAACAGCACCCGGCCACCCGGTCGCGTCAGGTCGGCCAGGGCGGTGAGCGCGTTTCCGGTGTGGGCGACGGGATCGCCGCCCCACACATGGGCGGCGCCCACGTTGAACACCACGTCGGGGGGTGCGCCCTTCCACACGCCGACGTCCCCGACCTCCAGCTCCACTCGGTCGGCCAACCCTCGTGCCTCGGCGCCGGCCCGACCGTGCCGGATGTTCTCCTCCCCGAGATCGATGCCGAACCCGGTGGCCGTGGGTTCGGTGCTCAGAGTGCGAAGGAGGAGTTCGGCCCAGCCACAGCCCAGGTCCACCACGTGGTGCCCCTCCAGGGAACCGAGTGAGTGGATCAGGCGCGCGGCCCGCTCGTCGGAGAGCGGACCGTTGAAGTCGAGGTCGCGGTACATGGGAGGAAGCGCCGGGGAGGTCATTCGAGCAGTGTCCTTCGCCCGGAAGGGCCCGTCCAGTGTTTTGCCGCGCCCGGTGGGCCGAGATCGTCTCCAAGGGCGGCGTGGGCATCGACCGTGAGGAGAAGCCGTGGGGACGGGCGCACGCCCCTGCCCCACGTCACCATCGTGGACTTCGGAGAGAGGATCCGGTTTCCGGAGCCCTTCGACCTGGAGATCGACACCTCACGGTTCCCCCGTCCCGACCAATGGCCTTCGTGGGTTCGCCGGCCTAGGTATCGCCGTGCCAGGCGTGCCACAGACGGGCGTACGAACCCCCTCGCGCCAGCAGCTCTTCGTGGGTGCCGAGCTCGGCGACCGTTCCGTGTTCGACCACGGCGACGCGGTCGGCGTCATGGGCGGTGTACAGGCGGTGGGCGATCGCGACCACCGTGCGGCCGGACAGGACACCGGCCAGGGAACGCTCCAGGTCGCGGGCGGAACGGGGATCGATCAGGGACGTGGCCTCGTCCAGTACCAGGACCTGGGGATCGGCGAGCATGACCCGGGCCAGGGCGAGTTGTTGCACGTGCGCCGGGTCGAGACCGTCCTGCCCCGAACCCACCTTCGTGTCCAGACCCTCCGGCAGGGAGCGCACCCAGGCGTCGGCGTCGACCGCCTCCAGGGCCCGCCACAGGCGGGCGCGGTCGTCGTCCTTCTCGTCGAGGGCCAACGCGAGGTTCTCGGCGATGGTGCCGCGGAAGACATGGCTCTCCTGGCTGAGCAGGATCACCCGCTCGCGACGTTCTTCGAGGGAGAGGGACGCCAGGTCCACCCCGCCCACACGCACACTGCCGGAACCCGGCAGGTGTACCCCGGCCAGCAGCTTGCCGAGGGTGGACTTGCCCGCACCACTGGGCCCCACCATGGCCAGTCGCTCGCCCGGGCGCAGATCCAGGTCCACGCCGTGCAGTACCTCGACACCGGGGGCGTAGCCGAACCGGACGTCACGGATCTCCACGGTTCCGGGTTCACGGGGCTCGGGCTCCGCTCCGGGACGGGTGTCCTCGGCGGCGAACCGCACGCCCAACAGCCGACGTAGCGCGGTGAAGCCCACCATCACGTTGTCGACCTGGTCGATCATGTGGTCCAGCGGCTTGGACATCTGCACGGTCAGGAAGACGGCCGTGGCGATCTGCCCCAGGGACAGATCGCCCTGGATGAACAGCCACCCCGAAACCAGGAACGTCGTGGCCGCGGCGGACAGATAGGCGAACTCCAACGGCGGGTACCACATGCAGCGCAGCCACAGCGTGTACCGCTCGGCGGCGTAGGTGCGACGAACGTCGGAGTCGGTGCGCAGGTCCTGCCACTCCTGGCGGCCCAGCGCCTCCAGGGTGTGCGCGCCCTCCACCGTGTCGGACACGCCCTGGGTGAGCCGCGAGTACGTACTCATCTCGGCCAGGTAGCCGTCCGCCGCCCGGCGGGCGTACCAGCGGGAGGTCACCCAGATGAGCAGGGCTGACGGCGCCCACGCGAGAAGGAGCGCCGGGTGCAGCACGGCTTGCGCCACCAGGATGACCAGCACGGTCGTCAGACCGGTGGCGATCACCGGCACCGACCGGCGCACCATGAGGCTGAGCGAGTTGATGTCGCGTCCGGTGCGGGAGACCAGGTCACCGGTGCCCGCGCGTTCCACGGTGCCGAGGGGCAGCCGCAGGACCGCGTGCACGAACTCCTCGCGCAGTTCGGCCAGCAGCCCCTCACCGAAACGGATCGACTGCGACACCGCACCGAGCAACAGCGCGGCGTTGACCAGTAGGGACGCCACGATCAGCAGAGCCATGACGTCCACGCGCGCCGGGGCGGCGCCCTCGCGAACGGCGTCCACGATCATCCCGAGCATCCAGGGGGCGACCAGCGCCGAAGCGGTGGCCAGGGCGTACAACGTCACCACGAGGAGCAGAAGCGGGCCGTGCTCGCGTCCGGCCCGGCGCAGCCGCACCCAGACCGCGGAGACGGGCGCCACGGGCAGCGCCGTCGACTCGATCGGCGTGGTGGGCGGCCCGTCGGACATCGGTCCGGTGGAGGTCGGGGGTTCGTCGATGCGGGTCATACCTTCTCCTCCGTCGTCTCTCCCGTCGCGCGCAGGACGGTCGCGGCGTACGCGTCCACGCGGAGCAGCTCCCGGTGGGAACCCTCGGCCACCACACGCCCGGCCTCGACGAACTGGACGTGGTCGGCGCGGTCGAGCAGCAGTGGGCTGGTGGTGACCACCCCCGTGGTGCGGCCGGAGCGGGCCTGGGCGAGCCGTTCGGCGATGGCCGCCTCGGAGTGGGCGTCCACCGCGGAGGTGGGTTCGACCAGCAACAGCACCTCGGGCTCCATGAGCAGGGCACGAGCGAGCCGGAGTCGTTGCTGTTGGCCTCCGGAGTACTCACGGCCGCGTGCGGTGAGCTCCGCGTCGAGGCCCTTCGGGGACTGGGCGAGCACGTCCTCGGCCGCGGCGGCCCGGATCATCGCGGTCAGTTCCTCGTCGGAGCGGGCACCGCGGGGGTCGAGTTCGGCGCGCAGCCGGCCGGAGAACAGGTGGGCGTCGTTGCCGGCGACCAGGACGCGATGGCGTACCTCCCGCAGGGGAAGGTCGCGCAGCCGGACGGAACGATCGCCGACCAACGCGGCGCCCTCTCCGTCGTCGTGGTAGCGGCCCAGCCGTTCGACGAGGGAGGTCGTGTCGGAGTGGTCGGCGCAGACGACTCCGGTGACCCGGCCGTGGACGATCCGCACCCCACTGGTGGGGTCGTGCAGGTCGCAGGGGCCACCGGGGGGCCGTGCGGGAGACCGGGGATCGGGCAGGTCGTGGTCCAGGCTCAGGACCCGCACCACACGGGAGGCCGCGACCCGGGCGGTCACCAGGTCGGAGAAGAACCGCATGAAGAAGCGCACCGCCGTGGCCAGGGCGCCGGTGTAACCGTAGAAGGCGACGAGTCGACCCACGGTGATCTCGCCGACCAACGCCAGTCGGGCGCCGTACCAGACGATTCCCACCAGCAGCAGCCCCGGATACAGGGTGCGGGTGGCCTCCAGGGCCGCGTCCATCCATCCGACGCGGACCCCGGCGGCACGCACCCGCTGGGACTCGGCCCGGTAGCGTTCGCCCACCGAACGTTCGCCGCCCACCCCGCGCAGGACCCGCAGTCCGGCGACCAGGTCGGTGGCTCTGGTGGTCAGGTCGGCCTGCCGGTCCCGGTGCGTGCGCGTCCGATGGTTGAGCGGCCGTAGCAGCGGACTCATACCGACGACGATCACCGGTACCGCGACCAGCGTGATGAGCCCGAAGGTGACGTGCGAGGTCAGCATCAGGAAGCCGACCAGCAACACCGAGACCACGGAGGAGACCATCAGGTCGGAGCGTTCGAAGAAGTCGCCGATGCGGTCGATGTCGTCGGTGCCGACCGACACCACCTCGCCTGTGGGAAGCCGCCGGGTGAGGGTCGGTCCGAGGCGGGAGGAGCGGCGGGCGACCAGCTGCACCGTGCGGTAGGCGGAGGCGTACCAGTTGAAGCAGGCGGCCCGTTCGAGCAGGGGGACGAGGGAGGCGGCCACCAGGGAGCACAAGGCGATGAGGGCGAACCAGTACAGCAGGGTGTGGAGGTTCCCGGCGGCCAGGTCCGAGTCCAGGGCGGCGCCGAGCAGGTAGGACACCAGGATCGTGCACAGGACGTAGACCGAGGTGATCGACGAGGACCACAGCAGGGAACGCCACTCCCGCCGGGCCAGCCAGAAAAGGTAGTGGTCGGCCGAACGGTGGTCGGGTGTGCCCGGAGGCTGAGGTAGGTGGCGCACGTTCAGGGACTTTAACCAGGCGATCCGAAGGCGGCCACCGATTTTCTCGCGTCCAGGTTCGGGGCCGGGGAGGTTTCCGGGTGATTCCGGATGTCGCCGGCCGTGGTGGGAGGGGAAGGTCGGGTCATGGACGAAACCGGCCCCCGGGCGGTCCGGGCCGACGACCCACCCCGACCGAACCTGTTCCTGCGCGACACCGGTTCCTGGTCGAGGAGGGCCCCGACCCCGTGGAGGAGTCGGTCAGGTGACCAGACCGCGGGCGTGGAGCAGCCCCACCAGGTCGCGGACGGCGGGGGCGCAGCGTTCGCGTTCGGCGTGGCCGATCCACACCAGCTCGATGATCTCGTTGTCGGCGACGATCTCCCCGTCGTGCTCTGCGGTGTAGCACACCAGCTCCACGCGGGTCCCCGGCGCCTGGCCGTGCGCCTCCTGGTCGATCACCGCCACGCGTTCGAACGTGCCCGGGCGCAGCACCACGCTGACCTCCTCCAACGCCTCGCGCGCCACGGCCTGCTCATCCGTCTCACCCGGCTCTCGCTTGCCGCCGGGCAGGTACAGCCGGTCCCGGTCCTCAGGGCGAACGCACAGCAGGCGTCCGTCACGTACGTGGACCCAGGAGAGCGCCTCGATGACGGGGGACGCTTCGGTGGTGGAGGAGGTCGAAGACATGTGGCCACTTTAGGCCGGATCGGGATCGGGCCGTTCGCCGATCGCGGGTGGGGCGAAGCACTGAAATCCGGGGTGCCGGCGGTAGTCCACTCGCGCGTCCCACGGAAGGCGTGCCACGGCACAGATCGGACGCACATGACCCTCTTCAGCACCGGAACCGAACCCGGAATCGGCCCCGAGCCCGCCGGTGAGACCCCCCGAACACGGATCACACCGCTGCTCTCGGAGAGCGTCTGCGGTGGTATCCCACTCCAGACCGCTGAGCGGCGGCGGGCCCGAGAACGCGCCTACAACCTCTACAGCGCGGCCATCGGCGCCTGTCTG
>NZ_DYZD01000286.1 GCF_020741345.1 Nocardiopsis listeri
CCCCTTGAGGAAAGGAACCCCCCTCAATGAACACCCGAGTCGCCTCCGTGGCGGCCATCCCCGCCACGTTGTTGCTCATCACCGCCTGCGGAGGCGGTGACGGTGGAGACGGCGGTGAGGTCACACTGGAATTCCAGTCGCTCTCCGACCAGCCCGCCGCCATCGAGGCCACCGAACAGATCGTCGAGTCCTGGAACCAGGAACACCCCGACATCCAGGTCGAGATCGTCCCCGCCGGCTGGGACGGCGTCTACGACAAGCTCATCACCCAGTTCAACGGCGGCGCCGCGCCGGACATCATCCACTACGAGGCCGCCGGCATCGCCCCCTTCGCGGTCGACGGATACCTCGCCGACCTGTCGGACCTGATGTCGGACGCCATGCGCGTGGACATCCCCTCCGGCGTCATGGACTCGGTGACCGTCGACGGACAGATCGTGGCCTACCCGACCGAACTGCAGTCCTACGTGGTCTTCGCCAACCGTGGTCTGCTGGAGGACGCCGGGGTGTCGATCCCCGAGGACGAGACCATGACCTGGGACGAACTGCGCGAGATCGCCGAGGCCACCACCTCGGGCGACCGGTACGGACTCGGGTGGGGCCTGTCCAGCCCCACGGCCGCCTTCATGTCCATGGCACCGGCCTTCGGTGGCACGTTCTTCGACGGCACGGGTTCCGACGCGGGTCTGGTCATGGAGGAGGGCGAGACCGCCCTGCCCGAACTGGTCGGGGAGATGGCCCACGACGACAAGTCCATCCAGCCGGTCAGCCTGACCCAGTCCGGTTCCGACGTGCTCGCCTCCTTCTACGCCGAGGACGTCGCCATGACCGTCCAAGGCTCGTTCCAGGCCGCCAACATCCAGGCCGACGCGCCCGACGACCTGGACTGGATCGTGCTGCCCCCACTGGAAGGCCCGGCCGGACCCTGGCAGGCGGCCAACCCACAGACCCTCTCGGTCAACGTCGACTCCGAGCACGTGGAGGAGTCCGTCGAGTTCCTGGAGTACTTCACCTCCACCGAGAACCTCGCCGAGCTCAACGAGGCCGACGCCCTCATCCCGGCGACCGAGTCCGCCCGGGAGATCATGGGCACCTCTTTGGCCGACGAGTCCGGCTGGGAGACCATCCTCGAATCCGGCAACCACCTGGAGTCCTCGCCGTTCCTGTTCGTGGACGCCTACCCGCAGTGGAAGGACACCGTCGCCACCCCGGCCTACCAGCGTTTCCTCGCCCAGGAGATCGACGCCGACGAACTCGAGGCGGAGCTTCGGGCGGGCTGGGACGAGATCACTCAGTAGCGGCCCCCAGGACGCGCACGGCGTCCACTGACGAAGGGAAGTGACCCGTGGACTGGTTGCAGGACAGGGCGGTGGCCGTCATCACCGGCGCCGCGGTGGGCGACGCTCTTGGCGGCGCCACCGAGGGATGGACCCCCGAACAGATCGAGGAACGGCACGGTGGCAGGGTCACCGGGATCGTCGGACCGTGGCATGAGAACTGGCGCGACGCCCGTCCGATCGCGCCCTACCACAAGGGTGACGGACACATCACCGACGACACCCTCATGACCCGGGCACTGGTCGAGGTGTACGCCAAGCGTCGCGAGCACCTGGACGCCTACGCCATGGCACAGGACCTCGTGCCGCTGATGATCGGCGAGCCGCGCTGGATCCCCGAACTGGAGTCGACGGCCCTGCTGCTGCAGAGGGTCTTCCTCGCCGAGAAGTGGATCGTGGCCCGGCTGCACTACGGGCACGTCGACCCCCGTGAGGCGGGGGTCGGCAACGTCGTCAACTGCGGGGCGGCCATGTACGTGCCCCCGGTCGGATTGGCCAACGCGGGTGATCCCCGCGCGGCCTACGCCGAGGCGATCGATCTCACCGGCGCGCACCAGGCCAGCTACGGCCGTGAAGCGGCCGGGGTCTTCGCCGCGATGGTCGCCTCGGCCGTCGCGCCGGGCGCGGCCCTGGACGACGTCGTCGCCACGGCGTCGGAGGTCTCCCACGATGGGACCAGGGCCGCCCTGGAAGCGGTGGTCGAGGCCCTGGGCGGGTTCGATGGCCCGCCCACCGACGACGAGGGAGAGCGCGCCCTGGCCCGGCTCGTCCGGGAGACGGTCGCGCCCTTCGACTCGGTGGGGCCCCAATACCGGAACATGTCCATGGACGCGCGCCGCCCCTCGCGGACCAAGGCCATCGAGGAACTGCCCGCCGCGCTGGGTCTGCTCCTGGGACACCGGGGCGACTACCGTGGGTCGGTGCTCGCCGCGGTCAACTACGGGCGCGACGCCGACTCGATCGCGGTCATGGCGGGGGCGATCTGCGCCGGGCTCGGCGGTGCGTCGGTCGTTCCGAGCGAGTGGCTCGACCCCGTGGAGGAGGCCAGCCGGATGGACATCCGTGCGACCGGACGCCTCATGGGCGAGGCCGCCGCCGACATCCTGCGGGCCGACCGTGAACGCGCCCGTGCCCGGCTACGGGTGCTGGACACCCTCGAAACGGGGGGTGTGCCCGCATGAGGCTCACCTGGGCACAACCGGAGGACCTGCTCGCCCACGAACTCGTCCAGTCCGAGGCCGAGGGGCGCGACGTCAGCGGTGTTCGCCGGACCTGGACGGCCGCCGGGGGTGACCCGGTCCCGGCCGTGGGCGGGGCCGCGCCCACGGCGGCCGGCCCCCGGCTGCGGGCACTGGCCCGCGACCTCCTCGACGAACTCGACGCCCTGCCCCGGCCCGAACAACCCGGCCACTGGGCGGAGGTCGAGACCGCGCTGCCCGCCGCCCCGACCCGACCGGCGCTCCCGCACGACCTGCGCGAGCGCGTGCACGGGGCCTGGGCCGGACGCGCCGCCGGGTGCCTGCTCGGCAAACCGGTGGAGAAGATCCCCCGACAGGGCATCGAGGAGATCCTGCGCGCCACCGGCCGCTGGCCCTTGGACCGCTATTTCACCGCCGTCGGCCTGCCCGACGACGTCGCCGCGCGCCGGCCGTGGAACCGGCGCAGCGCGGGCACGTCGTTGGAGGAGAACATCGACGGCATGCCCGAGGACGACGACCTCGACCACCCGATGCTCGCCCTCACCCTGATGGAACGGCACGGGCGGGCCTTCACCACCGACGACGTGGCCGCGCTCTGGCTCGACCTCATGCCCGCCGGCCGCGTGTTCACCGCCGAACGCGTGGCCTACCGCAACCTCCTGGACGCCCGTCCCGTTCCGGAGACCGCGACCCGGCACAACCCCTTCCGAGAGTGGATCGGCGCGCTCATCCGCACGGACCTGTACGGGTGGACCAACCCCGGCGACGTGCGCGCCGCGGCCCGTCTGGCCTGGACCGACGCCCGACTCAGCCACACCCGCGAGGGCGTGTACGGCGCCATGTGGGCGGCGGCCCTGGCCGCGTGCGCCCTGACCCACGACACGGTCGAGGAGGTCCTGGACGCCGCGCACACGGCCCTGCCCCCGCAAAGCCGCATCGTCGAGGCCATCGACCTGGGCCGGGACGCGGCCGCGCGCGGCGACGTCCGTTCCGGCCTGGACCGGCTGCACGCCGCCTACGGCCACCTGCACTGGGTGCACGTGCTCAACAACGCGGCCACCATCGCCTACGCCCTGACCCGGGGCGAGGGCGATTTCACCCCGAGCGTCTCGATCGCGGTCACCGCCGGTTGGGACACCGACTCGGCCGCGGCCACGGTCGGCGGCGTGGTGGGCGCGCTGCGGGGCTTCGACGGGATCGGCGCACAGTGGACAACCCCCCTGGACGGACGCATCGCCACCTCGCTGCCCGGCGGTGAACGCCGCATCGAGGACCTCGTCACCCGCACCCTCGCCCTCGTCGAGCCCGACCCGAACTCCCCGAGGACCCCATGACCTACACCTTCGACCCCCTGGTCCCACGCCCGATCGACCGGCCCACCGAGGTACCGCTGGAGCCGGCCCCCACCTCCGAACACCTCTCCGGGCTCGACGACGCCAAGATCTTCGCCGCCCCAGACAGGGCCGCCGACCGTCCCGCCTGGCGGGCACGGCTGCACGCCTGGCGCGAGGACGCCCGCGCGCGGCACCACTACGACGACTCCGCCTACACGCGCCCCGAGGCGGCCTGGGCGGCCCGCTGCCACACGGTCGCCCAGGTGTGGCTCTGGGACGAGCTGCTCTACTCCTTCGCCGAACATCGCTTCACCCCCGAACGGTTCCTGGCCGACGCCCGGGCGCGCTTGGGCGGTCTGGACGCCCTCGTGCTCTGGCACGCCTACCCGGTGATCGGTCTGGACGATCGCAACCAGTGGGACCACTACCGTCAGGTTCCGGGACTGTCCGGACCCGGCGGGTTGATCGACACCCTGCACGCCGCGGGGGTGCGCGTGTTCGTCGACTACAACCCCTGGGACGTGGGCACCAGACGCGGCGCCGACGACGTCACCGAGCTCGCCGCGCTCGTGGCCGACCTGAAGGCCGACGGGGTCTTCCTCGACACCCTCAAGAAGGCCGAACCCGAACTGGTGGACCGGCTGGAGGAGGCCAGACCCGGGGTGGTGCTGGAAGGGGAGTCGAAACTTCCGGTGGAGCGGATCCAGGACCACTCCGCGTCCTGGGCGCAGTTCTTCGCCGACTCTCCCGTGCCCGGTGTGCTGCGCGCGCACTGGTACGAGCGCCGCCACATGCAGCACCACGTGCGGCGCTGGCACCGCGACCACACCGAGGAACTGCGGTCGGCCTGGCTCAACGGCGTCGGCCTCATGGTCTGGGAAGTGGTCTTCGGTGTGTGGGTGGGCTGGTCGGCGCGCGACGCCGCCACCCTCGCCCGCATGGTCGCCGTCCAGCGCGCGGCGGGCGAGCTGTTGCTGGAGGGGGAGTGGACCCCGCTCACGGAACTGCACCCCGACGCCGACTCGGCCGGGGTGTATGCCTCCCGCTGGGAGCACGAGGGCCTCACCCTGTGGACCCTGGCCAACGTCTCCGGAACCGATCACGACGGCCCGGTGCTTCCCGAATCCGGCGGGGAGGAGGGGGTCCACTTCGACCTCACCGGTGGTGGCCGGCTCCCCACCGATGGGCACACGCTCGTGCCCGCCCACGGCGTGGCCGCGCTGTTGCACGTGGCTCCGGGAACGGCCGTGCCCGAGTGGCTTCCCGGGCTGTTGGAAGAGCTTTCCCGACGGCCGCACAATCCGGACGCGCGCTTTCCGCACCGTTTGTCCCACCGGATCGCCTCCGCTGCGCCGCGGTTCGCGCACACCGGTCCGGGCCCGGAAGAGGACGCGGTCGTCGTCCCGGCCGGCCCCTACGTGCTGACCGTGCGCCACCGGGGACGCGAGACCGGCATGTACCAGGGCGCGCCCTACGTCGACGAGTGGAAACCGCTTCCCCCGCGTCTGCACGACGCCCGCACCCTCCAACGCGACGGTGAGCTCACCGAGCCCGTCGCGGTGGCCGCCACCGAGGTCACCAACGCCGAGTTCGCCGAGTTCCTCGCCGCCACCGGCCACACCCCGGACACGGCGCACCGCTTCCTCGACCACTGGAGCGACGGCCGACCCGATCCGAGCGCGCGCGATGAGCCGGTGACCTTCGTCGACCTCGACGACGCCCGCGCCTACTGCGCCTGGCGGGGCGGACGCCTGCCCACCGAGGACGAGTGGCAGCTCGCCGGTGAACAGGGCGGTCTGCGTCGAGGCGAGCCCGCGGTGTGGAACTGGACCGAGAGCGAACACAGCGACGGACGCACCCGCTTCGTCATGCTCAAGGGCGGCAGCGACCACCACGCCCACGGATCCGACTGGTACGTCGAAGGCGGCCGCCGGGCGCCCGACCACAGCGTCAAGCTCCTGTTGCCGGGGTTGGGACAGGCGCGTTCGGCCACGGTCGGCTTCCGCTGTGCCTGGGACCTGCCGAGGGGGGAGGGGGAACCCGCGTGACCGTCTCCCGCGATTCCGACCGTGGGGCCCTGGCAGGGCTGCGCGTCGTCGACGCCTCGACGCTCTTCGCCGGACCCATGGCCGCCCAGCACCTGGGCGACATGGGGGCGCACGTCACCAAGGTCGAACACCCCACCAGACCCGACCCGGCGCGCACCCACGGGGCCGCCGCCGACGGCGTCAACCTGTGGTGGAAGACCCTGGGCCGCAACAAGCGGACCGTCACCGCGGACCTGTCCGGCCCCGGCGGGCGCGAGGTGTTCCTCGCCCTGGCCGAGCGGGCCGACGTGGTGATCGAGAACTTCCGTCCCGGCACCCTCGAACGCTGGAACCTGGGCCATGCGGAGCTGTCCGCGCGCAACCCCCGTCTGGTACTGGCCCGGGTGAGCGGCTTCGGACAGGTCGGCCCCTACCGCACCCGCCCCGGCTTCGGCACCCTCGCCGAGGCCATGAGCGGGTTCGCCGCCATGACGGGTGAACCCGACGGGCCGCCCACCCTGCCGCCCTTCGGGCTGGCCGACGGCATCGCCTCCCTGGCCACCGCCTACGCGGTGATGGTGGCCCTGTCGGCCCGCGAACGCACCGGCCGTGGCCAGGTGGTCGACACCGCCATCATCGAACCCATCCTGGCCATGCTGGGCCCGCAGATCACCCGCTGGGACCGGCTCGGTACGGTCCAGCCGCGCACCGGGAACCGGTCGGTCAACAACGCCCCGCGCAACACCTACCGCACCCGTGACGGGCGCTGGGTGGCCGTCTCCACCTCCGCCCAGTCGATCGCCGAACGGGTGATGCGCCTGGTGGGACGCCCCGAACTGATCGACGAACCGTGGTTCGCCACCGGGGCCCAGCGCGCCCGCCACGCCGACGAACTCGACGAGGCCGTGGGTTCGTGGATCGAGAGGCACACCCGCGAGGAGGTCGTCGCCGCCTTCGAACGGGCCGAGGCGGCCGTCGCCCCGGTCTACGACGGCGGCGACATCGTCGACGATCCCCAGTTCCGGGCGCTGGGCACGGTCCACCGGATCGAGGACCCCGACCTGGGGTCGACCCTGATGCAGGGGCCGCTCTTCCGGCTCTCCGAGCACGACGGCGTCATCGGGTTCACCGGACGACCGCACGGCGCCGACACCGACGAGGTCCTGGCCGAACTCGGCTTCTCCGAGGAACGCATCGCCGAACTGCGCGAGGAGGGTCAGGTGTGAGCCGCACCCACCACGAGCGCCCGCCGCTCACCCTGCTGTACACGCCCGCCGACCGCCCGGACCGGGTGGCCAAAGCCCTGGCCGGGGACGCCGACGTCGTTCTGGTCGACCTGGAGGACGCCGTGGCCCCGGCCCGCAAGGAGGGTGCGCGGGCCGAGGCCGTCCGGCTGCTGTCCCGGGTGGACAGGCCGGTGCAGGTGCGCCTCAACCACCCCGACACCCCCTGGCACACCGGCGACGTGGCCGCCCTGGCCGAACTTCCCGCGCACGTGGGCGTGCGGGTGCCCAAGGTGGAGACCGCCGACCAGGTGAGCGCGCTGGCCGCGCGGCTGCCCGGGCGGGACCTGCACCTGCTGATCGAGTCGGCGCTGGGGGTGGAACACGCCTTCGACCTGGCCGAGGCCGCACCCACCGTGGCCTCGATCGCGCTCGGCGAGGCGGACCTGCGCTCGGACCTGCGCGTGTCCACCGACACCGGTCTGACCTGGGCTCGCGGTCGCGTGGTGGTCGCGGCCCGCGCCGCCGCGCTACCGCCCCCGGTCATGTCGGCGTATCCGCACGTGCGCGACCTCGAAGGACTGGCGTCCTCCTGTGCGGCCGGGCGCGACCTGGGCTTTTGCGGGCGTACCGCGATCCACCCGGCCCAACTGCCCGTCATCCGCGAGGCGTTCCTGCCGAGTGCGGGTGAGGTCGACCGGGCCCGCGAGGTCGTTCGCAAGGTCACCGACGCCGAACTCGCGGGTGTGGGGGCCATCGCCCTGGCCGACGGCACCTTCCTGGACCGGGCGATGCTCGATCAGGCCCGCGCGGTCCTGGCCCTGGCCGCGACCGCCTGAACACGAACCGCCCCGCTCCCGGGAAGGAGGCGGGGCGGTTCGCGAGCCTCAGCAGCCGGTGCTGCTGGTGATCGAGGTGTTGCCGTAGTAATAGATCTCCACGCCGTTGAGCACGACCTCCACGACCGCGCCGTTGACGCGCTGTTCGTAGTGCAGGTGCGGCCCGGTGGAGCCGCCGGTGCTGCCGACGGTGCCGATCGCCGTGCCGGTGGAGACGCTGTCGCCGACCGCCACCGACTGGGTCTGCAGGTGGGCGTACAGGGTCGTGATGCCGCTGCCGTGGTCGACGATGATGTAGCGGCCGTAGCTCTCGTCGCCCAGGTCGGCGACCGTGGTCACGGTGCCCGGGGCGCTGGAGAGCACGTTCTTGCCTTGGGCGTCCGAGCGCTGGAAGTCGACGGACAGCAGCGGGTTGTGGTTGGTGCGGGTGTTGGCGTTCCAGACCTGTCCGCAGTCGAAGGGCGTGCGCAGGTTCAGGTCGGCCACGGACACGTCGTCGGCCGAGGCGCCCGCGGGGGCGAGCACGCTCAGGAACAGGGCGGCCGCGGCCGTGGAGGCGAGCCGCTTGAGGGTTCGGGAGAACGTCATTCGGGTCCTTTCTCGCAGAGCGGGGTTGCGAGACCCCACGAGGCGGTTACCCGATCACCGGCCGTGAATTCATCCCGGATGTCGGTTGGTTTCGTCCGAGCAGGTCATGGCCGAAAAATTCCTTCGCCCGCGTTCCCGTCCACCGATCGCGAAAGCGGACATCGTCTTATGGGGCAGGCGATTCGTACTTGTCCTGCGTGTGCGGAAACGAAGGGATGCGAGGTTATTCCTCCCCCCGTGACAAGGCGACTTCATGACCGGGCTTCCCCGGATCGACACCACCAAGGCCCACTCCGCTCGGATCTGGAACCACCGGCAGCGAGGCAAGGACGACCACCCCGTTGACCGGGAGGCCGATGACCACGTCCTCCAGGCCTATCCGGAGACGGTCGCCGCCGCGCGGGCCGACCGCCGGCCACCGCGCGCACCAGCAGGATCGCCATCGCCACGGTGATCAGCGGAGTGCCCACCCCGAGGAGGGTCTCGGCCCAGGTGGGGAGGGTGAGCGGATCGATGGCGTAGTCGGCCTCCGACAAGCGGAGATCGCCGATCCCACCATCAGCGCGACCGTCTGTAGAACCGGCACCGACCAGGGGTGGCGAGGGGTGGGCGTCGAGGTCTCGTTCATGCCCCATAGTGGGCGAACCGGGGCCCGATCCGCGTGAGCGCGCGTACTCAAAGCCCCGACGGTCGCCGAGACGGGCGCCCGCGATAGCGTGAGGCGGTGTTCTCAGACTTCACCGACATCGAAGCCTTCGTCCGGATCCCCCGAATCTCCGCCGTGACGGTCGGACCCCGAGGTCGGGTGGTCGCCGCCGTCTCCGAGCCCGACGAGTCCGGTTCGCGGTTCGCCTCGGCCCTGTGGGAGCTCGACCCGGCGGGGCGGGCCCCGGCCCGCCGACTCACCTTCTCCGAGCGGGGAGAGAGCACGCCACGATTGGTCCCCGACGGTTCGTTGCTGTTCACCTCCCGGCGTCCGGACCCCGAAGGTGGACCGGGCGGGGACGCCACGGCGATCTGGCGCCTGCCCGAGCACGGCGAGGCGAGCCCGGTCGCCCGAACGGCCGGCGGCCTGAAGATCGCCGGCGTCGCCGACGACGGTTCGATCCTGGCGACGACGAGTGTGACGGTCGGGGCCGACCTGGACGATGACGCCCGCCTGCGAGGTGCGCGCAAGGACGCCGGGCGGTCCACCATCTGGCACACCGGAATGCCGGTCCGCCACTGGGATCACGCGCTCGGCCACCTCAGCGCGCGCCTGGTGCTCGTCTCCCCGGACGGTGAACTCACCGACCTGACCGAAGACGCCGACACCGTGGCGCTGAACGCCGGGTCGGCCGACCTCTCCGCGGACGGCCGGACCGTCGTGACGACCTGGACCGAACGGGTCCGGGGCGGGCAGACCCGCACCGGCATCGCCGTGATCGACACCGCGACCCACAAGCGGACCACCCTGTTGGCGGCCGACGACGACCAGGAGTACGGCTCGCCGCTGCTCTCTCCCGACGGCTCCCACTGCGCGGTGACACGGTGGACGATCTCCACCCCCACCGACACCGGTTACGGCTCCCTGTGGATCCACCCGCTCTCGGGCGGAACCCCGGTGGGCGTCGACGTCGGCGACCTCACGATCCGCGAATACGCGTGGCGGCCCGACGGAACCCTGCTGATCGCCGGTGACCTGCACTCCTCCGGCGCGGTGCTCACCGTCGACCCGCGCACCGCACGAGTGCGGACCCTGGCGGACGGAGCGGTGTTCTCCTCCCTGGCCCCGGCGTCGGACGGCTCCGTGTACGCGCTGCGTTCCGACATCACCACGCCTCCGCGCCCCGTGCGGTTGACACCGGAGGGCGAAACGAGCGAACTCCCGGCACCCGGAGCGGTGGAAGCGCTTCCCGGACGTCTGGAACGGGTGTGGACCGAGGCCGAGGGTGTGCGCGTCGGTGCGTGGCTGTGCCTGCCGGAAAGCGCTTCCTCGGCCACTCCGGCACCGGTGATGCTGTGGATCCACGGCGGACCCCACACCTCCTTCAACGCGTGGAGCTGGCGGTGGTGCCCGTGGTTGTCCGTCGCCCGCGGCTACGCCGTGCTGATGCCGGACCCCGCCATGTCCACCGGTTACGGGAACGCCGGGCTGAACCGTGGTTGGCCCCGGCGGCCGGACGTGGTCTACGGCGAATGTGAGGCGCTGCTGGACCAGGTGCTGGAGCGCCCGGAACTGGACGCCTCCCGCACCGCGCTGCTGGGCGCGTCCTTCGGTGGCTTCATGGCCAACTGGATCGCCGGGCACACCGATCGCTTCTCGGCCATCGTCACCCACGCCGGCCCCTGGGCACTGGAGCAGCAGCACCGCACCACCGACGCGGCGGCCAAGAAGATGCGTGTGCACGGCCACGAGGACGACGACCCCGAGTGGTACCGGGCCAACTCCCCGCACAACGGCGTGGCGCGTGTGAGCACCCCGGTGTTGATCTCCCACGGGGACCGGGACTACCGGGTGCCGATCGGCGAGGCGCTACGGATGTGGTGGGATCTGGTCTCGGGCTGGGACGGACCGCCGGAAACGCTGCCGCACCGGTTCCTGCAGATGACCGGCGAGAACCACTGGGTGCTCACCCCGTCCAACATCCGGGTGTGGAACGAGGCGGTGCTCGGGTTCTGCGATCAGCATGTTCTGGGGGCCGACCCGGTCCCCGACGTCCTGCCCTGGTGAACTCCGCAACGAACCTCGGCCGGGTTCGGACCGTCGCGGCGCCTAACCGAGGACTCGGAACGCCGACCGTCGAGAGGGGGCCGGCTTCGATCGACTCGACTGTTCGAGCAGTTCGGCCAGGGCGAGCAGAGCCGGGGTGGTGTGGTCGGTGCGCCGGACGAACCCGAGCCGGCTGGTGGCTTCGAGGCCGCGGACGGGCAGGTAGCGCAGGTCCGTGCGGGCGTGGTGTTCGATCAGTGGTCGGCAGGCGAGCAGGGCGTGATGGCCCGAGGCGACCAGCGCCATGCCCTGTTGGACGGTGGTGATGCCGGTGGTGGACGGGATCGGCGCGCCGGAGGGCGTGACCGGTGGGGTGCGGGCGGCCATCCAATAGTCGGGTGCGTCGCCGGTGCGGTGCAGCAGGTCGAGTCCGGCGAGGTCCTCCTGGTCGATGGCGTCCCGATCGGCAAGGGGATGCTCGGCGCCGAGGACGACGAACTGGTCCTGGGCCGGGAAACGGAAACCGACGGTCAGTTCCGGATCGTGAACCGGCAGTTCGGCGATCACCGCGTCCACGTCGCCTTCGAGCACCGCGGTGAAGGGTGAGCCGAGTGGAAGGTCGTGGGTGTGCACGGCCACCCCGTGTCGGTAGTGGAGAGCGCGGAAGGTGGCCGTGATCTCTTCGTAGACCATACCGGTGAATCCGATGCGCAGTTCTTCGACGGCCCCGCGCATCGCTCGTCCTCGAGCACGGTCGAAGGTGCGCAACAGGCCACGGTAGGCGGGGCGGACCTCTTCGACGAACCGGGCGCCGGCCCGGGTCAGGGCGACCCGGCGACTGGTGCGGGCGACCAGCCGTGCCCCGATCCGGGACTCCAGGGCGGCGATGAGCTGGCTGACCCTCGACTGCGAATAGCCCAGGCGTTCGGCGGTGCGCCCGAAGTGCAGTTCCTCGGCCAGGGTGATCAGGCACTCGATCTGCTGGAGGTCGGCCTGGTGCATCGTGGGGGGTCTGTTGCTCACGCGGCCCAAACTATCAGGGCATCGATGAGCAGGACTGATCGATGGATGAGGAAATCGGCGTTGTTCCGGGGCTCTCATGGCGATGGACTGGTGGACATGCCTTCCTCCTTCTCTTCGACCGACGCGGCTCGTGGTCGGCGCACCTCCCTGCCCCGGTGGGTCGCCGTGGGCGTGTTGACCCTGGCGACGTTCCTGGTGGTGACCTCCGAGATGTTGCCGGTCGGCGTGCTCACGCCGATGGCCGATGGTCTGGACATCTCATCGGGGGCGGTGGGTTCCAGCCTGACGATCACCGGTCTGGTCTCAGCGGTCACGGCCCCCGTGGTGCCACGGCTGTTGGGGGACCTGGATCGGCGGATGGTCCTGGCCGTGGCGATGGTGGTGCTGGCCATCGGCAACGGGCTGACCACGATCTCCGACGGTTTCGGGGCGCTGGTCCTCTCTCGGATCGTCCTGGGCATCGGCATGGGCACCGTTTGGGGTCTGGCCTCGGCGGTGGCGACCCGGCTGGTCGAACCCCGCAACATCGCCTTGGCGGTGTCCCTCGCCGTGAGCGGAGTGGCCATGGCCTCCGTGTTCGGTGTACCCCTGGGGACCTTCGTGGGCAACGCCTTCGGGTGGCGGGCCGCCTTCGGCGCCCTCACCGCGATCGCGCTGGTCCTGGCCGCTGCGCTGCTGTTCGCGTTGCCCAAGCTTCGTCGACCACGGACGAGCGGTGACGGGGACGACCCGGGCCGACGCCGCCCCCTGGCCCGTCCAGCGGTCGTCACCGGGATGGTCGTGGTGGCGCTGCTGGTGTCCGCGCACTTCGCCGCCTACACCTATGTCCGCCCCGCCCTCGAAGAACTTCCCCGGATGTCGGCGAACGGGATCGCACTGTTGTTGCTGGTCTACGGGGTCTTCGGGCTGATCGGCAACTTCGCCGCCGGGGCCGCCGCGGGGCGACGGCCCCACCGGACCGTGCTGCTACTGGCCGCCGGCATCACCATCGCCATCGCGACCCTGGCCTGGTTCGGAACCGTAGCGGCGACCGCCGGAGCGGCGATCGCCCTGTGGGGCGTGTCCTACGGCGG
>NZ_DYZD01000287.1 GCF_020741345.1 Nocardiopsis listeri
CGAGGTCCCGGTCCAGGCGGCCATCGGCGCCCGGGTCATCGCCCGCGAGAACATCCGCGCCATCCGCAAGGACGTGCTCTCCAAGTGCTACGGCGGCGACATCAGTCGTAAGCGCAAGCTGCTGGAGAAGCAGAAGGAGGGCAAGAAGCGGATGAAGATGGTCGGCCGGGTCGAGGTGCCCCAGGAGGCCTTCATCACCGCGTTGTCCACGGAGTCCGCTCCCGAGGACAAGAAGAAGAAGTAGTCCGCCGCCGGTCGAGGCCGGCAGGCGACGAAGGGCGGTGGGGGAGTCCCCCACCGCCCTTCGTCGATGAACGAGGTGTCGTTCGTACCCGCTAACCCTTGACCGCTCCGGAGGTCAGGCCCTCGCTGATGTAGCGCTGGAGGAACCAGAACACCGCCAGGGTGGGCAGGGACAGCATGATGGCGCCCACCGCGAACATGCCGAAGTTGGCGTTGCGCTGGGAGTCCACCAGTTGGTACAGCCCCAGGCCCAGGGTCTGGGAGCCGGTGTCCCTCAGGAACACGCTGGCCAACAAGAACTCGTTGATGGTGTTGATGAACACCAGCAGCGCCACGATCGCCAGCACCGGGGTGACCAACGGCAGCATGATCTGGAAGAACACCTGCGCGTGCGTGGCCCCGTCCATCTGGGCGGACTCGTCCAGTTCCTTGGGCACGGTGTCGAAGAAGCCCTTCATCAACCACGTGTTGATGCTGAGCGCACCGCCCAGGTAGACCAGCATCAGGCCCCAACGGGTGTCGAAGCCGATCGCCGGGTAGAGCTCGCCGATGTTGGAGAACATCAGGTAGATCGCCACGATCGCCAGGAACTGCGGGAACATCTGGATGACCAGAAGCCCGATCAGCCCCACACGACGGCCCTTGAACCGCATCCGACTGAAGGCGTAGGCCGCCAGGGCGGACAGCAGCACGGTGACCGCCGCGTTGGTCAGCGCGAAGAACAGCGAGTTCGCGTACCAGGTGGTGAACGGGGTGTCGCGGAACAGCTCCATGGCGTTGTCCAGGCTTGCGCCCGTCGGCCACAGCTGGGAACTGCTCAGGGTGCCGAGCGGGTTGATCGCGGCCGAGACCACGAACAGCACGGGGAAGATCGCGAAGGCCGCGATCACCCACATGACGGCGTGACGCCAACCCAGCCGACCGGCCCACAGGGTGAACCGGGTGCGCGCGCTGCGCCGGTAGACGGGCCCGGCCGCGATTTCGGAGACGCTCATCGCTCCACCTCCTGCAGGGCCTTGGTCCGGCTCAGACTGACCACGGACATCACCGAGACGATCAGGAAGATCATCACCGACAGCGCGGCCGCGTAGCCGTACTGGGCGGTGGCCTCGCTGAAGGCCAGCCGGTAGGTGTAGGTGATGAGCAGGTCGGTGGCGCCACCCGCGGTGGTGCCCTCCGAACCGAACGGTCCACCCCTGGTGATCAGCCACACCGCGTTGAAGTTGTTGAAGTTGAACGCGAACGTGGAGATGAGGATCGGCGTCATCGCGACCATCAGCAGCGGGAGGGTGACGTGCCGGAAGGCCTGCCAGGGCCCGGCTCCGTCCAGCTGCGCCGCCTGCCCCAGTTCCCGGGGGATGGCCTGAAGCGCTCCGGTGGCGACCAGGAACATGTACGGGTAACCCAGCCACACGTTGGCCAGGATCACCGCGAACCGTGCCGCCCACACGTCGCCCAACCAGTCCACCTGCAAACCGAGCATGCGGTTGAACAGACCGAAGTCGGCGTTGAACATGTCCCGCCACAGCAGGTACATGGCCAGCGAACTCATGGCGTAGGGCAACACGACCAGGATCCGGTAGACCACTTTGCCGCGCATCTTGGGCACGTGCAGGGTCAGGGCCACCGCCAGGCCGACCACGAACACCAGGAAGGTGACCGTGACGGCGAACGCGATGTTCCACACCAGGGTGCCGAAGAAGGAGGACGCGAAGGTCGGGTTGAACAGGAACCGGAAGAAGTTGTCCAGCCCCACCCCGACCTGCCAGCCCTGGGGGAGCCGCTGCCCGTCCTCGTCGTAGAACGCTCCGCGCTCGTCGTCCGCGTGGTAGACGACGCCGGTCTCGGTGTCCTCGATGCAGTCGCAGGACTCGTCGTAGACGCGAACGGCGCTGCCCTCGAAGGCGCTGGACAGGCCGCTGGAGCGGATGCCCGCACCTTCGTCGGTGGGGACGGCGAACCGCTGCAGCTCGTCGCTGCGCGAGTTCACCTGGGCGGGCGTCAGGACGGTGTACCCGATGGTGTCGGTGATCTTGCCCGAGTCGTCGACCTGGGCGCCGACCAGGTCGCTCAGTCCCTCTTCGGTGCCGGCGTAGGTTCCGCCCTCGTTGTCGCTGAGGAGGAAGACCAGGTCACCGGTCTCGGGGTCGCCGTTGGCGGCGACGGTGAGGACGAACTCGCGGGAGTCCGCGTCACGTGTCACCGAGAACGCCTCGATGGACGCGATCGCCTGGTCCTTGCTCCCACGGTGTCCGTCGCTCATGTTGGTGAGCGAGGTGCTCATCGTGTAGAGCACCGGGAAGATCTGGAAGGCCATAAGGAAGAGCACACCCGGCACGAGGTACTTGGCCGGGACGGTGCGTTCGGAGAAGTAGACCCAGTAGACGAGGGCCACCACGGCCACGACCAGACCGATCCCCCACCACACGCCGGCGAGGTACAGGGGCAGGACCGCCCACACACCGAGGGCGGTGAAAAGGCCCAACAGGAGGATCTTCACGATCCGGCCGCCGAGGGAGCCACCCGTCATCGGGCCTCCCGGGCGTTTGCGGCCCGCGGGCACCCCTTTGGCGGGGGCGCCCGCGGTGCCGGGACGGTCGGCTGCCACAGTTACCGGCCGATCCGCTCGGCGACGGTCTCGTGGGCGGTCTCCAGGGCCTCACGGGCGTCCGCACCACCGATGATCTGAGCCTGGGCCACACCCAGCGGCTCCCAGGTCTCGCCCATCTCGGGGATGTTCGGCATGGGCATGCCGTTCTCACCGGTCTCGGCCATCACCGCGATGTTCGGGTCCTCTTCGGAGACGGCCTCCAGGGCCTCGTTCTGCACCGGGGTGCGCGGGTCGGCCTCGTAGAGCGTCTGGATGAAGTCGGAGTCGGTGACGTAGTTGACCACGAACTCCTCGGCCAGCGCGCTGTTGGCGCTGCCCTCGGTCACGAAGAAGCCCTGGTAGCCGATGTAGGGGCCTGCGGGGTCCATGCCCTCGAAACCGGGGATGGCGCTGATCTCGTAGTCGATGTCGGAGGTGTTGGCGTCACCGACGTTCCAGGGGCCGGCGACGAAGAACGGGGCTTCGCCGTCGAAGAACAGGGAGGCCTCGTTCTCCAGGTCGATGGAGCGGCGCAGCACCCCTTCGCCCTCCTCGCCGTACTCGGCGATCTTCTCCATGGCCTCGATCGTCTCGTCGGAGCCGATGCCGAGGTCCTCGGGGTCCCAGTCGCCGTTGTCGTCCTGACCGAACAGGTAGCCGCCGGCCGAGGTCAGCAGTGCGTTCATGCGGAAGGGGTCGCCCTCCTGGCCGACCGCCATCGCCAGCACCTCGCCGGCCTCACCGTCGTCCTTGAGGTCGGTGCCGATCTCGACGAGCTCCTCGAAGGTCTCCGGGGCGTCCGGAGCCAACTCGGTGTTGCGCATGAGGAAGATGTTCTCCTGCGCGTACGGAACTCCCAGGAGCCGGCCCTCCAGGGTCATGGCCTCCACCGCGGTCTCGTCCAGCGCCTCGGCGCGGTCGGCGGGCAGCTCGATCGGCTGGACGGTGCCGTTGCGCAGGAGGTTGCCGGTCCAGTCGTGGGCGCCGATGAAGATGTCGGGGGCGTTGCCGGCCTGGTGGGCGTTGACGATGTCGCCCTGGATGTCGTCGAAGGAGACGTTCTGGACGTCGACCTCGATGCCGTTGGCCTCGGCGAATTCGGCGGCGGCGCTCTGGATGGCGTCGGCACGCTCGGGGTCGGACCAGATGACGAGGGTGCCCTCGGCGGAGCCCTCGTCACCGCCACCGGTGTCGCCGTCGCCGCCACACGCGGTCGCCATCAAGGCGATCGCGGCGATACCGGCGACCGCTGACGCGCTTCGAGATCTCATGGTGTCTTCCTTCCAGGAGGACTGACGGAGGTCATGCATGCGGTTCACGAGAGGATGCGGGTCCGTTGCGGGCATGCTTGATGATGTGACGTTAGCAATAACTTGCAGGACATGAAAGTCCTTGCAAACTCTGGGGATAAAGATGTGGATACACCCTGGAAACGGTCGGGTGATGGTCACTCGGAGTGCGCGAACCGGTGCTCGTTCGTGGGACCGGTTCAGGGACTGAAGCCCTCCAGGATCAGCCGCTCGGCCTCGGCCAGCGCCTCCGCCGGGTCGGCCCCACCGATGATGTCCGCGGTGGCCTGTGAGAACGGGTTCCACACGGCCTCCATCTCCGGGATCGCGGGCATGGGGATGCCGCCCTCCCCGGCCTGCTGGAACGCCTCCACGTGGGGGTCCTGGCCGGCCACGATCTCCATCGCCGCGTCCAGGGCGGGCACACGGGGGTCGGACTCGTACAGGATCACCGACAGCTCGGGGTCGGCGAGGAAGGCCTCGGCCAGTTCCCGGGCCAACTCCGGGTCCGTCGCTCCGGAGGCCACGAAGAACGCCTGCACGCCGATCAGGGAGCGCGCGGCGGCGCCGTCGCCGAACCCGGGGATCGGGCTCACCTCGAACGGGATCTCGTTCGTCTCGATCGTGGAGACGCTCCAGGGGCCGCTGACCAGGAACGGGGCCGCGCCCGTGGCGAACAGCTCGGTCGCGTTGTCGGCGGTGGTGCCGCGGTCGAGCAGTCCCGAACCGTCCTCACCGAGTTCGGCCACCTCCTCGAAGGCGGCGATCGACTCCGGCGCCGCCACCCCCAGGTCGGTGGGGTCCGGGTCGCCCGATTCGTCCTCGCCGAACAGGTAGCCGCCGGCCGAGGTGAAGAACGGGTGGATGTGGTAGGCGTCGCCCTCCTCGCCGACCTGCAGACTCAACGCCTGATCGGCCGAGCCCGCGTCCACGAGCTCCTTCCCGATCTCGGCCAGGTCCTCGATCGAGGCCGGCGCCTGCGGGACCAGGTCGGTGTTGCGGAACAGCCCCAGGTTCTCGGTGGCGTACGGCACCCCGTACACCTCACCGTTGTAGGCGACCGCCTCCAGGGCTCCCGGCGAGAACAGGTGGGACTGGGAGAAGTCCAGTTCCACCGGCACGATCGACTCCGCCGCGGCCAGTTCGCCGGTCCAGTCATGGGGTCCCACGAGCAGGTCCGGGCCCAGGCCGGTGGCGTGTGAGCTCAGGAAGCTGGCGCGCAGTTCCTCGTGGTCGATCACGATCACCTCCACCTCCTGGTTGACGTCGCGGGCGAAGGCCTCCGCGAAGGTCCGCATGGCCTGCGCGCGGTCCTCGTCGGCCCAGATGGTCAGGGGGATCGACGAGTAGTCGTCGACCTCCTCCGCGCCCGCACAGGCGACCAGGGTCAACGCCAGCGTGCCCGCGCACAGTGAGAGAGGAGTCTTCCTCATGATGCACTCCAAGGATGAGCCGGCGGGGACCGTGGATACACGAAGGGGGGCGCCCCGCACCAGGGGATGTGAGGGTGAAGCAGGGGTGACGCCGGGCGGCCCGGGACAGGGGCCGCCCGGCGTCCGGGGTCAGGAGCTCAGCCAGGTCGAGCTCTCGGCGGGCAGCGTCAGGGTGCCCTCGGACACCTCGACGCCCGGGCCGCTGGCGACCAGAACCTCACCGGAGGCGGCGAGCCGCACCGGCTCCTCGGTCATGTTGACGGCCACCCGCACACCGGGCTCGCGCTCGAAGTACAGGACGCCCTCGGGCGCCTCCAGCCAGTTCATGGAACCGTCGCCCAGGGCGTCCAGTTCCCGACGCAGTCGCAGCGCGGTCGTGTACAGCTCCAGGGTGGAGCCCTCCACGCCACGCTGGGCGGCACGGGTCAGCCCGGCCCAACGCTCGGGCATGGGCAGCCACGGGGTGGAACCCTCGGGGCCGAACCCGAACGGCGCCTTCTCGCCCTCCCAGGGCAGCGGCACACGGCACCCGTCACGGCCGCGCTCGGTACGACCCGAACGCTCCCAGTTGGGGTCCTGCAACGCTTCCTCCGGCAGGTCGGTGACCTCCGGAAGACCCAGTTCCTCGCCCTGGTACATGTACACCGAACCGGGCAGGCCGAGCATGAGCAGCGCGGCCGCGCGCGCCCGGCGCAGGCCCTGCTCGCCGTCGCCGAAACGGGTCACGTGCCGGACGACGTCGTGGTTGGACAGCACCCACGTGGTGGTCGCGCCCACGGCCCCGTTGGCCTTCAGGGAGCCGTCGATCACCTCGCGCAGCCGCGCCGCGTCCCAGGGGGCGGTCAGGTACTCGAAGTTGAACGCCTGGTGCAGCTCGTCCGGACGCAGGTAGCGCGCGATCCGGTCGGAGTCCTCGACCCAGGCCTCCGCCACCAGGGCGCGGTCGCCCTCGTAGGTGGCCGCGATCTGCGACCAACGACGGTAGATCTCGTGCACGCCGTCCTGGTCGAAGTACGGCAGCGAGGTGCTGCCGTCGAGCATGTCGGCCTTGGCGTCGGGGTCGATGTCGGGCAGGGCCGGGTCCTTGACCATGCCGTGCGCGACGTCGATCCGGAAGCCGTCCACCCCGCGGTCCAGCCAGAAGCGCAGGACGTCGTCGAACTCGTCGTGCACCTCCTGGTGGGTCCAGTCGAAGTCGGGCTGGCCGGGGTCGAACAGGTGCAGGTACCACTGTTCGGGGGTGCCGTCGGGGCGGGTGAGACGGGTCCAGGCCGGACCGCCGAAGATCGACTTCCAGTTGTTCGGCGGCTCCTCGCCGTCGGTTCCCTTGCCGTCCCGGAAGATGTAGCGCGCGCGAGCCGGGTCGCCCGGCTCGGCGGCCACGGCCTCGCGGAACCACACGTGCTCCGAGGAGGAGTGGTTGGGGACGACGTCGATGATCATTCGGATGCCCTGCTCGTGGGCGTCCTTGAGCAGGGCGTCGAAGTCGTCGAGGGTCCCGAACCGGGGGTCGACGTCACGGTAGTCGGCGACGTCGTATCCGCCGTCGGCGAGCGGTGAGACGTAGAACGGGGTCAACCAGATCGCGTCGACGCCCAACTCCGCCAGGTGGGGGAGACGCTCGCGGATCCCCGCCAGGTCACCCTCTCCGTCCCCGTTGGAGTCGGCGAAGCTGCGCACATAGATCTGGTAGATGGCTGCTTCACGCCACCAGTGCGCCTCGTGCTGCATCAGCGGGGTCCTTCCATAAGAGTGGCTGCAAGTTCTTGCGCAAGATTACCGTCAACTTTCTGTCATGTGACGCCGATCTCGACTAGAGTTGTTCTCATGGGTCCACGACTTGCCGACATCGCGCGGCACGCAGGCGTCAGCGAGGCGACCGTCTCGCGGGTGCTCAACGACAAGCCCGGCGTCGGCGGCGACACCCGAAAAGCCGTCCTGACCGCCCTCGACGTCCTCGGATACGAGCGCCCCGCCCGGCTGCGACAACGCTCCGCCGGACTGGTCGGCATGGTGATCCCCGAGCTCGACAACCCGGTCTTCCCGATGTTCGCCCAAGCGGCCGAGGGAGCTCTCGCCCAGCGCGGCTACACCCCGGTACTGTGCACCCAGACCCCCGGTGGGATATCCGAGGACGAGTACGTCGAGCTGCTACTGGAGCGCAACGTCTCCGGCATCCTCTTCGTCTCGGGCAAGCACGCCGACACCTCCGCCTCCCACGAGCGCTACCACGCCCTGGTCGCTCGACGGCTGCCGATCGTGCTGGTCAACGGGTACTCCGACGCCATCCCCGCGGCGTTCATCTCCGCCGACGACCGTGAGGCCGGCCGCCTGGCCGTCAACCACCTGGTCGCCCTCGGCCACACCCGCATCGGCTTCACCAGCGGTCCCGAACGCTACGTCCCGGTCCGCCGCAAGCTGGAGGGATTCCACCAGGCGCTGAGCGAACACGGTCTGGACGGCGACGGCCTCGTCGAACTCTCCCTGTTCGGGGTCGAGGGCGGGCACGCCGCCGCGAGCCGTCTCATCGAACGCGGCGTCACCGCCATGGTCTGCGGCTCCGACATCATGGCGTTGGGCGCCATCCGCGCCGCCCGCCAGCGCGGTCTGCGCGTCCCCCAGGACTTCTCCGTGGTCGGCTACGACGACTCCCAGCTCATCGCCTTCACCGACCCGCCCCTGACCACCGTCCGGCAGCCGATCAACGCCATGGCGATGGCGGCCGTGCGCGCTCTGTGCGACGAGATCGCCGGACACCCCGTCTCCCACGCCGAGTACGTCTTCGACCCCGAACTGGTCGTGCGCGGCTCCACCACCGCCGTGCCGGCCGCCCCCTCCCACACCGTCGCGGCCCCCTCCATGCGCGAGGCCAGGGTCACCGCCCAGGGCCACTGACCGGCCGGACGCACGAGCATGAAAAAGGGGGTGCGTGCCGCGCGCACGCACCCCCGGGTCCCGTCCCGCACCCACCGCGGGACGGGAGCTCGGGTCACCGCAGGGCGGGGAACCTGCGGACCAGGGCGGTCGAGCCCCACCAGCGGCCCAGCCCGAGCGTCTCGGAAGACCGCACGCACGCCAGGCCCACCAGCACCAAGGCGTAGACGATGTGGTCGTCCATGAACGGGTTGGTCTCCAGGGGCAGTACCGCCACCCACATCAGGATCATCATCAACGTGCCCGTGGCGGCGGCGATCCTCTCACCGACGCCCAGGATCAGGGCCGCTCCGATGCCCAGCAGCCCCACCATGAACAGCGGGTCGGCCCAGAACGTCCCGGCGATCGAGTTGAACACTCCGGCGAAGGGGCCGCTCACGGCGTTGGTCAGGAACCCTTCGGTGGGGCTCGCCCCGTTGATCCAAGCGGCTTCGGCGGGGGTGGCGAATCCCAGGCCCAGCAGCTTGTCGAAGAAGGCCCACAGGAAAACCCAGCCGATCGAGATCCGGGTGACGGCGAAGACGTAACGGGCCGCGCGAGAACCGATGAGGGGTCGATCCTCCGTCGGCGCGCTCCGAGGGGCGGTCGTGTGGTCGGACATCGTGTGTCCTCTCGCCGATCTGTTGTGTCACCTCCAAGACAACCCCTTGCCCGAGTCCCTTTCGAGGCCCGGTGGTAACGGCCGGCAAGGACCAAGGTCCCACCCTCGCGGGCGTTGCGGACAAGCCCCAGATCACCGCTTGTGCCCGCGTCCATGTCCGGCGGGCATGTGTGCGAGCTCTCGGTGGAGCGAGCTCTCCGCCACAGCCGGGCCGCGACCGTGTCCGCCCACCCCGCCCCGTCGGCGACACTGGGACCATGCCTTCCGTAGCCCTCGACGGTGAACCGGTGCCCCGCACCGGGGACCTTCCCGCGCACTCCCTCGCCGAACTCGGCGACCGGCCCCTCGGGTTCTACGTCCACGTGCCCTTCTGCGTCACCCGCTGCGGCTACTGCGACTTCAACACCTACACCGCCGAGGAACTCGTCTCCAGGGACGGCACCGCCACCTCCTCCCGCGAGACCTACGCCGAACAGGCCATCGCCGAGGTCGCCCTCGCCGACAAGGTTCTGGCCGGCGAGCGTCCCCCGGTGAGCACCGTGTTCATCGGAGGCGGCACCCCCACCCTGCTTCCGGCCGAGGACCTGGGGAGCGTGCTGGCGGCCATCAGGGACCGCTTCGGCCTCACCCCCGACGCGGAGGTCACCACCGAGGCCAACCCGGAGACGGTCACCCCCGACTACCTGCGCCGTCTACGCGAGGCCGGCTTCAGCCGGGTCTCCTTCGGAATGCAGAGCGCCCGCCCGCACGTCCTGCGCGTGCTGGAGCGCGGCCACACGCCGGGCCGCCCCGAACAGTGCGTGGCCTGGGCCCGCGAGGCCGGGTTCGAGCACGTCAACCTCGACCTGATCTACGGCACCCCGAGTGAGAGCGACGACGACTGGGCGGCCTCCCTGGAGGCCGCGATCGGCGCGGGCCCCGACCACGTCTCCGCCTACTCGCTCATCGTCGAGGAGGGCACCCGCCTGGCGGCCCGAGTGCGCCGCGGCGAACTCGCCGAACCCGACGACGACACCATGGCCGACCGCTACCTCATGGCCGACGAGGCCCTGGCCGCCGCCGGATACACCCCCTACGAGGTGTCCAACTGGGCACGCTCTCCCGAGGGCCGCAGCGCGCACAACTCGCTGTACTGGACCGGTGGACACTGGTGGGGGGTGGGTCCCGGCGCGCACAGCCACGTCGGCGGCACCCGCTGGTGGAACGTCAAGCACCCGGCGGCCTACGCCGCGCGCCTGGCCGCCCGGGAGACGCCCGCCCAGGCTCGGGAGATCCTCACCGACGACGAGCGCCGCTTCGAACGCGTCCTGCTCGAACTGAGGATGGAACAGGGCTGCCCCCTGGAGCTGCTCGACGCCTCCGGTCTGGCCACCGCCGAACGCCTGGTGGGGGAAGGGCTGTTGGAACCCGGCGCCCACGCCCGCGGTTACGCCGCCCTGACCCGTCGAGGCCGTCTGCTGGCCGACGCGGTCGTGCGCGACCTCACCTGAGGTCGCGCCGGGAACACACGCACCGGACATGACGAAGGGGCCCGGCCGAAGCCGGGCCCCTGTCGTCGCCGGGTACTACTTCACCCAGCTGACGTTGAACGGGTAGCGGTACCACTCACCCTTGTTGGCGGCGACGCCGCCGAGGATGCCGAAGACGACCGCGCACACCCACAGGGCCAGCTGCAGGAGGGCCCCGATGAAGATGACGTACAGCACCATCGCGATCACGTAGCCGATCAGCAGGATGAACTGGAAGTTCAGCGCCTGGGCGGCCTGGTCGCGAACGAACGGGGACTCGTCCTTCTTGATCAGGAACAGGATCAGCGGGCCGAGGAACCCCAGCAGGATGCCGCTCAGGTGGCTGAGCAGACCCATGGTGCGCTCGTCCTGGTTGGGTCGGCCGGTGGTGGCCGAGGATTCCTGCATGCCGGGGTGCGGGGCATAGCCGCCGTACTGGCCCTGCTGCGCGTAGCCGCCCTGGTCGTAGCCGGGAGGCGGCGGGTAGCCGCCCTGGTCGTAACCGGGCTGCTGCGGGCCGCTCTGGCCATAGCCGGGCTGTCCGGGCGGCGGAGGCGGGTAACCCCCGCCCTGGTCGGGGGTGGGATAGCCGCCGGAGGGCGGGCCGGGTTGGCCGCCCTGCTGGGAGTACGGGTCCTCCGGAGATGGGCCGTTGGGGTAGGACATGGCTCGGTTTCCTTGTCGGTGCGAGAGCTGTATCTACTTGAGCAGTCGGATGCTGAACGGGTAGCGGTACCACGCCCCCTTGTTCGCGCCTGAGGCCCCTAGGACGCCGAAGACGATGGAAAGGATCCATACCAGGGCGATGAGAAGGGAACCGATCCACGCCAGGTTCCCGAAGAAGATACCCAGACCAACGTACAGAACCCCTGCGAACACGTAAGGGATCAGCATCGTGATCTGGAAGTTCGCGGCCTCGGCCCCGTGGTGTCGCACGAACGGCGACGTGTTGCGCTTGGCGAAGTAGATGGCCAGCGGTGGGATCCAGCCGAGGAAGGCGATCATGAAGCCGGTCAGGTGCGCCGACATCGCGACCAGGATGTCATTTTCCCCGCTCGACGGCCGGGGCTGCTGCGCGTACCCCGGCTGAACGTAGGGCGGCTGTCCGGGAACCTGCTGTGGCTGCTGGGCGTACTGCTGCCCATGGCCGGCGGGCTGCATGGGGGCGGGTGGGGCCAAACCCGGCTGCCCCTGCTGTCCAGGTCGGGGGCCGGGCGGCTGCTGCGGGTACTGCGGGGCCTGTGGCTGCTGATGTTGCGGCGGATACTGCTGTCCATGACCGGGCTGAGCCCCCGAGGGCCGCCGGGGCGGCTGAGCCTGTGCCCGCGGCGGCTGCGGATGCGGCCCGGGCGTCTGTCCGTACCCCGGCCCGCCGCCCTGCCGCTGCGGCGCCTGTGGCGGCAGCGGAGGCTGTTGCTGCCCCTGCGGCTCGTCCGGGGACGGGGGGTTCGACGGGGTCTCGCTCATGCTCTTCCTTGGATCCGCTGTCGGGGATGCTGATCGGAGGCGCCCCAATGATGGGGCCGGTGGTCCCGCCAGCCTAGTCTTCCAGGGGATGGGGGCCCGTGACGAAGTCGATGAGCTCCTCGACACGTCCCAGCAGGGAGGGTTCGAGGTCGCCGTAGCCGCGCACCGAACCCAGGATGCGGCGCCAGGCCTCACCCGTCTCCATCCGCCAGCCCAGGGCGTCCACGACCCCCTCCTTCCAGGGGAGTCCGCGCGGCACCTCCGGCCAGGCCCCGATCCCGACCGCGCCCGGCCGGACCGCCTGCCACACGTCCACGTACGGGTGCCCGACCACCAGCACGTCCTCGCCGCGCACCCGCTCGGCGATACGACTCTCCTTGGACCCCGGCACCAGGTGGTCCACCAGCACACCCAAACGGCGTCCCGGCCCGGGAGCGAACTCCTCGACCACCGCGGCCAGGTCTTCCACTCCCTCCAGGAACTCCACGGCCACGCCCTCCACCCGCAGGTCGTGACCCCACACCTTCTCCACGAGCTCGGCGTCGTGCGCGCCCTCGACGTAGATGCGGCTCTCCCTCGCGGTACGCGCCCGCGCGTCCGTCACCGCGATCGATCCCGAGGCGCTGCGCAACGGTCCCTTCGGTTTGGCGGTGGGGCGCACCAGCGTCACCGGCCTCCCGTCCACCAGGAACGCGGCGGGAGCCAGTTCGAACACCCGCCGACCACCGTCACGGTCCTCCAGGGTCACCGTGGCCTTGTCCCAGGCCACGACCGCCCCACAGAACGTCTCGTCGGCGTCCTCGACCACCAGGTCACGGTCGAGTGGGATCTCGGGCACCGTGTCCTTCTCGGGTCGTCGCCGGTCTCCGGCCAGAACGTCGCGGCCGTAACGGCCGCTTCCCTTGGTAACCACGGTGTCGCAGTGTACTGGTGGAAGGGTCGCGAGCCACGCGACCGGGTGGCGCACGTCGCCGATGCGTCGGGAAGAAGACGGCCTCGCCGCCCGTTACCACCGGCGGGTACCCACACGCGTTTGCGGTCGGGCATAGAATTAGCACTGAGGACCACGGAGTGCCAGGAGGTGGCGAGTTGCTGGATGAGCGCAAGCTCGCGGTCCTGCGTGCCGTCGTCGAGGATTTCGTCAATACCAACGAACCCGTCGGTTCCAGGGCGTTGGCCGACAGGCACCCACTCGGTGTCTCCCCGGCGACCATCCGCAACGACATGGTCGCGCTGGAGGAGGACGGGTACATAGCCCAGCCGCACACCAGCGCCGGGAGGGTGCCCACGGACAAGGGATACCGCCTGTTCGTGGACCGGCTCTCCTCGGTCAAGCCGCTCTCGGCCGCCGAACGCCGCGCCATCGAGTCCTTCCTCGGCGGAGCCGTGGACCTCGACGAGATCGTCGCTCGCACGGTACGGCTGCTCGCGCAGCTCACCCGTCAGGTCGCGATCGTCCAGTACCCGTCGCTGACCCGCTCGTCGGTGCAGCACGTGGAACTCGTACCCCTGGGCGGCCAACGCATCATGATGGTCGTCATCACCAACACCGGACGGGTCGAACAACGCGTCATCGACGGTCTGGGAACCGTCAGCGAGAGCGTGGTCGACGACCTGCGCAACATGCTCAACCGCGCCATATCCGGGAAGCACCTCGGTGACGTCCCGGACGCGGTGGACGACCTCCCCGCTCAGGTCGCGCCAGAGGACCGACCCGTGGCGGTCGCGGTACTCTCGGTCCTGCTGGAGAGCCTCGTCGAACGACACGAGGAGAAGATCGTACTGGCGGGAACCGCCAACCTCGCCGCGGTCGACTTCGCGGCGAGCCTGCGGGACGTGCTCGAAGCACTGGAAGAGAACATGGTCCTCATCCGTTTGCTGGGTGAGGCGAAGGACCCCTCGATGCTCACGGTGCGAATCGGCGCCGAGAACTTCCACGAGGGTCTTCGGTCCACCTCCATCGTGTCGGCCGACTACGGTGTGGGAAACCAGTCGCTGGCCAAGATCGGTGTGGTGGGACCCACCCGGATGGACTACCCGGGGACGATGGGCGCCGTCCGTGCGGTGGCTCGGTATGTCGGACAGATTTTGGCAGGACAGTAACTCAGTGGCCAGAGACTATTACCAGGTTCTCGGGGTGCGTCGCGACGCGTCCAAGGACGAGATCAAAAAGGCGTACCGGCGGCTCGCGCGCGAGCTGCATCCGGATGTCAACCCGGACCCGGCGACCCAGGATCGCTTCAAAGAGGTGACCCAGGCCTACGAGGTCCTCTCCGACGAGAACAAGCGTCGGATGTTCGATATGGGTCACGATCCCTTCGCCCCGGGTGGCGGAGGCGGTGGCGGCGCCGGCGGCTTCGGTGGCGCGGGCGGCTTCGCCTTCGACGACATCATGAACGCCTTCTTCGGCGGAGGCCAGCCCGGCGGACGGGGTCCGCGCGAGCGGGTCCGGCGCGGACGCAGCATCAAGATCCGTATCGAGCTGGACCTGGTCGAGACCGCGTTCGGTGTCAGCAAGGAGATCACCTTCCCCACCGCCATCCTGTGCGACACCTGCCAGGGTGAGGGGACGGCGGCCGGTTCACAGCGGACCACCTGCGACATGTGCCACGGTCAGGGCGAGGTCTCCCAGGTCACGCGCTCCTTCCTGGGCCAGGTCATGACCTCGCGCCCCTGCCCGCAGTGCTCGGGCCAGGGCTCGGTCATCACCAACCCCTGCGGAGACTGCGCCGGTGAGGGACGGGTCCGCGAGAAGGTCACCCGCACCGTCAAGATCCCCGCCGGTGTCGACGACGGCACCCGTATCCAGCTCGCGGGGGAGGGCGAGGTCGGCCCCAACGGCGGACCGCGCGGCGACATCATCCTGGAGATCGTCCAGAAGTCGCACCCGACCTTCGAGCGTCACGGTGACGACCTGCATTGCACCATCGCGGTGCCGATGACCGCGGCCGCGCTGGGCGCCTCCTTCGCCTTCGACACCCTCGACGGCACCGAGAACATCGACCTGCGCCCGGGCACCAACTCCGGACACGTCATCACCCTGCCCGGCAAGGGCGTCAGCCACCTCGACGGCGGCGGAAGGGGCGATCTGCGCATTCGCGTGGACGTGGAGACGCCGAGCAAGCTCGACGAGGAGCAGGAGGCCCTGCTGCGCAAGTTCGCGGAACTGCGCGGGGAGGACCAGAACCCGGGCCGGTTCAGCCCCGGCCATGGCGGGTTCTTCTCCAAGATCCGCGACGCCTTCGGCGCCGGCAAGTGACCCCACCGGTCTTCCTGGTCGACACCGCGGCCCTGGCCGCCGACCGGATCCGGCTCGACGGACCCGAGGGGCGGCACGCCGCCGCGGTCCGACGCGTCCGCGAGGGCGAGACCGTCGATCTCTCCGACGGTCTCGGCCTGCGGGCGCGGTGCGAGGTGGTGGAGGTCGTGGACAAGGAAGCGCTCCTTTGCCGGGTTCTCGAACGCCTCGACGAACCCCGGCCGCGTCCCCGTCTGACCGTGCTCCAGGCCCTGCCCAAGCGGGACAGGGGAGAGCTCGCGGTGGAGACGATGACCGAGGTCGGGGTCGACACCATCGTCCCCTGGGCCGCGGAACGGTGCGTGACCCGGTGGAAGGGCGACCGGGGCGCCAAGGCCCTCGCCAAGTGGCGGGCCGTGGCCCGAGAGGCCGGTAAACAGGCCCGCAGGGCCCGTCTGCCCGAGGTCACCGAACCCGTCGACCGCAAGGGCGCGGCGGCGCTGCTGGCCGAGGCCGACCTGGCGGTGGTTCTGCACGAGGACGCGACCGAGCGGCTGTCCCGACTGCCGCTGCCGGACTCCGTCACCGAGGTCGTGCTGGTGGTGGGACCCGAGGGCGGGGTGTCCGAAGCGGAGCTCGACGCGTTCGACGAAGTGGGCGCCGTCCGGGCGCTGCTGGGCGATTCGGTCCTGCGCACCTCCACCGCGGGGGTGGCGGCCCTGTCGCTGCTTCAGGCCCGCACCGGGCGCTGGTAGAACGAAACGAGGAGGGGCCCGCGC
>NZ_DYZD01000288.1 GCF_020741345.1 Nocardiopsis listeri
CGCGGGGATTCCGCGTTGGTCCCAGAGCCGGCCTCGGGTGCTGCGCGAAGTTGTCCACAGGCTGTGGATGGGTGCTTCCATCGCGAACCGGGACCGCGCAACCTGGAAGCGGGGCGGAACCCCATCCGCCCCGTCACAAGGGAGGTCCCGTGTTCTCCTGCCCGCGCCCGAACATGCCCGTTCGCCTCGACGACCGAGGGTTGACCACGGCCGAATACGCCATCTGCACCCTCGCGGTGGTGGCGTTCGCCGGACTCCTCTACGTCATCCTCACCGGCGACACCGTCCAGACGGCCCTCACCACGACCATCGTCGATGCGCTCGGCTCCGACCGCTGATCGCGGCTCCACCACGATGGAGACGGCCATGGTGCTCTCCGCACTGCTGTTGGTACTCGCTATCGCGCTCGGCGCGGTCGGAGCGGCCGCCGCCCAGCTCTCCTGCGCCGACGCGGCGCGGATCGGGGCCAGGGCGCTCGCCCGGGGCGAGCCACCGGAACGGGCCCGGGCCCTCGCGTTGGAAGCCGCCCCGAACGGCGCCCACATCGACCTGACCACAGCCGACGACATGGCCCGTGTCACCGTGCGGACGCGAGTCCGTCTCGGACCCGCCCTCACCCCACCCGTGGGGGTCGACGGCAGCGCCGCGGTCCCCCTGGAACCAGGTCTGTGAGGGGCGGCGACACCGGCGCGGGCACCGCGGGGAGTGTTTCCGTGTGCCTGGTGCTGATGTTCCTCACCTACGCGGTACTGACCGGCGCCGGGCTGGTGCTGGAGCGCGAACGGGTGGGGACCGCCGCCGACCTCGCGGCGCTCGCGGCGGCGACCCGTGCCCATCAAGGGCCGGAGGCGGCCTGCGCGGTGGCCGTCGACACCGCATCGGCCAACGGTGCGGACCTCGACGACTGCGTGCTCGACCTCCACACGGTCACGGTGACGGCCGCCCTGCCCTCGTCCCTGTTCCCCATGACCCTGAGGGCCGTCGCCCGAGCCGGCCCCGCCCACGACCCCACCGAGGAGGTGGAATGACCGCTCACTCCGCTGTGCTGTGCGCTCTCCTACTCTGTGTTCCGCCATCGCCCACCGATGGCGTCGTTCTCTGTCCCCCGTCCGTGCCGCCGACGGCCCCCGCCACGGAGCTCCCCGAACCGCCGAGCAGGTGGGTCACACCCCCGTCCGCCAGTTCGAAGGCACCCGATGCGAATGCCGGAACAGGACTTCTCCGACCCTTCGCCGACTGTGTCACCGCACCGGAGAACGAGGCCCCAGGTGGGGGCGACGCAGAGGAGCGTGAGGACGAGGTCGAGGACCCGGCGCCGGGCGTCGACCCGACCGACGCGGCTCCGCCGGGAGACGAAGGGGAGGACGGAACGGAGGAACCCTCTTCGGAGGCGCCGACTCCGGCGGACTCCGCGGTCGAGCCCGAAGCGGAACCGATCCCCGAGCCATCGTCCGTGCCGAGTCCGGCGGAGCGGGACGGCACCGCTTCGGAGGCCGCCACGCCCACGGCTTCTCCATCCCCCGAGCCGGGGCCGACGGAGAACGGAACGGTGAGTCGGGCCTCCGACGCCGTGCGCCCGACCACGCCCGCCGACAGTGACCAGGACCTCGGTGAACGACCACCGAGCAAGAAGGTGGAGGAACCGCCGGAGACGGATTCCGTGGACGGTCCGGCGTTCAAGGAGACCTCGGCCACCAGCGCGTTCGGGCGTGCGGTCGGGGTCACCTCGACCACCCTGCTGTTCCTGCTCGCGGCCGGCACCCTCGCGTTGCGCCTGGCCGTGGGCTGGCCGCGATTTCCGCCGCTCTACCTGGGACGTCGTCGCCTGAACGGTGACCTCGACACCCACTGACCCGAGCCCGGGCCGGGGCGATCATCCCCGGCGACGAGGCGGCGGTCATCGATCCTCGGGGCGCTCGGACCCGCCGGGATATGCCGGCCGCGGTCCTCGACGCCCCGTCCTTCACTCGCGGGGCCGACTCCTCAGGGAGCCAGTGCCGAACCCAGCAGTTCCGCGGCCATGGGGACCAGGCCGATCAGGACGAACGCCGGTAGGAAGCACAAACCCAGCGGCGCGACCACCAGGACCCCCAAGCGCTCGACGCGGGCCGTGGCGCGGGCCCGCAGTGACCTGCGCAGGTCGGACACGTGGCGGTCGAGCAGATCGGCGACAGGGGCTCCCGTATCGGCCGCCCGCGCCAGGTCTCGTCCCACCGCCACCAGCGGCTCGGGCAGGGCCGAGCGCCGCCAGGCCGAGGCCGGTTCCGCACCCAACCGCAACCGCTCGGCGACGGCGGCCAACTCGTCGCCCAACGGACCCCGGGCGGCGTCCGACACCGCGGTAAGACACGCGGGGAGGGTCGCGCCCGCCCGGATGCCCGAACCGATCAGACCGATCAGCACCGGAAGGTCGGCGGAGAGCGGGAGCCTGCCGGGATCGACCCGGGCTCGCGCACCTCGCCACCACACCCAGAGCACTCCACCGAGCACGGTGGCCCCGGCGACCGGCCCCAACATTCCGGCCACCGCCACCACCGCGATGGTGGCGGCCACGACCCGGACCACGGGTCCTGCCGGCCGTACCCGCCGGTGCGGTGGAATTTCCCGTTCTTCGTCCGGCCGTGGAGGGATCAGCACCCATACGGCGGCCACCACGCACACCACCGTCAGTCCCTCGGAGAACATCCCCACCCCTTGAACCCCCTCTTTCGATCGCCCTAGGCGCCGTCGGCCCGGCCATGCCGCGTCGGGAGACCCCCGGGTCCCGAACCCATACCGGTCGATCCGCCGTCATCGACCACGGTCGCCTCACGCCCCCGCACGGATCACGGGCGGTCCACGGCGCCCCGAACCAGCCGAAGGGTCCACCAAGCACCGATGAGGTCCAGCAACAGCCCACCGCCCAGACACAACAGGCCCAACGGTGTGGTGAACAGGAACTCCCACGGGGCTCCGCCCAGGCCCGCCGACATCGCCAGTCCCACCAGGGGAAGACCGCTCAGCATCACCGCGGTGGTCCTCGGACCGGCCGTTCGCGCGGAGGCCTCGGCCCGCAGCTCCTCCTGCTCGGTCAGGTTGACCGCGAGGTCGTCCACCACGGCGGCCAGTCCGGCACCGGTCTCCGACGCCACCTCCCAGCACGCCGCCAGATACGCCAGCTCCCACAACCCCACCTCACGGTCGGCCGTGCGACGCAGTGACTCGGCGTCGGCCGGTTCTCCCACGAGTGGCCCGGCCTCGATCGCGGCCACCCGAAGCGCGAGTTCGGGTGGGTGCCCGGCGCGGAGTTCGGCGGCCATGACCCGGCAGAGCGTGATGACGGCCCGCCGACGTTCGGTCTCCACCCGGTGGGAGTCCAGGGGCGACCGGAACACGGGTGCCGACCATCGTCGAGAGCGGGACCGGGGCAGGACCGTGGCCAGCCGGAACCGACCGGTCCGGGGCGCCGACCACAACAGTGCCGCCGCGAGCGCGCACACCACGAGGAGGGTCAACGTCGCCACCCCTGCCCCAACCGCTCGACCAGCTCCTCCGCCCCCGGGTGTTCGATCCGATCACCCTCGGGGGTGAACTCCACCGCGGGATCGGCCCGGACCAACCCGGACCCTTCACGGCGCAGGATCCGCACCTCGGCCAGCCGCCGTCCTCGCCGGTTCCGCACCAGGTGCAGGACGAGCACCCCGGTGGCCGCGAGTTGGCTGTGCACCGCGCCTCGGTCCATCCCCGCGGCGCAGCCCATGGCCTCCACCCGTGCGGGCACCTCACCGGCCCCGTTGGCGTGCAGGGTGCCCGCGCCTCCC
>NZ_DYZD01000289.1 GCF_020741345.1 Nocardiopsis listeri
GGCCGCCGCACCGGTGCGGCGGCCGACACGGAGACGGACCACGACCGGATCGCGATGACCCGGCCCGGCGATACCTTCGACGACGAGGACGGACCGGACGTTCGCTGGAACGGGTCCGGCGGCGCCGGCGTTTCGAGAGAAGGCCTACAGGAAGGGGTCGGGGCCGGCCCATCCGTAGGTGTCGCGCTGCCGGATCTGGGCCAGCTCCTCCTCGGACAGCACACGCGGGCGTCCGATCTGGCGGGCCCGGAGGTAGGTGGCGCAGAGCCAGTCGAGCAGGCGCAGGTTCTCCAGGGCGTGCTCCAGGTCGCGGCCCAGCGCCACTCCGCCGTGTCCCGCCAGCAGTGCGGCGTCCCGGCCCTTGAGCGCCTTGACCGCCTGGTCGGCGATGTCACCACCGCCGTACGGCATGTACGGGGTGACGGCGACGGCTCCGCCCAGGCCGGCGGCGCGGTGGTGGATCGGGGGCAGCTCCACCTCGACGGTCGACACGGCCACCGTGTCGGCCGTGAACGCGTTGACCACGGCGGTGACGTCGCGGTCGTGGTCGGCGGCCTGTCGGTGCACCGCCATGTGCAGGGTGGTCTCGGCGGCCGGATCGCGCCGACCTTCGAGCATCCGGTCGTCCAGGGACATGACCGGGCAGTCCTGGGGCTGGATCTGGTCCAGCGGCACACCGTGCGGGGTGACGACCACCAGCTCGCCGCTGCGGACGCTGACGGTACCCGCTTCGCCGGGGGCGGCACCCGTGTGCCGGGCGATGGAGCGGGCGGTCAGACAGACGTCACGGCGTTCTTGTTCGAGCAGCATGCGTTCCTCGATGGGGTTCGCGGGCGGCGGTCGCACGGGGGACGACCCGGGCGAGCGGGACGAACCGACTTAGGTACACCTAATGTACGTCAAAATCTTGTTCTTGTATTCCCCAGGGCGGAGTGTCCCGTGCTTGCGGTCTCGGCCGTCGACGTAGGTCTGTGGCGAGGCCGGTGACCGAGGCCACTGAGGGGCGTCCCCAAAGGCACATCGGATGTTTTGCCTGTTCAGTGGGCTTATGGGACGTTGTGTGAAGTGTCCTACGAAAGAGGTCGTTTGTGACTATCAATCCCGGGCAGATGGGCTCCGTGAACCAGAGCAACGCAACCCTGCCGTCCGTGCCGTACCTGTCCGCCCCCGGGACGGCCACCGCCACCAGCCTGTACATCGATGGGGAGTGGCGTGCGGCGAAGAACGGACGGGTCCGGGAGATCCTGGATCCCGCCGACGCCTCCGTTCTGACCGTCGTCAGTGAAGGTGACCGCGCCGACACCGAGGCGGCCATCGCCGCCGCCCGACGCGCCTTCGACACGGGGGAGTGGCGCCGCACCGACGCCGCCCACCGCGGCCGCGTCCTCGACAGGATCGCCGACCTGCTGCAGCGCGACCGCGAGGAGATCGCGGTCATGGAGTCCCTCGACACCGGTAAGACCATCGAAGAGGGGGGCATGGACGTCGACGACGTCACCGATGTCTTCCGTTACTACGCCGGTCTGGCCGACAAGGACGCGGGCCGACTGGTCTCCGCACCCGAGGGCGTGCACAGCAAGGTCGTGTACGAGCCCGTCGGTGTCTGCGGCATGATCACGCCTTGGAACTACCCGCTGCTCCAGCTCGCCTGGAAGATGGCCCCCGCCATCGCGGCCGGGAACACCATGGTGATCAAGCCCAGCGAGGTCACCCCGGTCACCACCGCCAAACTGGTGGAACTGTCCACCGAGGCGGGTGTCCCCGCGGGTGTGGTCAACCTGGTCCTGGGCAGTGGCCCCGAGGCCGGCGCGCCCCTGTCCGAGCACCCCGACGTCGACCTGATCTCCTTCACCGGTGGACTGGTCACCGGGCGCCGGATCATGGCGGCGGCCTCCGAGACCGTCAAGAAGACCGCCCTGGAGCTGGGTGGCAAGAACCCGAACATCATCTTCCCCGACGTCGACCTGGACACCGCCGTCGACTACGCGCTCAACGCGGCGTTCTTCCACTCCGGGCAGGTGTGTTCGGCGGGTGCGCGCCTGATCGTGCACGACGACATCCACGACGCCTTCACCACCGAACTCGCTCGCCGTGCCGAGGCCATCCGTATCGGCCGCGGTCAGGACGAGGGTGTGCGCTGCGGCCCGTTGGTGTCCGCCGAACACCGCGCCAAGGTCGAGAAGGCCGTGGCCCGGGGCGTGCAGGAGGGTGCCCGGATCATCGCCGGTGGCAGGCGCCCCGACGAGGCCGAACTGCGTGACGGCTACTTCTACCGCCCCACCGTGTTCGTGGATTGCGACCGCTCCATGGACATCGTGCAGACCGAGGTGTTCGGCCCGGTCGTGACCGTCGAACGCTTCGAGACCGAAGAGCAGGCGATCGAACTCGGCAACGACACCGACTACGGGCTCTCCGGCGGCGTGTGGACCGACGACACCGCCCGTGGCGAGCGCGTGGCCGCCGCCCTGCGCCACGGCACCGTGTGGATCAACGACTACGGTCCCTACTTCCCCGGAGCGGAATGGGGCGGCTTCGGTCGCAGCGGGATCGGCCGTGAGCTGGGCCTGGCCGGACTCGACGAGTACCGCGAGGCCAAGCACGTCTACCGCAACCTGGCCCCCGAACCGCAGCGCTGGTTCGGCTGACCGACATCGGCCCCGGTGACGACAACGCCCAGGGCCAACGGCCACCCGTCGGCGCGGAACCGTCCGCCGCGTCGACGGGTGTCCCCTCGACGACCGAAGAACGTCAAAAGAACAACCGAAGACATCACCATCGCGACAACAGGTCGGTTTCCCCGGCGCCCCCCGCGAGAGATCAACGAGAGGAATCGGTCCGTGGCCGATCAGGAACACACCTACGACTACGTCATCGTCGGTGGTGGAACGGCGGGTTCGGTGATCGCCAATCGCCTCACCGAGGACCCCGACACCACCGTCTGCCTCATCGAGGGTGGTCCCGACGACCGGGACCTGGAGCACGTGCTCCGGCTCCGTGACTGGCTGAGCGTCCTCGATGGCGAACTCGACTACGGGTACCGGACCACGGAGCAGCCCAACGGCAACTCCCACATCCTGCACTCGCGCGCCCGTGTACTAGGCGGCTGCTCTTCGCACAACACGCTGATCAGCTTCCGACCGTTCGCCGAGGACCTCGACGAATGGGTCGCCGCCGGCGCCGAGGGCTGGGACAACGCCACCGTTCAGTCCTACGCCGACCGGATCAAGTGCAACATCATCCCCATCGCCGAGAAGGACCGCAACACCATGGTCAAGGACTGGGTGTCCTCGGCCTCGGAGGCGGCGGGAGTCCCGGTCGTCGAGGACTTCAACGCCCTCACCTCGCACGGTGGCGGCTTCGCCGACGGCACCGGCTTCCTGTCCATCGCCTACGACCCCTACACCGGCTACCGGTCCTCCGCCTCGGTGGCGTACCTGCACCCCATCATGGACGTGCGCGAGAACCTGACCGTGCTGCTGGAGACCTGGGTCGACAAGGTCCTGTTCGACGGCGACCGCGCCACCGGCGTGAGCGCGACGACCTCCGGCGGTGAACGGATCACCGTCAACGCCCGCCACGAGGTGGTCCTCGCGGCCGGAGCCGTCGACAGCCCCCGTCTGCTGATGCTGTCCGGGGTCGGTAACGCCGAGGACCTGGAGTCGGTGGGGATCACGTCCCACCACGACCTGACCGGGGTGGGAGAGAACCTCCAGGACCACCCCGAGTCGATCATCATGTGGGAGACCAACGAGCGGGTCCCCGAGAACACCGTGATGGACTCCGACGCGGCCCTGTTCGTGCGCCGCGACGAGAGCGACCCGCGCCCCGACCTGATGTTCCACATCTACCAGATCCCCTTCGACGACAACACGAAGCGGCTGGGCTACGACTCACCCGAGGACGGATACGCGGTCTGCATGACCCCCAACATCCCGCGGTCCCGTTCCCGGGGTCGGCTCTACCTCACCTCCGACGACCCCAAGGTCCAGCCGGCCCTGGACTTCCGCTACTTCACCGACCCCGACGGATACGACGAGCGGACCATCGTCGACGGGTTGAAGATCGCCCGTGAGGTCGCCGCCACCGAACCGTTCAAGTCCTGGATCAAGCGCGAGGTCGCCCCCGGCCCGAAGGTCCGAAGCGACGAGGAACTGTCCGAGTACGGACGCCGCGCCGCCCACACCGTCTACCACCCGGCGGGCACCTGCCGGATGGGCGCGGCCGACGACGACGGAGCGGTCGTCGACCCCCGCCTGCGTGTTCGCGGACTCAAGGGACTGCGGGTCGCCGACGCCTCGGTGTTCCCGACCCTGCCCACCCCCAACCCGATGGTCATGGTCCTCGCCCTGGGTGAGCGCGCCGCCGACCTGATCCGTCAGGACCGGTCGGCCGAGAAGGAGGAGAGCCGATGAGTACCCAGGCCACCGAAACGACACCGGACTCGGACACCTCGGACGTGACCTTCTCGGTCCGCAACCTGTGGAAGATCTTCGGCAAGAACGCCGACAAGGTCATCGGTACCGACCTGGAACGTGCCGACCGCGACCACATCAAGAAGGAGACCGGCTGCACCGTCGCGGTGCGCGACGTCTCCTTCGACGTGCGTCCGGGCGAGATCTTCGTGGTGATGGGCCTGTCCGGGTCCGGTAAGTCCACGCTCATCCGGTGCCTGACCCGGCTGATCGAACCCACGTCGGGTTCGGTGCGGCTGGACGGTGAGGACATCGAGCAGGCGAGCGACCAGCGCCTGCGCGAACTGCGTCGACACAAGATGGCGATGGTCTTCCAGCACTTCGGGCTGCTGCCCAACCGCCGGATCATCGACAACGTCGCCTACGGGCTCGAAGTGCGCGGTATGTCGCGCGAGGAGCGCTACACGCGCGCCCGCGAGATGATCGACATGGTCGGGCTGTCCGGGTACGAGAACGCGCGCCCGGGCGAACTCTCCGGCGGCATGCAACAGCGCGTGGGTCTGGCCCGTGCCCTGGCCGTCGACCCGCAGGTCCTGCTGTTCGACGAACCGTTCAGCGCGCTGGACCCGCTGATCCGTCGCGACATGCAGAACGAGGTCGTCCGGCTGCAACGCGAGCTGAACAAGACCTCGGTGTTCATCACCCACGACCTCCAGGAGGCGCTCAAGCTGGGCGACCGCATCGCCATCATGCGCGACGGCGAACTCGTCCAGGTCGGCACCCCCGAAGAGGTCGTGGGACGTCCCGCCAACGCCTACGTCGCCGACTTCACCTCCGACGTCGCGCGCACCACCGTGCTCACCGCCCGGTGGCTGGTGCGCGACGCGTTCCCGGAGGAACGCACCGACGGGCCGACCACCGAGCCCGGCACCGTCCTGGCCGAGGTCCTGCCGATGCTCGCCGCCAGTACCGCTCCTGTCCGAGTCGTGGAGGGCGACACCCTCCTCGGCTACGTGGGCCGCGACGACGTGCTCCGCGCCATCGCCGAGGACCAGTTGCACGACGTGGACCAGGTCGCAGCGATCGTGGAGGAGACGGTCGAGGAGATCCCCGCGGACGCCGTCGACCACGGCGACGTCACGTCGCCCGGGGACGGTGCGTGACATGGCCACGGTGACCGAATCGGCCGGCGCCGGGACGACCGGCCCGAAGGGGACCAAGGGCACGGGTTCCGGGCCCGGGGGGTTGCTGCGCGGCAGTACCGTGCAGGCCCTGTTGGTGGTCGTCGTGCTCGTCGCCGGCTACTGGGCGGCCCGCCTGATGGGCGATCCGTCCTGGGCGGGCGGTTTCCCGACGGCGATCGGCGACCGCTTCATGGCGTGGCTCGACGGGATCTACGCCTGGGTCGTCGAGAACCGCAACGACAGCCCACTGTTCCTCTACTTCTTCAACTACATCTCGGTGGGACTGGGATCGGCGGTCGTGCTGATCAACCAGTTCCTGGACTTCCTCACCTGGTTGGGGGTGACCGCGCTCGGCCTGTTCGTCTCCTGGCGGTTCGCCGGGTGGCGAGTGGCGCTGCTGGTGCTGGCCACCTTCGCGGTGTTCGCGCTGACGGGCCTGTGGAACGAGTCGATGACGACCCTGTCGCTCATCATCACGGCGGTCTTCATCGCCCTGCTGTTCGGTATCCCGCTGGGCATCCTCGCCGGACGCAGCGAGGCGTTCTACCGCGGTCTGCGACCGGTGCTGGACTTCATGCAGATCATGCCGGCCTTCGCCTACCTGCTGCCCTTCGTGCTGCTGTTCGGCATCGGCAACCCGGCGGCCGCCGTCGTCACCGCGGTGTACGCGCTCCCACCGGTCGCGCGGATCACGGCGCTGGCCATCCGCGAGGTTCCCAAGGGCGCGGTCGAGGCGACGACGTCGCTGGGTTCCACGCCCTGGCAGATCCTCACCAAGGTGCAGCTGCCGTTGGCCAAGCGCACCATCCTGCTGGGCGTGAACCAGACCATCATGCTCGCGGTCTCCATGGTCGTGATCGCGTCGGTGATCGGCGCCGGTGGCCTGGGTGACGCCATCTACCAGGCCTTGTCCAAGGTCAACGTCGGGCAGGCGTTCCAGGCCGGTGTGGCGATCGTGATGCTGGCGATCGCGATGGACCGGGTCACGGGCGCGGTCGGCCACGGCACGCACGCCCCGAAGCTCCCCGAGCGGTACCGTCTGCCGGTTTCGGCGATCGGTCTCGCCGCGATCATCACCGCCGCCGCGGCCGGTCGACTCTTCGGGCTCGGAGGTTGGTCGCGCGACGTGGCGGTCGACATCGCGGACCCGGTCAACGTCGTCTACGAGTGGATCCAGGCGAAGATCGGCGGCTTCACGGCGGCGATGGGAACGTGGCTGCTGGACTGGGTGCTGAGCCCGCTCAGCGACCTGCTCACCGGTTCGCCCTGGTGGTTGGTGGTCCTCGCCGCCGCCGCGCTGGGTCGGATCTTCGCTGGTCCGCGCATCGCCATCGTGTCCGCGGCGGCCTTCGTCGCCATCGGTCTGCTGGGTGTGTGGGACAACGCCATGGACACCCTGTCCCAGGTGCTGGTGGCGTCCGCGCTCACCATCGTGCTGGGCGTGGTCTTCGGTGTGCTGATGTCGCGCAACGACGTCTTCGCCGCGATCCTGCGGCCGATCCTGGACGCCATGCAGACCCTGCCGCCGTTCGTGTACCTGATCCCGGCGGTCGCACTGTTCACCATCGGTCGGGTTCCGGCCCTGGCGGCGGCGGTCATCTTCGCGCTGCCTCCGGTGATCCGGCTGGTCAACGACGGGATCCGCGGGGTGCCGGCGGGCACCATCGAGGCGGCCGAGTCGCAGGGTTCCACCAGGTGGCAGCTGCTCACCAAGGTGGAACTGCCCATGGCGCGCGGCTCGCTGCTGCTCGCCATCAACCAGGGCATCATCCTCGTGCTGTCCATGGTGGTCATGGGCGCGCTGGTGGGCGCCGGTTCGCTCGGCTTCGACGTGGTCTTCGGGCTCTCCCAGAACCTCCTCGGGCTGGGTCTGGCCTCCGGCCTGGCCATCGTCTGCCTGGGACTGTTCCTGGATCGGGTCACGCAGGGAAGGAGGGCACAACGTGCCTAGGTTGCTGAGAAGGGACACCCTGCTCCGGTTGGCCGCGGTGGGGCTGGCGATGGTGATGGTGAGCTCCTGCGCGGTGCGAACCGACCAGATCGCCAGGGACCCGAACACGGTGCGTATCGCCGTCAACGGGTGGGTCGGCTACGAGGCCAGCGCCGTGGTGTTGGAACACATCCTCAAGGAGGAGATGGGCTACCAGGTACAGCTGGTCCGGTTGGAGGAACAGCCCTCGTGGCAGGCCCTCGACCAGGGCGTCCTGGACGTGATCCTGGAGAACTGGGGCCACGAGGACCTGTACGAGCTGTACGGACCCGAAGGCAACGACACCGTCGTGGACGGTGGGTCCACCGGCAACGACGGTGTGATCGGTTGGTACATGCCCGCCTACGTGGCGGAGGAGTATCCCGAGATCACCACGCTGGAGGGGATCAAGGAGCACGCCGACATCTTCCGGACCGCCGAGACCGGCGACAAGGGCGAGTTCCTGGGCGGTTCGCCCGGCTTCGCCACCCAGGATCAGGGGATGATCAACGCCTTCGACCTGGACATCGAGATCGTCTACGCCGGTTCCGAGGCGTCCCAGGTCACCGAGGTGCGCCGCCGGTACGCGAACGAAGAACCGGTCCTGTTCTACTTCAACGAACCGCAGTGGCTGCAACAGGAACTGGACCTGGTCAAGGTCGACTTCCCCGACTACTACGACGGTTGCGACGCCGACCTGGAGTTCGTGGACTGCGACTACCCGCTCTACGACCTCAACAAGATCTTCCGCAAGGGCTTCGTCGAGGACGGGGGCCACGCCTACCGGTTCCTGGACAACTGGCACTGGACCAACGCCGACCAGAACGAGGTCGCGGCGATGATCGCCGACCAAGGACTGGACCCGTCGGAGGCCGCGGAGATCTGGGTGGAGGAGAACCCGGACGTGTGGCGTGAGTGGCTCCCCGAGGGCTACGAGAACCGCTGATCACACGCGATGCGAGGGGCGGGGGCCGGTGGGTCCCCGCCCCTCGTTGTTCCGGGAAGGGCGCCATCCGGACGTGGGGCCCTCCTCCAGGCCGAGGCCGAACCCGAGGGAGCGCAGGGACCACGTCTTGAGGAGATCGACACCGGGTGCCGGTCACCGTTCCGGCGCGGGCGTGGCGGCAAGGAGCAGGCCGGGCGACCATGGTCGACTCGGTGAAGGCAGCGAGGTGGTGCCCCTCGGCGAAGCCCTTTCGGCGTGGTCGTGTCGAACGGAATCCTTGCTCTGCGGGGTGGTAGAGGTGAGAATCCCTCATGTCTTCGCCCTCCCACAGAGTGGACCCGCATGCACCAGGGACGACTGGTCACGATGCTCGGCACGGTCCTGCTGCTGGACGTGCTCCGGATCTTCCTGCCCTCGTTGATCACGCTCTTCGGACAGGCCGGCGCCACCGGACCCGAGTTCATGGGCGCGTTCGCCCTCGTCTGGTTCCTGGCGCCCCTTCCGTTCGTGTACCTGGCCCGGTGGGTTCCGCCCCTGGCGCCGGCGCTGACCGCGGGCGGGCTGCTCGCGGTCGGCCGGGTGGCACTACAGGCCACCGAAGGCGGAGATCCACAGCTGTACCCGGCCTCGTCCCTGGTCGGCCTGGGAGTAGTGGGACTGGTGTGCACCGTGATGGCCACGGTGACCGACGGTCGGGTGAGCGCACTCGGCGTGATGACCGGGGTGGTCTCCGGTGTGGCGGCCTCGGCGGCGTTGCACACGGCACTCGGCACCGTCGACCCGCTGTGGCGGGACGG
>NZ_DYZD01000290.1 GCF_020741345.1 Nocardiopsis listeri
GGGCCCCGCACCGTCCGGTGTGGGGCCCGCCCCCTCGTTGGGTCCTACACTGGGTGCGTGGCAGAACTGGACCCGGCAGAGAAGATCAAGGAACTCGCGGCGACCCTGGCGAGTGTGACCGCCGTGTTGGACCTGGAGGCGATGCAGACGCAGATCGCCGAACTGCGCGAGCAGTCCGCCGACCCCGAACTGTGGTCGGACCAGGACAACGCGCAGAAGGTGACGCGTCGACTCTCGACACTGGAGTCCATGGTCAACAAGGTCAACGGCATCGGGCAGCGCCTGGAGGACCTCGGAGTGCTCTACGAGCTCGCCGAGGCCGAGGACGACCCCGACACCCAGGCCGAGGCGGACCGCGAGCTAGAGCAGCTTCGTAAGGAGATCGGCGAGCTCGAGGTGCGTACGCTCCTCAACGGCCCGCACGACGAGAGCGAGGCCATCGTCACCATCAACTCCCAGGCGGGTGGTGTCGACGCGGCCGACTGGGCGCAGATGCTCCAGCGCATGTACCTGCGTTGGGCGGAGCGTCACGGTTACCCCACGGAGGTCTACGAGACCTCCTACGCGGAGGAGGCGGGCATCAAGTCCACCTCGTTCGCGGTCAAGACCGCCTTCGCATACGGCACGTTGCGCGGGGAGCACGGCACCCACCGACTGGTGCGGATCTCGCCCTTCGACAACCAGAACCGGCGCCAGACCTCGTTCGCGGGTGTGGACGTGGTGCCGATGGTGGAGAAGAGCGACCACATCGAGATCGACGAGTCCGAGCTGCGCGTGGACGTGTACCGTTCCAGCGGTCCCGGTGGTCAGGGCGTCAACACGACCGACTCGGCGGTGCGCATCACCCACCAGCCGACCGGCATCGTGGTCTCCTGTCAGAACGAGCGTTCCCAGCTCCAGAACAAGGCGACCGCGATGACGATGCTCCAGGCCAAGCTCCTGGCCCGCAAGCGCGAGGAGGAGCAGGCGGCCCTGGACGAGATCCGCGGTGACTCGGTGAGCAGCTGGGGTACCCAGATGCGCAACTACGTCCTGCACCCGTACCAGAGCGTCAAGGACGTGCGCACCGGTATGGAGACCGGTAACCCGTCGGCGGTGCTCGACGGTGAGATCGACGCCTTCATCGACTCGGAGATCCGCTGGATGCGCAACCAGGAGAAGCAGGAGTAGGGGCGACGCACGCCCCGAACGCCGGCCGGCGTACCTCCGCCACCAGCGCGGGGAGGCGCACGGTCGTGGATCGATCACCCCGGGTCACCGAGTTCGGCGGGCCCGGGGTGACGTGTCCCAAAGGTGATGACCACGACGCCGCGGTTTTACCGAAACTGCTATATGTGAACGTTATCATCGGTTGACACCTCCGATATGCTCGTGGCTGTTGTCCGATAGTGCGCTGATCTCCACAGATCGCTTGGGTGAGACGGGACCTGGACAATCCGGGCCCCTGTCCCCTCTAAACTGTCGGTGGCCATGCGGCCGGTACGATCCCGCGCGGAGCACTTCCGCCGGGTGCCCATACCTTCGAGAGCCTTGTGATGCGCCTGTGATCCACTTCGATAACGTCACCAAGCAGTACCCGACTCAGAAGCGCCCCGCGCTCGACGGTGTTTCCATCGACGTGGACAAGAGCGAGTTCGTCTTCCTGGTCGGACCTTCCGGCTCGGGTAAGTCGACCTTCCTGCGCTTGGTGCTGAAGGAAGAGAGGCCCGACAAGGGCCGCGTGCACGTCGCGGGTAAGGACCTGGCACGACTGTCCAACTGGAAGGTCCCGCACCTGCGTCGCCGTATCGGCTGTGTCTTCCAGGACTTCCGCCTGCTGCCGAACAAGAACGTCTTCGAGAACGTCGCCTTCGCCCTGGAGGTCATCGGTAAGCCACGGCGGTTCATCAAGAAGGTCGTGCCGGAGGTCGTCGAACTGGTCGGCCTCGAGGGCAAGGCCGGCCGCATGCCGGGCGAGCTCTCCGGTGGTGAGCAGCAGCGCGTGGCCATCGCCCGCGCGTTCGTCAACCGCCCGCAGATCCTGTTGGCCGACGAGCCCACCGGAAACATCGACCCCGCGACCTCCATCGGCATCATGAAGGTGCTGGACCGAATCAACCGCACGGGAACGACCGTCGTCATGGCGACGCACGACGCCGCCATCGTCGACTCCATGCGCAAGCGTGTGATCGAGCTTGAAGAGGGCTTGGTAGTGCGCGACCAGATGAGTGGCGTCTACGGCCAGGCGTACTGACCCCTGGTACGTTCGTCGCCGGGCCTCGGTCGGCGACCCCGAGACCACCGGCATGGCGAAGCCCCGAAGGATGGACCTTTAACAGATCATGCGAGCACAATTCGTTCTCTCCGAGACGTGGATCGGCCTGCGTCGCAACCTGACGATGACCATCGCCGTCATCACGACGGTGGCCATCTCTCTCACCTTGTTCGGTGCCGGTCTGCTGGTCAACCAGCAGGTCTCCGAGATGCGCAACTACTGGGACCAGCGGATCACGCTGACCATCTACATGTGCAACGACATCTCGCCGACCTCGGCGTGTCAGGAGAACGGCGCCGCGGGCGAGGGCGACCGCGAGGCCCTTGAGCAGCAGCTGGAGTCGCTCGATGAGGTCGAAAGCTTCCGGTACCTGACCGAGGCCGAGGCCTGGCAGGACTTCCAGGAGCGCATCGGTTCCTCCAACGAGGCCCTCGCCGAGGCCGCCCAGGAAGGTGACATCCCGGACAACTACCGGGTGCAGCTCACCGATCCGGACCACTACGACACGGTGCGCGCGGCCGTGGACGGGGCCGACGGCGTCGACTCCGTCTCCAACGACCAGCGCGTCCTGGAGCAGTTCTTCGGTCTGCTCGACGGTCTCAAGTGGGCCGCCCTGATGGTCGCGGGTGTGCAGCTGGCCGCCGCCGCGCTGCTCATCGGCAACACCATCCGGCTGTCGGCCTACAGCCGTCGTCGGGAGACCGGCATCATGCGTCTGGTCGGCGCGTCGAACTTCTACATCCAGCTGCCCTTCCTCCTCGAAGGCGCCATCGCCGGTTTCGTCGGCGGTCTGATCGCGTCCGGGTTCATCGTGGCCACCAGGTTCACGCTGCTCACCCGGATCGAGGATTGGTTCCAGTTCGATGTGGCCATGGGCACAACATCGCTGCTGTCCGTCATCGGCGTCTCGATGATCCTCGGTGTACTCCTGTGTACCGTGACCTCGTTCCTCACCCTGCGCCGCTACCTGAAGGTCTGATGGCACCACCGTCGGAAGGGACCGGCGGGCGCGGGACACCGGGGGGCCACTGGCCCCCCGGACTCATGAAGGGATAGCTGTGGCCAAGGAAACCGGGCACAAGATGATCGCCCAGAACCGTAGGGCGCGGCACGATTACCACATCGACGACACCTACGAGGCGGGCCTGGTCCTCACCGGGACCGAGGTCAAGTCCCTCAGAGAGGGACGGGCCTCGCTGGTGGACGGCTTCGCGCACATCCACGATGGTGAGGTGTGGCTCGAGGGTGTGCACATCCCGGAGTACTCCCAAGGGACATGGACCAACCACTCGGCCCGCAGATCACGTAAACTACTCCTGCACCGCGAGCAGATCTCCCGGCTGATCGGCAAGACCCGGGAGCCCGGTCGCACCCTGGTCCCGCTGTCCCTGTACTTCAGTGACGGTCGGGCCAAGGTCGAGATCGCCCTGGCGCGCGGTAAGCGTGAATACGACAAGCGCCACGCCCTCGCCGAACGTGAGGCCAAGCGCGACATGGAACGCGCGCTTCGCCGTCGGCGGTAGCGGATTTCTTCGTTGAGGCGCCTGAAAGGAACACACAAGGTGTCCCCCCGTCCCCTCGGCCGCAAGATCGCGGCCGCAAGCAGCGGCCTGGTCGTCGCCCTGACCCTCGCGGCGTGCACGACCCACCCCAGCCCGGAGGTGGCCGTCAGGTCCTTCCTGCTCTCCTGGCAGGACGGGAACCACGCCGACGCCGCAAGGTTCACCAACGGTGACCCTGCCGAGGTGGAGGCGGCGCTCGCCGACGTACACGACCAACTCGACCTGGCCTCGGTCCGGTTCAACCTGGGTGGCATCACCCAGGACGGTGACCGGGCCGTCGCGGAGTTCGAGGCCTCCGCCGACCTCGGCATCGGCGATCCGGTGTGGACCTACACCGGCAGCATGCCGTTGACGGACGGCCCCGAGGGCTGGCAGATCGACTGGTCGCCCGGCGTCATCCACCCCGAGCTCGAGGACGGCGAACGGCTCGCCGTCAGCTACGAGAGCGAGGATCGCGGCCAGATCCTGGACCGGGAGGGCGAACCCCTCGTCTCCTCCGACAGCGTCACGGCCTTCGGCGTCCTCCCCGCCGAGATGGACGACAAGGAGGCCGGGGTCACCGAACTCGCCGAGCTTCTCGACGAGGACCCCGATCCGCTGCTCAACCGGGTGCGCTCCGCCCCGCCCGAACAGTTCCAACCGCTGGTGCTGATGCGCGACAGCAGCGTCGACCGCACCCTGCTGGAAGAGGCGGGGAAGATCTCCGGGGTACAGACCGAGGAGGTCGAGATCAACCTGTCGCCGCGGGTGGCGCCGTTCCTCCTCGGCGATGTCGCGGGGACCGCCGAGCACCGGGTGTCCTCCCGTGTCGCCGGCGCCTACCAGGCCGGGGACACCGTAGGCCTGAGCGGCCTGCAGAACATCTTCCAGCACGAACTCGCCGGGACCGCCACCACGCAGGTGGTCACCCTCGGCGAGGACGGACGGCAGACCGCCGTCCTGGAATCGTGGGACGGTGTGCGCAGCAGCGGGGTACAGACCACCTTGGACCTCGAACTCCAAAACGCCGCGGAAGGCGCCCTGGAGAACCTGCCGGGCAACGGTTACCTCGTGGCCGTCGACACCGGCAGCGGAGACGTGCTCGCCGCCGCCAACGCCTCCGGCCAGGCCTCCGACGACGGCGCCTTCACCGGGAGCTATTCGCCCGGCGGAGCCTTCACCCTGGTGTCCTCCCTGGCGGCCCTGGACTCGGGAGCCGTCGCTCCGGGCAGCCCGATGCCCTGCGGCTACCAGTCCGACATCGGCGACCGGACCTTCACCAACCCCAGCAGCGGCTTCCTCGCCGGCGAACCGGACCTGAGCCGCAACCTGTCCTTCCTGTGCAACGTCGGCTTCGTCGACATCGCCTCGGAGGTGGGCGGCGACCAGATCACCGAGTCCGCGGCCGCCCTGGGTCTGGGCGCCGACTGGCAGCTGTCCCTGCCCGCCAACTCCGGGGTCGTCGACATCAACGACGACGAGGGCGACGTGGCCGCCGCCATGGTCGGCGAACACGGTGTCAAGGTGAGCCCGCTCGCCATGGCCCTGGCAGCCGGCGCGATCGCCGACGGCACCTGGAACTCCCCGACCCTGGTCCCCGAGGAGGGGCCGGCCCCGGCCGGAGCCGGTGAGCTGAACGAGGCCCACCTCGAGGTGATCCGCGAAGGCATGCGCGACGCCGTCGTCAACCGCTTCCCCGAGGTCGGTTCGGGTGAGGAACCCGTGTACGGACAGGCCGCCCGGGCCGAGCAGGACGACACCGCCCTGCACTGGTTCGTCGGTTACCGGGGCGACGTCGCCTTCGCCGTCCTCGCCGAGGTCGAACCGGAGATGACGATGTGGCAGCAGTACGCCGTCACCGCCGCCACGAGCTTCCTCGCGGGCGACGCCGTCGAGGGTCAGCAGCAGCCGCTGACCGATGATCAGCCGCTCGCCGAGGTCATGCCGGAGTCCGACGCCGGTCCGAACGAGTAGCGCGAAAAAA
>NZ_DYZD01000291.1 GCF_020741345.1 Nocardiopsis listeri
ACGAACTCCAGGGGATGGAGGACGGCGGCGAGAAGGTCCTGACGGACCTGGCCGAGGTCCTCGACGTCCCCGTGGAGGAACTCCGCCAGCGCGTACGGTTGTGCGGCCCCGAGGTCGAGCGTCCCTGCTGGCCGGGTTCGCCCTACCAGCCCGTCACCCTCGCCGAGGGGATCGAAGGGTCGGTGGCGCTGCAGATCATGGAGAGCGCCGAGGACTTCCCCGGCATCACCGCGCAGGCCCAGGCCGTGCGGGAGTATCCGCAGGGCGAGCACGCCGGGCAGATGCTCGGCTACCTCCAGCCCGTCACGCAGGAGGAACTCGACGCCCGCGAGGAGTTGCGCACCCGCTTCACCGGCATCGACCAGGTGGGTCGGGACGGCCTGGAGGCCGTCTACGACCAGGAACTGCGCGGCACCGCCGGTCTGCGGACCCTGGGGGTGAACAACCACGGAGAGGTCATGGACGTGATCTCCGACGAACTGCCCGTGGCCGGCCGCCACATCGTCACCCACATGGACATCGAGGTGCAAAAGGCCGCGGAGAAGGCGCTCGCGGAAGGCATGGCGGGCGCACGACCCAAGTACCGCGCCGACTCCGGCGCCGCCGTGGTCCTCGACGTCACCAACGGCGGAGTCGTCGCCATGGCGAGCCTGCCCACCTACGACCCGAGCATCTGGCAGGGCGGCATCGACCAGGAGACCTTCGACGAGATCCTCAGCGAGGAGGCGGGCGAACCCTTGCTCTCCCGCGCGGTCCAGGGCACCTACCCGCCCGGCTCCACCTTCAAGGTGTCGTCGATGTCGGCGGCGGCCGAGAACGGTTACTCGCTGCGCAGCACCTACGCCTGCCCCGGTTCGGTCAGCCTGGCCGGGCAGTCCTACGAGAACTACGCGGGCGCCGGACAGGGCAGCATCACCCTGAAACAGGCCATCGTCGCCTCCTGCAACACCGTCTTCTACAACTTCGGCTACCAGATGTGGCTCAAGGACGGTGGACTGCACCCCGATGGCGAGCCGGAGGAGGCGATGGCCGAGATGGCCCGCGGCTACGGGTTCGGTTCGCCGACCGGGGTGGACCTGCCCTACGAGACCGGTGGCCGCGTCCCCGACCGAGAGTGGAAGCGCACCTTCTGGGAGGAGACCCGGGAGGCGAACTGCGCCCGGGCCGACGAGGGGTATCCGGACATCGCCGAGACCAACCCTTCGCACGCCTCCTACCTTCAGCGCCTCGCGCACGAGCACTGCGTCCAGGGTTTCGAATGGCGCGCCAACGAGGCGGTCAACTTCGCGATCGGTCAGGGCGACGTCCTGGTCAGCCCGTTGCAGCTGGCCTCCGCCTACGCCGCCATCGCCAACGGCGGGACCCTGTACGAGCCGCGCGTGGCCAAGGCCCTGGTCTCCGCGGACGGGTCGGACGTGGAACCCATCGAACCGACGGTCAAGGGCGAGCTTCCGGTCAGCGACGAGACCCTTCGCTACCTTCAGGAGGCGCTGACCGAGGTGACCAAGTCCGGTACCGGTGGCGGGGCCTTCGGCGACTTCCCGCAGGACCAGGTGTCCGTGGCGGGCAAGACCGGCAGCGCCGACGCCGAACAGCGCCAGGTGTCGTCCTGGTTCGCCTCCTACGCTCCGGCCGACGACCCGCAGTACGCGGTGGCCGTCCTGGTCTCCCAGGGCGGTACCGGTGGTGAGACCGCCGCGCCCATCGCGAGCCAGATCTACAAGGCCATCTACGGGCTCGGGGGCGGCAAGGAGTTGCTGCCCGGCGGTGAGCCCCACTCCGACCTGCCCACCGTTCGTTCGGACGGTTCCATCGACCCGCTGGAGCTCTGATGGACACCTACAGCGGAACGTTCCGGCGACGGCACCTCGGCCGCACCGCGGCCACCGCGGCGGGAAGCGCTCGACGCCTCGACCGGGTCCTCGTCCTCGCCGTGCTCTTCCTGGGAGCCATCGGGGCGCTGCTGGTGTGGTCGGCGACCCTGCCGGGTGACGGGGGAGATCCCCGTGACTCCATGGACGCGCTCCTGCGCCACCTGGCCCACCTGACGGTGGCGTGGGTGGTGTGCCTGGTCGTGGCGACGATCGACTACCGGACGGTGCGCGCCTACGCGCCCATCGTCTACGCGGTGACGATCATCGCCCTGGTCCTGGTGCTCACCCCGCTGGGTGCGGTCATCAACGGATCGCGGGGCTGGCTCGTGGTCGCGGGGTTTCAGTTCCAACCCAGCGAACTCGCCAAGATCGGGCTGATCCTGGTCCTGGCCACCTTCCTGGGCGAACCCAGGGACGGTGAGACGCGGCCGATGAGCCGCGACGTGCTGCTGTGCGTGCTGGTCGTGGCGATCCCGCTCGCCCTGGTCATGCTCCAACCCGACCTGGGCACCAGCCTGGTGTTGTGCGCGACCTTCCTCGGCATGCTCACCCTGTCGAGGGCGCCCCTGGTGTGGGTGGGGAGCATGCTCGCGGTCGGGGCCGCCGGCGCGTTCGCCGTGTGGTGGTTCGAGATGTTGGAGCCCTACCAGGTCGACCGCATCGCCACCCTGATGGATCCGGCCGCGGACCCGCAGGGCTCGGGGTACAACTCCGCTCAGGCCCTCATCGCGGTGGGGTCCGGCGGGTTCGACGGCACCGGCCTGTTCCAGGGCGAACAGACCCACGGTCGGTTCGTACCCGAACAGCACACCGACTTCATCTTCACCGTGGCGGGAGAGGAACTCGGGTTCGTCGGGGCCGCGGCGATCATCGTGCTGTTGGGCGTGGTGATCTGGCGGATCCTGCGGATCGCCCTCGGTTGCGATCTGCCCTACCCGCGGATGCTGTGCGTGGGGGTGGCCGCCTGGTTCTCGTTCCAGGGCCTGATCAACATCGGCATGTGCCTGGGCGTGGTGCCCGTCACCGGTCTCCCACTGCCGTTCGTCTCCTATGGCGGCACGGCGATCATGGCGAACATGCTCGCCTTGGGGCTGGTGCTGGGCGTCAACTCCCGCGACCGCGGTTTCGAGTACTGAACCCGTTCGGTCCGGGCCCCGCCGGGGCCCGGACCGAACGGGCCTGTGGAAAACCGGCCGGAAGCCCCCCGCGCCGGTAACCTGGGAGATCCACCGCGCGTGAGCAACACCGGCCCCGAGGGTTTCCGACCAGGGGCCGGGCAGACACGATGTCCGCCGATCGAAGGCCTACACCATGTCCGTCGAAAGTCTCTTCCCGCGTATCGAACCCCTGCTGGGTCGGGTGAGCAAACCGATCCAGTACGTGGGTGGTGAGCTCAACTCCGTGGTCAAGGAGTGGGACGACACCCGGGTCCGCTGGGCGCTGATGTACCCGGACGCCTACGAGGTGGGCGTACCCAACCAGGGCGTGCAGATCCTGTACGAGATCCTCAACGAACGCGAGGGGGTCCTGGCCGAGCGCGCCTACGCCGTCTGGTCGGACATGGAGAGGCTGATGCGCGAGCACGGCATCCCACAGTTCACGGTCGACGGTCACCGCCCCGTACGCGCCTTCGACGTGCTCGGCCTGAGCTTCGCCAGCGAGATGGGCTACACCAACATGCTCACCGCGCTGGACCTGGGCGAGATCCCGCGGCGCTCCGTCGACCGCACCGAGGACGACCCGATCGTGCTGGCCGGCGGGCACGCGGCCTTCAACCCCGAACCCATCGCGGACTTCCTGGACGCCGTGGTGCTGGGCGACGGCGAGGAGATCACCCTGGCCGTCACCGAGATCATCCGGGAGTTCAAGGAGGAGGGCGAACCGGGTGGGCGCGACGGGCTGCTGCTGCGCCTGGCCGCCACCGGCGGGGTGTACATTCCGCGCTTCTACGACGTGAGCCACCACGACGACGGTCGGATCGCCGCCTGTACCCCGAACCGGCCGGGGGTCCCGGGCACGGTGCAAAAGCACACCGTGATGGACCTGGACCAGTGGCCCTACCCCAAGAAACCCATCGTGCCCACGGCCGAGTCCGTGCACGAGCGCTACAGCGTGGAGATCTTCCGCGGCTGCACCCGCGGCTGCCGTTTCTGTCAGGCCGGGATGATCACCCGCCCGGTACGCGAGCGCAACCAGAAAACCGTCCAGAGGATGGTCGAGGAGGGGGTGCGCAACTCCGGCTTCCAGGAGGTCGGTCTGCTCTCCCTGTCCAGCGCCGACCACAGCGAGATCGGTGACATCGCCAAGAACCTCGCCGACGAGTACGAGGGGACCAACACCGGCCTGTCACTGCCCTCCACCCGGGTCGACGCCTTCAACATCGACCTGGCCAACGAACTCACCCGCAACGGCCGCCGTTCCGGGCTGACCTTCGCTCCCGAGGGCGGCAGCGAACGCATGCGCCGGGTGATCAACAAGATGGTCACCGAGGAGGACCTCATCCGTACCGTCACCGCCGCCTACGCGGCCGGGTGGCGACAGGTGAAGCTGTACTTCATGTGCGGGTTGCCCACCGAGGAGGACGAGGACGTCCTGGCCATCGCGGACCTGGCCACCGAGGTCATCCGGACCGGACGAGAGGTGACCGGACGCAAGGACATCCGATGCACGGTCTCCATCGGCGGGTTCGTGCCCAAGCCGCAGACGCCGTTCCAGTGGGTCGGCCAGACCTCCCACGAGGACGTGGACGCCAGGCTGCGCAAGCTGAGGGACCGACTGCGCGGTGACCGCAAGTACGGAAGGTCGATCGGTCTGCGCTACCACGAGGGCCGACCATCGATCATCGAGGGACTGCTGTCCCGCGGCGATCGTCGTGTGGGCCGGATCGTGGAACAGGTCTGGGAGGAGGGCGGCCGCTTCGACGGGTGGAGCGAACACTTCTCCTACGACCGTTGGAAGAAGGCGGCCGCGGTCGCCCTCGCCGGAACCGGGGTGGACCTGGACTGGTTCACCACTCGCGATCGGGACGAGGACGAGGTCCTGCCCTGGGACCACCTGGACGCCGGGCTGGACCGGAGCTGGCTCTGGCAGGACTGGCAGGACTCCCTGCACGGCGAGGAGTCGCCGGAGATCGACGACTGCCGATGGAACCCCTGCTACGACTGCGGTGTGTGCCCCAGCATGGGCACCGAGATCCAGATCAACGATCCGGCCGAGGGGCGCCCGATGCTGCCACTGACCGTGGTCTGACCGGGCCTTGAACCGATGAGGGCCCACGTGGGCGCAGGAGCACCGTCCAGTGACTCCGGCCCGCCCGAGTGGGAGGTGAGCGAAGGTGACCGAGGAACCGTGTGTGCGGGTTCGGGACACAAAGAACCCCAGGGCACTGGTGTGTCCTGGGGTGGAAGAGTAAAGTTCGCGCTCCGGGTGTCTTCGTCCTGCGGCGCGCTCGCGTTCGTTGTGTCCGCTCGCGCTTCCGTGGGGCCGAAGCCTCCCGGGGAGGAAGGTGTACGGCCCGGCGCCCCGCTCGCGCCGGGCCGTACGTAAAGTAAGACTCCCGGGGGTGCCGGTGGGTTGCCATCGGTTGCGGATTTTCTTTGGATTTTTTTTCCGGCCCTCCGTGTTCAGGTGGTGGACACCGGTTCGCAGGACCGCTCGGAATCTGTTCGAGACTTTTCGATTCCAGGTCAGCGGGGCAGGAACCGGTATGCGCAGTCCTGTTGGCGCATGTGCACCGCGGCGCACCGTACGCTGAACAGGACGAGGAACAGCCCCTTTCGGGTCGCCACCGACGGCCCGTACAGAGGGGGCATGAGGAAAGGAGTTGAGCTGCCCCCCGCACACGAGGGCACCACCTCACCCTCCACCGCCAAACCCGGCCAACGGCTCCGAGTCCGCTACGCCAAACGTGGACGCATGCGATTCGCGAGTCACCGTGACATCGCCCGGGCACTGGAGAGAGCTCTACGCAGGGCCTCCCTGCCCGTGGCGTTCTCCGCCGGTTTCTCACCACATCCCAAGATCTCCTACACCGGTGCGGCCCCCACGGGGGTCGCCAGCGAGGCGGAGTATCTAGAGCTCACCATGACCGAGGAGTGCCGGCCCGATCAGGTCAAGGACGCGATCGACGCGGCCATGCCCGATGGGATCGACGTGCTCGAGGTCGTCGAGGCTCGGGTAACGGGCCTGGCCGACCGGCTCCAGGCCTCCGTATGGCGAGTGGAGATGGCGGACGTCGACCCCGGCGACGCCGCCAAGGCGGTGGCCGACTATCTGGCCGCCGAGAGCGTCGAGGTGGAACGGATGACGAAGAAGGGCAGACGCCGCTTCGACACCCGCCCGGCTGTACTCGGTATCGACGTGTGCGACGGTCCCCATGGGCGCGCCCCAGGGGAGCGACACACGACATATGCCATACTTCGAATGGTCGTACGGCACACGACACCTGCTGTTCGACCAGACGACGTATTGACCGGCCTTCGCCACGTGGCCGACCTCGCGCCGCCGTCATCACCCACGATGACCCGGCTGGCGCAGGGGCCGCTGGACGAGGTGACAGGTGCGATCGCCGACCCGTTCGACGCGGACCGACCCGAAGCTCCCACCACAGAGAGCACCGGGTCCGCACACGATGAGACGAACGATCGACGCACCCGAGCACCACGGCCGTCGCCCATGACGGGATCGCGCCCATGAGCGGTCCCAACGCGGGGTACATGGGCGTAACCACAGGACTTTGCCCCGGCGACACTCAGGTGCCGCCGGCGCTGACACAGCGACGACAGTTCTCGTGAGCCGCAGCGTCGGACCGTACGCGGCCGACGGCGCGCCCGAGAACTTTGACGGGAGACCGCCCGGATGCTCGACAACGAGCCCAAGAGCGGTGCCGACGGCACCGCGGGTACAACTGAAACAACCGAGAACACAGCGGGGACGCCCCCAGCGGGGGACGGCGAGGTTCGGGTGACCAGGCCCGCGCCCGCCAAGGGCGCTCGCCGCGCGGCCGGACCACCCCCCGAACCCGAGGACGTCTTCACACCACCGACCACACCGAGCACCAAGCCGGCCGGTTCGGGTGAGGGTGGAACGGTCAAGACCTCTTCGCCCACGCCGGTGCGCAGGCGCACGGTCCGCGCCGCGGGGCGACCCGCGGACGTTCCCGTGGCCACCGGTGGTCGACGCACCCGAGTGGCCTCCGAGGACGACGACGCTCCCCGCGGGTCGGTCGACAAGAACGCCCCCAAGGGGGACTCCGCAGGCGAGGGCAACGGCACCCAGGAGAGCACCTCCCGCGGCCGCACCCGCTCCCGTACGCGCTCGCGCGCGCCCAAGACCGTCGAGGCACCCGCCCCGGAAGCGGTCGAGGAAGAGGAAGAGGAGACCGAGGAGAACACCCCCGGTACCTCCGGTTCCCTCTTCTCCCCGCCCGGCGGCATGCTCTTCCAGCCTCCGGTCGCCCAGCAGAACGTCCCGGCCAAGACCCGCAAGGTCGTCGAGGTCGAGGAAGAGGAGACCGACGAGGACTCCGAGAC
>NZ_DYZD01000292.1 GCF_020741345.1 Nocardiopsis listeri
CGCGGTGATCGCCGCCGGGGGCGGACCGATCCAGGTCAGGCCGGCGTCGATGACGGCCTGGGCGAAGTCGGCGTTCTCGGCCAGGAACCCGTACCCGGGGTGCACGGCGTCGGCGCCGGTGGTGGCGGCGACGGCCAGGAGCTTGTCGATGTCCAGGTAGGAGTCGGCCGGAGTGGACCCGCCCAGGGAATGGGCCTGGTCGGCGATCCTGACGTGCAGGGCGTCCAGGTCGGGTTCGGCGTAGACGGCCACGCTCTCGATACCGGCGTCACGGCAGGCGCGGGCGATACGTACGGCGATCTCACCGCGATTGGCGATCAGTACTTTGCGCACGATGGGAAAACCTCCAGCTGGGGCGCGGAGCGGATCACGCGCCGACCGCTCAACGAAGAGTCTAGGGAACGAAGGAGCACGTCAGGGCTCATCTCGTGCTCATGCGCCAGGCGCCGGGGCCGGGGCGCAAGGGGGTGCGCGTACCGCGCGATCGGTCGCGCCATCCGGACGTGGACCGCTCGGGCCCGTCCTTCTCGGCGGCGGCACGGGCCGCCGCCGCGCGGGCGGTGAGCACGGCCGTGAGCGCGGCGAGCTCCTCTGCGGAGGGTTCGCCGCGCACCACGACCAGGTGCGGTGGTCTGTCCGATGACGGGTTCGGCGCGCTCACAGCGGAATGTTCCCGTGCTTCTTGGGCGGGAGCTGCTTGCGCTTGTTGCGCAGGGCCTTCAGTGCCTTGGCGACCTGGGTCCGCGTCTCGGAGGGCATGATGACCCCGTCGACGTAGCCGCGCTCGGCCGCCGTGTACGGGTTCAACAGGGTGTCCTCGTACTCGCCGACCAGACGGGCCCGCTCGGCCTCGACGTCCTCGGCCGCGGCCAGGGTGCGCCGATGCAGGATGTTCACCGCGCCCTGGGCGCCCATGACCGCGATCTGCGCGGTGGGCCAGGCCAGGTTGATGTCCGCGCCCAGGTGCTTGGAGCCCATCACGTCGTAGGCACCGCCGAAGGCCTTGCGGGTGATCACCGTGATCAGGGGGACCGTGGCCTCGGCGTAGGCGTACAGGAGCTTGGCGCCGCGACGGATGATGCCGTCCCATTCCTGGTCGGTGCCGGGCAGGAACCCGGGCACGTCCACGAAGGTCAGCACCGGGATGTTGAAGGCGTCGCAGGTGCGCACGAACCGGGCGGCCTTCTCGGAGGCGTCGATGTTCAGGCAACCCGCGAAGCTCATCGGCTGGTTGGCGACGATGCCGACGGACTGTCCGTCCACCCGGCCGTATCCCACCACGATGTTGGTCGCGAAGCGCTCGTGCACCTCGAGGAAGTCACCGTCGTCCAGGACGGCCTCGATGACCCGCTTGATGTCGTAGGGCTGGTTGGCCGAGTCCGGGATGAAGGTGTCCAGGGCCAGGTCGCCGTCGGTGACCTCGTCGCCGAGGTCCTCCTCGGGGGCCAGCGGCGGCGGGTCCTCGAGGTTGTTGTCGGGAAGGTGCGACAGGAGCGTCTTGACGTAGTCGATGGCGTCCTGTTCGTCGGCGCCCATGTAGTGGGCCACGCCCGAGGTGCCGGAGTGGGTGGCGGCGCCGCCCAGCTCCTCCATGGACACGTCCTCACCGGTGACGGTCTTGATCACGTCGGGTCCGGTGATGAACATCTGGGAGGTCTTGTCGACCATCACCACGAAGTCGGTCAGGGCCGGCGAGTACACGTGACCGCCCGCGGTGGCCCCCATGATCAGGGAGATCTGCGGGATCACACCGGAGGCGTGGGTGTTGCGCTTGAAGATCTCGGCGTACAGGCCGAGCGCGACCACACCCTCCTGGATGCGGGCGCCGCCACCCTCGTTGATGCCCACCACGGGGCACCCGTTGGTGAGGGCGTGGTCGAGGGCTTTACAGATCTTCTCACCGTAGACCTCGCCCAGTGAACCGCCGAAGACGGTGACGTCCTGGCTGAACACCGCGATGGGGCGTCCGTCCACGGTTCCGTACCCGGTCACGACGCCGTCGCCGTACGGGCGGTCGGCGTCCAACCCGAAGTTGGTCGAGCGGTGGCGGGCCAGGGCGTCGAACTCCACGAACGAGCCGGGATCGAGCAGTGCGTCGATCCGCTCGCGCGCGGTCATCTTGCCCTTCGCGTGCTGCTTTTCGACAGCGCGACGGGACCCGGCGTGCACGGCTTCGTACCTGCGTCGTTGCAGGTCCGCGAGCTTGCCCGCGGTCGTGTGTATGTCGATCTCGGAAGCGGAGAGCGGTTCTGGGGCTTCGGTGGCCATAACCGTCCAGGGTAGCTCCGAGGGTCCGGTAGGTCCGAGGGTGCCCCTCGCTTACGTGTCGGTTCGGGTGGTTCCGGGTGGACCCGGAGCCCGGAGGGTGCGTCGGGTCGGGAAGGGAGCGAAAGCCGTGCGATATGCCGAAAAATGCGTGAGTCGCTGTGAATTCACTCGTCCCCGACACAATTGTTAACGCGATGGCAAAGCGGGCGAGAACACACCCCCGACCGTGTGTGCGCAGGGGCGATCTCGGTATCGTCGGCCTCATGACAGCGGTTAGCGCAGAACGTGACAGTGCCCGGCAGGAAGTACCCGAGCAGCTCAGGAATGACGTCAAATTGCTCGGCGAGATGCTCGGAACGGTCCTCGCCGAAAGCGGCGGTGAGGAACTGCTCGCCGATGTCGAGAAACTCCGCCACGCCGTGATCGGGGCCCGTGACGGCTCCGTCACCACCGAGGAGATCACCGCGATCGTCGGCGCCTGGCCGTTGGAACGCGCCAAGCAGGTCGCCCGCGCGTTCACGGTCTACTTCCACCTCGCCAACCTGGCCGAGGAACACCAGCGCATGCGCGCCCTGCGCGAGCGAGACGACGCCGCGAACCCGCCCCACGAGTCCCTGGCCGCCGCGGTGCGCGCCATCCGTGAGAGCGGGGGCGGCGAGGAACGGCTCACCGAACTCGTCGAGGGCATGGAGTTCCACCCGGTTCTCACCGCCCACCCCACCGAGGCGCGACGCCGTGCCGTGTCCACCTCCATTCTGCGCATCAGCGCCCAGTTGGACGCCTGGCACGGCGCCCACGAAGGCAGCACCGCGGCGGCCGAGACCCACCGTCGCCTGCTTGAGGAGATCGACCTCCTCTGGCGGACCTCGCAGCTTCGCTACACCAAGCTCGACCCGCTGGACGAGGTGCGCACGGCCCTGGCCGCCTTCGACGAGACGATCTTCTCGACCCTGCCGAAGGTGTACCGGACCCTGGACGCCGCCATCGACCCCGAGGGCACGGGCACCCGCGCGCCCCGAGCCACCCCCTTCGTCCGTTACGGCAGCTGGATCGGCGGTGACCGCGACGGCAACCCGTTCGTCACCCACGAGGTGACCCGGGAGGCCATCACCATCCAGTCCGAACACGTCCTGCGCGCCCTGGAGAACGCCTGCGAGCAGGTGGGACGGACCCTCACCGCCTACTCCAACCTCACCCCCGCGAGCCGGGGCCTGCTCGACGTCCTCACCGAGGCCAAGGCCGCCTATCCGACGCTGATGGCCGAGGTCGGGAAGCGTTCGCCCAACGAGCCCCACCGCCAGTTGCTGCTTTTGGCCACCGCGCGGTTGCGCGCCACCCGTGAGCGCGACGCCGACCTCGCCTACCCCGACGCCGACGCCTTCCTCGCCGACCTGCGTCTGGTGCAGGAATCCCTGGTCGCGGCCGGGGCCACGCGACAGGCCTACGGCGAGCTCCAGCACGTGGTGTGGCAGGCCGAGACGTTCGGTTTCCACCTGGCCGAGCTGGAGATCCGCCAGCACAGCGAGGTGCACGCTGCGGCGCTCGCCGAACTGGAGGCGGGCGGCGAGTTGTCCGAACGCACCGAGGAGGTGCTGGCCACCCTGCGCACCATCTCCTGGATCCAGGAGCGCTTCGGTGTGGAGGCCTGCCGTCGCTACATCGTCAGCTTCACGCGTACGGCCGAGGACATCGAGGTCGTGTACAAGCTGGCCACCTACGCCCTGCCGCCCAAGCGGGTGCCGGTCCTGGACGTCATCCCGTTGTTCGAGACCGGCGCCGACCTGGAGGCCTCGCCCCAGGTCCTGGCCGGGATGCTCGACCTGCCCCAGGTGCGGAAGCGGCTGGTCGACAACGACCGTCGTCTGGAGGTCATGCTCGGCTACAGCGACTCCGCCAAGGACGTCGGCCCGGTCAGCGCGACCCTGCGCCTGTACGACGCCCAGGCCCGACTGTCCTCATGGGCCCGTGAACACGACGTGCGCCTGACCCTGTTCCACGGCCGGGGCGGTTCCCTGGGCCGCGGAGGCGGACCGGCCAGCCGTGCCCTGCTGGCCCAGGCCCCGGGTTCGGTGGACGGCCGGTTCAAGGTCACCGAACAGGGCGAGGTCATCTTCGCCCGCTACGGGCAGTCCGCCATCGCCCGTCGCCACATCGAACAGGTCGGCCACGCCGTCCTGATGGCCTCCACCGACGAGGTGCAAGAACGCGAACGCGCCGCCGCCGAGCGCTTTCGCCCCCACGCCGACACCATCGCCTCCGCCGCTCAGGAGGCCTACCTGGAGCTGATCGGCACCGAGGACTTCGCGGTGTGGTTCTCCCAGGTCAGCCCGTTGGAGGAGCTGGGAGAGCTGCGGCTCGGCTCGCGCCCCTCCCGGCGTGGGGCGGCCAAGGGCCTCGGCGACCTGCGGGCGATCCCGTGGGTGTTCGCCTGGACCCAGACCCGAGTCAACCTGCCCGGTTGGTTCGGGCTCGGCACCGGTCTGGCCGCCGTCGCGGACCTGCCCACCCTTCAGGCCGCCTACCGGGAGTGGCCGCTGTTCGCGTCGCTGCTGGACAACGCGGAGATGAGCCTGGCCAAGACCGACCGCACCATCGCCGAGCGGTACCTGGCGCTGGGCGGCCGTCCCGAGCTCACCGAGAAGGTCCTCAACGAGTACGACCTGACCCGGAGCCTGGTCCTGCAGGTGACCGGGCACAGCCGTCTGCTGGAGAACCGGGCGATCCTGTCCCGGGCCGTCGACCTGCGCAACCCGTACGTGGACGCGCTCAGCCACCTGCAGTTGCGGGCCCTTGAGGCGCTGCGCGGCGAGGAGGCGGACTCCCTGTCGGAACAGGACGGTCAGCACCTGGAGCGGCTGCTCCTGCTGTCCGTCAACGGTGTGGCCGCCGGTCTCCAGAACACCGGCTGACCGGCCCCGAAGGTCCTCGGGCCCCGCGTCCCCTCCGGGCGCGGGGCCCGAGCGCCTTCCAACGGGGCGATCGACGGATGGAGTGCTCGGCGCTGCTGTAATGGGGTCATGACCGGTGAACACAGCGACGAGATCCCCGTTCTGGACCAGACCGCCCTCACCGCCGCCGTGGTGCGGCCGGGTGGACTTTGGCGGAGCGTGGAGGTGGTGCCCGAGGCCGGCTCCACCAACACCGACCTGGCCATCCGCTCCAAGGAAGGGGCGCCCGAGGGGACCGTGCTGGTCACCGAGCACCAGACCGCCGGGAAGGGGCGGCTGGGGCGCGGGTTCACCACCCCGGCGCGGGCGGCCCTCACCTTCTCGCTGTTGGTTCGGCCGTCCGTCCCCTCGGAACGTCTGGGATGGGTGTCCCCGTTGATGGGGCTGGCCGCCGTCGCCGCGGTGCGCGAGGTGACCGGGGTGCCGGCCGCACTGAAGTGGCCCAACGACGTCCTGGTCCCGGGGGAGGACCGGGACGGCAAGCTCGCCGGGATCCTCGCCGAGGCCGATTTCTCCGCCCCCGACCGGGTGGGAGTGGTGGTGGGCATGGGCCTCAACGTCTCCCAGGACCGGGACGACCTGCCGGTGGAGACCGCCACCTCGCTGCGGGCCGAGGGGGCCGGAGAGGTGGGGCGCGCCGAACTGCTGCGCGCCGTCCTGACCGCGTTCGAGGAACGCTATGTCGCCTGGGCCGCGGCCTCGGGGGACGCCGAGGCCGGTGGCCTGGCCGACGAGTACCGCCGCGTGTGCGTCACCCTGGGCCGCCGGGTCCGGGTCCACCTGCCCGGAGACCGCCTGTTGGAGGGCACCGCCGCCCGGGTGGACGACCAGGCCCGACTGGTGGTGGCCGGACCGACGGGGGAGAAGGCGTTGAGCGTGGGAGACGTGGTGCACGTGCGCCCCGGTGGCTGAGCCGCGGGCCGCCGAGCCACGGAAGAGTCGTCCACAGGGACGAATTCGTGTCTCCCGCGGCGCGGAAGCTTGTGTCATTATCACCGGTATGGCTATCGCGGACCGTTATCTCTCCGACGACGAGGAACTCGTCCACGTCGCACGGCAACACTGGACCGTCCTCGCGGGTGAGTTCGTGATGCTGTTCGTCATCATCGCGGTGGTGGGTACGGCACTGTTCTTCATTCCCTGGAGCGAGGAGTGGAGCCTCATCGCCGGAGGCGTCGTGGTGGTCGTCGGGGTCGTCGCCGCGCTGGCCCTCTGGTTCGTCCCCATGCTCAAGTGGTCGACCACCGTCTACATCCTCACCAACCGGCGGCTCATGATGCGCGACGGCATCATCTCCAAGCAGGGCCGCGACATGCCGCTCGCCAGGGTGAACGACGTCTCGTTCAACATCTCCCTGTGGGAACGGATCATGCGGTACGGAACGTTGTCCATTCAGTCGGCGTCCGAACAGGAGGGCATGGTCCTTCAAAGGGTGCCTGAACCCCAGTGGTTCCAGTCGGAGATCTACCGCCAGGTCAACTCGGCCCAGCGGCCGGACCACCCGGCCGGACCACAGGGCTGACCAGCGGTTTCGTCACCCGGGCCCCACGGGGTGTGGGAGTAGGCTGAAACCGGAGCCAAGGCCGTGCCCCCGGGCCGGTGCCATAGAGATTGCTCCCCGCCCGGCGGGGAAGGTCCCGTGAAAGAGAACGTATGCCGTCGCGTCCTGACCCGAAAGCGATCGAGTCCGCCCTACTCGGTGGAGAAGCGGTCTACACCAGGGAACAGGCGGTCGAGCTCGCCGGAGCCGATCCCGAGCTCGCCGGCCGAGTCTGGCGTGCCCTGGGCTTTCCCACCCTTGGTGACGACACGATCATCTTCGCCGAGAGCGACGTCGAGGCCCTGCGCATCGCCCACTCCCTGCTGGAGGAGGGCGTCCTCGACGAGGAGGGTGTGGTCCGCTTCGCCCGCGCGATGGGGCAGACCATGGCCCGCCTGGCCGACTGGCAGACCAGCATCCTCAGCACGCTCATCTTCCAGGACGGCGGCGAGGACCTGGCCAACAGTCCGCTGATGAACCAGGTCAAGGAGCTGCTGCCGGACGTCGAGCGCCTGCTGCTGCACATCTGGCGTCGGCAACTGGCCGCGTCCACGGCGCGCACGCTGGCCGTGATGTCCAACGGCAGCGACATCATCCCGAACTACTACCCGCTGATCGTGGGCTTCGCCGACCTGGTCTCCTTCACCACGCTCAGCCGCGAGCTCGACGAGATGGAACTCGCCGGTGTGGTGGAGGGCTTCGAGGCGACCGCCGCCGACATCATCGCCTCCGGGGGCGGCCGTGTGGTCAAGACCCTCGGCGACGAGGTGCTCTTCGTGGCCGACTCGCCCACCCAGGCGGCCGACATCGCGCTGCGTCTGGCCTCGGGGGTCAAGACCCACGTGGAGGTCCCCGACGTGCGGGTGGGCGTGGCCTACGGCCCGGTGCTGACCCTGCACGGCGACGTCTTCGGCACCACGGTCAACCGATCCAGTCGGCTCACCTCCTTCGCCCGACCAGGGACCGTCCTCATCGACGAGGGCCTCGCCGAGAACCTCGAAGGGGTGGAGGGGATCCAGGTGGTGCAGGTCAGGGCCCGGCACGCGCACGGTCTCGGCCTGATCCAGCCCTACACGCTGCGCCGCGACTTCGATGCCCCGAACCCTTGACACACCGGTGAAGCCGACCCGAACAGCGTGTGCGAGGGGACCGCGCCCGATAGGCTCGAAGCTCCTGCCCCGTAAGACGTTCAGGTGGTGAGCCTGTGAGTTCCCAGTCGCCCGTCCAGCGGCTACGTACCTCAGGGATCTTCAGTTTGGAAGGTTCCGAGTCCAATGTCGAGAACAACGTGTGGATCGTCGGCGACGACGATACCGCGGTGGTGATCGATGCCTCCCACGACCACGAGCGCATAGCCCGAGGCCTGGGCGATCGCGAACTCATGGCGATCGTGTGCACCCATGGACACAGCGATCACATCGACGCCGCGGTGGCCCTGGCCGACCTCACCGATTCCCCGATCCTGCTGCACCCCGACGACGCCGAGCTCTGGGAGCAGGTACACCCCTACCGCGAACCCGACGCCCCGTTGTTGCACGGTGAGGCCCTGACCGCGGGCGGGATCGAGTTGACCATCCTGCACACCCCGGGGCACACCCCGGGCGGGGTGTCCCTGTACGCCCCGGAGCTCGGGGTGGTGTTCAGCGGGGACACGCTCTTCCCGGACGGCCCAGGCGCCACCGGCCAGCCGTCGTCGGACTTTCCGACCATCATCGCCTCCATCCGCGACCAGTTGACGGTCCTGCCGGGCGACACCGTGGTGCACCCCGGCCACGGCGAGTCCACCACGATCGCCGAGGCCGCCGCCCACCTGGAGGGTTGGGCCCAGCGCGGCTTTTGACCCGGGACCCGCGGAACGAGCCGAACCCGGGGCCGGGGTCGGCCCGGCCGCGGTCAGGCGGCGACCGTTCAGACGTGGAGGTCGAAGGCGGCGGACGCCTTGACCAGGCCGTTGACCTGGACCTCCACCAGGTGTTCGCCCGGGTGATAGGTGCGGGTGCTGATCGGGCGCACCGGGTGCTTCTTCTCCAGGGACCGACGTTCCCCGGAGCACAGCTCCACCTTGGTCCACTTGAACACCTTGCGGCCCCGGGAGCCGTCGGCGCGGACGTGGTGCACCACGTAGTCGACCACCGTCATGTGCGGGCGGGTGTCGGTGTTCTCCAGTTCGACCCGCACCAGCAGGGTCCCGCCCAGGTCCAGCACGCCAGGGGACAGGGCGAGTCCGTGGGCGAGGACGTGTTCGCCGCCGGTGGCGCCGAGCAGTGCCAGGGCCCGCTGATCGCCCTCCTTGACCAGGGTGCGCAGGGCGTGCCGAACCGTCCACGCGGTCTCTGGGGTGGGGCTCTCCCGGGTCCACCGCTCGACCAGGTCCAGGACCAGGTCGGGATGCTCACGGGCGATGTCGTTGAGGTTGTTGGCCACCGACGTGCGCACGTACTTGGAGGGGTCGCTGCGCAGCTCCTCCAACACTTCGAGCACGGGTAGGGGATCGGCGACGAACTCGGGGAGCCGGCTCGCCCATGGCAGCCGGGGCCGGATGCCCTCGCTGGCGAACCGGCGCACGTTGTGGTCGGGGTCGACCGCGCAGGCGCGCATCAGCGCCATGGTCGGTTCGTAGTGCCGTCGCACGAACGGTCGGACGGCGAACTCACCGGTGTGCCGCTTGGTGATCTCCACCAGGGCGGGCAGCGAGGACTCCGGGTGCTCCAGCCCGTACTCCTCCACGAACCGGGCCACGGCCATGAGGTGGAACCCCTCGTTGAACATGCCCTCGTCCTCGCCCAAGGGGGCCTTGAGCGAGGCGACCAGGACGGAGACCGCCTCGGGGTAGTGCCCGGGAAGTCGGTCCCGTAGGCCCCGCGCCATCACGAGCACCCGGTCCTTGAGCTCCAGGGGACCGACCTCCCGATCGACCTCCGCTGCGTAGGATTCCACGTCGAACCCTGGAAACACCGCCCGGATGGAATCACCGAGCCTGCGCGCCGCCGCGCCGTCGAAGTGCTTCTTGAGGCTGTGTTCACCGGCCATGCCCGCACGCTCCCGCCGTCGACTGGGGAGGGCAAAGCTATCCCGCCCCTACGACGAAGTCGAGAATTCCCCGAAGCCATGACAAAGGTGATTCCCCTGGCCTTTTCGCTAGTACAGGAAGAAATTCCACCGTCGAAAACGACCACCGGTCACGGGCGCTTCCAAGGGACGATCCGCGCCCCTTCCTCCGATTCCACCGAAACGGAGTCGGGGCGGCGGGAGAACGCCCGACGCCCAGGCCTTCGATCCAGGCTCCGCCCCGCTCCCGCCGGGGCTCGGAGTCGCGGATGTCCGGCGTGATCGGGGTGCCCTTCGGTCGCATCCCGATCGTCGAACCAGGCCACACCAACGGGTCGTGCCCGCGGTCCACCACACGCTCCCCGAGCGGGATCAGCGCGTTGCCGGTGATGCGGATCCCCTCCGTGCAGCACTCGGTGACGTCGCAACAGCCCATTTCGAACTCGTCCTGGGAGGCCGGGTGACCTACAGGCGGTGCGGTAGGTCCAAGACCACCTCGCGCCCTCGTCCGAGCCTCGCCACACCCGGAAAGGGCCGCTCGGTCATGACGTGCCCTCCCCGGTGAGGTACTCGGCCGACGCCCGCGCCCCTCCTCCACCTCGTCGCGGGGCGGTGGTTCCGGTGGCCCGCGGTTGTTCGAGGGAAGGGGCGGGTGTGTCAGGTGGACGTGGACAGTCCGTCGTCCGGCGTCTCACCATGTCGGTTCCGGGGGCCTCCGGCGTCCGTCGCGGAGATGAGGACCTCCAGGTCGGGACCCAGGTCCTCCGGACCCATCGCCAGCAGGTAGGTGTTCAGGTGCCGGCGGAACGCGTCCGCGGAGTGCGAGGGTTCCACGTCCTTGCGCCGGGCCAGCGCCACGGTGCGCAGCAGGCGGGGGCGGGACAACGGTGTGCCTCGCAGGCCGGGCCGGTTGCGCAGCACCATGCTGGGCACCACCGCCAACCCCAGGCCGGCCTCGACGAACCGCAGTACGGCGTCCATCTCGCCGCCCTCCACGGCCAACTCCGGCTCGAAGCCGGCGGCGCGGCAGGCGCGCAGCGTCGCCTCGCGAACGTCGTATCCCCGCCGGAACATGACCAGGGGTCGCCCCTGGAGTTCGGTGATGCGCATCGAGGCACGCCCGTTCGGCGCGGGCCCCGAGGTGGGGCTGGCCACCACGAGGTTCTCCCGCAGGATCGGGGTGGTGGAGAAGTCCGGATCGCTGCTCTGCAGCGGGAGGATGATCAGGGCCATGTCCAGTTCGCCGCGGCCCAGGTTGCGGATGAGGTCGCGCGAGCCGCTCTCCTCCACGTGGAGTTCGATCCCGGGGAAGCGGGTATGGAAGTCGGCGAGAACGTCCGCCAGCAGCCCCGCGCACAGGGACGGGGTCGCCCCCAATCGCACCCGGCCGCGCCGCACGCCGGCCAGCTCCGCCACCTCACGACGGGCCGTCTCCAGGTCGGTGAGGATGCGTTGGGCGAGCGGAAGCAGCGCCTCGCCCGCCGGCGTGAGTGTGATGTTTCCCCGGGCACGACTGAATAACGGCGCACCCAACTCCTTCTCAAGGCTGCGGATCTGTTTGCTCAAACTCGGCTGAGCGACGCGTGAAAGCTCGGCTGCACGGGTGAAATGGCGTGTGCGGGCCACAGCGACGAAGTAGGCGAGCTGCTGGAACTGCATGGTTGATAGCCTAAGGCTATGGACACTAGGGTCGCGATGACTTGGACGTCGGGCTTAACTCGAATTTAAAGTGACAGGCTGTGGCGAACAGTACCTTGACCAAGAAGCGGTCTACGGCCTACGGATCCACGGTGGCGCTGAAGGCAGCGATGGCGACCTCCGGTGCGATCCTCGTGCTGTATTTGATCGCGCACATGTACGGCAACCTGAAAGTCTTCGCGGGCCAGGAGGCCTTCGACGGCTACGCTCACGGACTCCGTGAGATCGGCTACCCTCTCCTGCCCGAGAGCGGCTTCCTGTGGATCTTCCGGATCGTTCTCCTCGCGAGCATCCTGATCCACATCTATTCGGCGGCGGTGCTGACGATCCGCGCGCGCAAGGCGCGTCAGCAGCGCTACGTGGTGAAGAAGCGGGTGAAGCGCACCTACTCCTCCTACACCATGCGTTACGGCGGTGTGCTGATCGCGCTCTTCGTGATCTTCCACATCCTGCACCTGACGGTGAACGTGATCGCCCCCGGCGGCAAGTCGGACAGCCCCTACGAGCGACTCGTGAACGGTTTCCAGCCCGAGTTCTGGTTCGTGACGCTGTTCTACATCGCCGCGGTGATCGCGGTCGGCTTCCACCTGCGACACGGCATCTGGAGTGGCATGGCCACCCTGGGCGCCAACACCGCCGCGCGCCAGGGCAAGATCAACGCCGTGGCCGTGGCGATCGCGCTGGTCGTGACCGTCGGGTTCCTGCTTCCGCCCCTGGCGGTCACCTTTGGACTGGTGAGTTAATTGTCTGACACCGACCTTTACACCGAGGGCTCCCCGATCCGGGACGAGAAGGCCCCCGAGGGGCCGATCAACGAGCGCTGGGACAAGCGCCGTTTCTCGGCCAAGCTGGTCAACCCCGCGAACCGGCGCAAGCTCTCCGTCATCATCGTGGGCACCGGCCTGGCCGGTGCCTCCGCCGCGGCGACCCTGGGCGAGGCGGGCTACAACGTCTCCTCGTTCTGCTACCAGGACAGCCCCCGGCGCGCGCACTCCATCGCCGCGCAGGGGGGCATCAACGCCGCGAAGAACTACCGCAACGACGGCGACAGCATCCACCGCCTGTTCTACGACACGGTCAAGGGTGGTGACTTCCGCTCCCGCGAGTCGAACGTCTACCGCCTCGCGCAGACCAGTGTCGAGATCATCGACCAGTGCGTCGCCCAGGGTGTTCCGTTCGCCCGCGAGTACGGCGGTCTGCTCGACAACCGTTCCTTCGGTGGCGTGCAGGTCTCCCGTACCTTCTACGCCCGCGGGCAGACGGGTCAGCAGCTGCTGATCGGCGCCTACCAGGCCCAGGAGCGGCAGATCGCCGCCGGCACCGTCAAGATGCACACCCGGCACGAGATGCTGGAGCTGGTCATCGTGGACGGCAAGGCGCGCGGCATCATCGCCCGCGACATGGTCACCGGTGAGATCGAGACGCACTTCGCCGACGCCGTGGTCCTGGCCACCGGCGGTTACGGCAACGTGTTCTTCCTGTCCACCAACGCGATGGGCTCGAACGTCACCGCCGCCTGGCGCGCGCACCGCAAGGGCGCGTACTTCGCCAACCCCTGCTACACGCAGATCCACCCGACCTGCATCCCGGTCAGCGGCGACTACCAGTCCAAGCTGACCCTGATGAGCGAGTCGCTCCGTAACGACGGTCGGATCTGGGTGCCCAAGAAGGGCGGCGACGACCGCGACCCGCGTCAGATCCCCGAGGACGAGCGCGACTACTACCTGGAGCGCATCTACCCGGCCTTCGGCAACCTGGTGCCGCGTGACATCGCCTCCCGCGCCGCCAAGAACGTCTGCGACGAGGGTCGCGGCGTCGGCCCCGGTGGTCTGGGCGTGTACCTGGACTTCGCGGCCGCCATCGAGCGCATGGGTCGGGATGCCGTCGAGGCCAAGTACGGCAACCTGTTCGACATGTACCAGCGCATCACCGGTGAGAACCCGTACGAGGTTCCGATGCGCATCTACCCGGCGGTGCACTACACCATGGGTGGCCTATGGGTCGACTACGATCTGCAGAGCACCATCCCGGGCCTGTTCGTGACCGGTGAGGCCAACTTCTCCGACCACGGCGCCAACCGCCTGGGCGCCAGCGCGCTGATGCAGGGTCTGGCGGACGGTTACTTCGTCCTGCCGAACACCATCAACGACTACCTGGCGGAAGGTCCGTTCGAGAAGGTCGACGAGAGCCACCCCGACGCCGTCGAGGCCAAGGACCTGGTCACCAACCGGATCGACAAGCTGCTCTCCATCAACGGTTCCCGCACCGTCGACTCCTTCCACAAGGAGCTCGGCCACATCATGTGGGACTACTGCGGCATGGAGCGCAACGAAGAGGGTCTGCGCAAGGCCATCGACCTCATCCGCGAGCTGCGTGCGGAGTTTTGGCGCGACGTCAAGGTGCTCGGCACCAACGAGGAGTTCAACCAGGCTCTGGAGAAGGCCAACCGCGTGGCCGACTTCCTGGAGCTCGGTGAGCTCATGTGCGTCGACGCCCTGCACCGTCGCGAGTCCTGCGGTGGTCACTTCCGGGCGGAGAGCCAGACCGACGACGGTGAGGCGCTGCGTCACGACGACGAGTTCGCCTACGTCGCCGCCTGGGAGTTCGCCGGCGTTGACAGCAAGCCCGTGCTCCACAAGGAAGCTCTGGAGTACGAGTACGTCGAGATGAAGCAGCGGAGTTACAAGTGAACATCACCCTGCGCGTTTGGCGCCAGAAGGGCCGTGACGACGAAGGCCGGATGGTCACGTACAAGCTCACGGACGTCTCGGAGGACATGTCCTTCCTCGAGATGCTCGACGTTCTCAACGAGAAGCTCACGCTCGAGAACGAGGACCCGGTCGCCTTCGACCACGACTGTCGTGAGGGCATCTGTGGCGCCTGTGGCGTCGTGATCGACGGTGAGGCGCACGGCCCCGAGCGCACGACCACCTGTCAGCTGCACATGCGCAGCTTCAACGACGGCGACACCATCACGGTCGAGCCGTGGCGGGCCAAGGCGTTCCCGGTCGTGAAGGACCTCGTCGTCGACCGTGGTGCGTTCGACCGCATCATCCAGTCGGGCGGTTTCATCAGCGCGCCCACCGGTACCGCCCCGGACGCCCACGCCAACCCGATCCCGAAGCCGGACGCCGACCGCGCGTTCGACGCCGCGACCTGCATCGGTTGTGGCGCGTGCGTGGCGGCCTGCCCGAACGCGTCCAGCATGCTGTTCACCGCCGCGAAGGTCACGCACCTGGGCATGCTCCCGCAGGGACAGCCCGAGCGCGCCTCTCGCGTGGTGAAGATGATCAACCAGCAGGACGAAGAGGACTTCGGCGGCTGCACCAACATCGGTGAGTGCGCCGCGGTCTGCCCGAAGGGCATCCCGCTGGACACCATCTCCCAGCTCAACCGCGACCTGCTGGGCTCGCTCGGCAAGGGCATCGGCTAGTTCCGATCCCCGGTCGTGAGTCGGGGCCGTCTCCCAACGGGAGGCGGCCCCTGCTCGTTCACTCCTTCGACCGCCGAAGCGGCCCGGTGTCCTGCTCGGTGTCTGGCGCGCGATGCCACGGACCCGGGCGGTCCCGACCGGGGTCAGACGGAGGGGCGGAGCATGCAGTAGGTGGAGGGGAAGTCCGGGTCGTTGACGGCTCGGACGACGCGGAAGTCGAACCGCTCGTAGAAGCCGATGTTGGCCGGGTTCGTCGTGTACAGGTACACCGGGACCCCGTCGGTGTCGGCCTGGGCGAGTCCGGCGCGCAGCAGGCTCGAACCCACGCCGGTGCCACGGGCGGCCGGGTCGGTGCCCATCGCCCTCAGGTGCCAGTGCGGCTCCTCGGGGACCGACCCCTTGAGGTCGGCGATGTAGCGCATGACCCGGGGCAGGTGCCGTACCCCCAGCATCGACGCCAGATGCGGCAGGGACCGGAGCATCGTCGCGTTCTCCTTGGCGTCGTCGCCGGGAGGCTTCCACAGGCCGGCGCCGCGCACCACCCGGCGCCCGTCCTCATCGGTCTCGAAGACGTGGGCCTCACCGTCGGGAACGAGATCGAAACCCGCGGTGAGGGCGCACATCCGGATGGAACGCGCCATGCGGGTCTCGTTCCCGGGAAAGAACCACCGGAACAGCGGGTCACCGTAGAAGGCACGGCCGAGCACCCGTGCGATGGCGGGGACGTCGTCCATGGTGGCGGTACGAATCGACTTCACAGAGCTGGCCGTCGCGGGCATCGGTCCCGTCCTTCCCGAAGGTCGTCACCGACATGCTAGATCACGGTCACGTCACGGGTGGGCGGTTCGGTGGGAACGGTCAGGACGCTTGCCGCAACAGGAAGTAGCCGGTCCCGACGTCCTCGTGCGGGATCTCGTGGACGACCCGGAACCCGAACCGTTCGTAGAACCCGATGCTCTTGTCGTTGAGCGTCTGGGTGAACACCGGCAGTCCCTGGGAGTCGGCCTCGTCCAGCCCGGCGGAGAGCAGCCCACCGCCCACCCCGGCGCCGGCCGCGCTCGGGTCGACTCCGAGTCCGGCCAGGTACAGGTGGGGTTCCTGTGGGGCGGCCATCTTCCACTCGGCGAAGATCCGGACGAACGCGGCGACCCGACCGCGTCCGAGCAGGGACCCCCAGTGCGGCCAGGTGCGCAGTGACACCAGCGGCCCCTCGGGGTTGCTCGTGGGCGGCGCCCACAGCGCGACGGCGCGGGGGACCGGGACGGAATCCTCGGATTCGGCGATGGCGGTCAGGCGGGTGTCCCCGCCGGGGACATAGCCGTAACCGGTGGTCAGGGCGAAGAAGCGACGCACCTTGGCCATGCGGTTCTCGTTGTCGGGGAAGAGCCAACGGAAGAGCGGGTCGTCGTGCAGCGAACTGCTGAGGACACGGGCGAGGTCGGGGACGTCGTCCAGTGTGGCGGCGCGAGCGACGGACGTGACGATCGGACTCATCCTTGCTACTTCCTGGTAGGGGGGCGATCCGTTCATGTTAGATCACGGACGAATCACGGAGTGGGTGTGGTCGCCGCGTCGGGAACGGGCTGCGCGAACACGTGCGCCCGGACCCAGGCGTGCATGGCGATCGCCGCGGCGGCCCCCGCGTTGATCGACCGGGTCGAACCGAACTGGGCGATGGACAGCACCGCCGCGCACACCTGTCGAACCTCCTCCGACAGTCCCGGGCCCTCCTGTCCGAACACCAGTACGGCGTTGCGCGGCAGCGGGTAGGTCTCCAACGGCACGGCGCCCGGCAGGTTGTCCACGCCGATCAGCGTCAGGTCGTGTTCGGCCGCCCAGGCCACCAGCGAAGCGGTGTCCGGGTGATGGTGCACGTGCTGGTAGCGGTCGGTGACCATGGCGCCCCGTCGGTTCCAACGGCGCTTGCCCACGATGTGCACGGCCGCGCAGCCGAACGCGTTGGCGGTGCGCACCACCGACCCGATGTTGAAGTCGTGCGACCAGTTCTCCACGGCCACGTGGAAGTCGTGGCGGACCATGTCCAGGTCGGCCACGATCGCCTCACGACGCCAGTACCGGTAGCGGTCGACCACGTTGCGCCGGTCGCCGTCGGCGAGCAGCCCGGGGTCGTAGTGGTCGCCGTCCGGCCAGGGTCCGGGCCAGGGCCCCACCCCGACCTCGCGCGCCTCGTCCTCACCGCCCGTGATGGTGGTGTCGGAGTTGGCTTCTGGGGCCGGTTGTTCGTTCATCGACACCAGCTTACGAACGGTCCGTACCCGGTCGTCCCGGCGAAGGTCGCACTCGATCGGGGCCGGCTCACGCCTCCGGGCCGACCGTTCGGGCCGATGCCCGGCCCTTCCTGGAGACCAACAGTGCCACGGTCCGCCAACCGAGCATGGTCACCACCAGGAACAGCGACGTCACCACGACGAAGGAGAGCGGCGCTCCCTCCCCGGTGAGCAGGCGCAACGGCATCGCGCCGATCACGGTCACCGCCCACACGAACACTCCGGTCGGCCAGATCCGGGAGGGTGAGCGCCACGCCAGGGTGGCGAGCCAACCGGCGAGCAACGCGACCACGAACGGCCACGCCGTCCCGGCCACCGCGGCCGGGGCCAGACCGGTCGCGTGGTCGGCCTTGCCCACCACGACGAAGACGAGCACGCAGACCAGGTCGGTCACCAGGGCCAGGAGTGGGGTGTACGAACGCATACCTCCAGGCTAGGCCCGCTCCCGGCGACCCTCACGCCGGGTCGCCGTCCGGAAGGCGGCGTCGAGAGTCCCCGGCCGCCGCACGGGGCGTGGCCGGAAACGGACAGTGGCGAGGTGAACCCAACGTGACGAAGTGGCATCAGAGCCCCCCGGATCGCCTCCACCGTGCCCCGTCCGACTCGATCCCCCGGAACCTCCATGACCCGAGCCGCCGTCCTGTCCACGGGTGTGTCGCCCCTCGCCCCCGAAGACCTCGCCCATCACCACACGGGCTCATGCCCCACCCTCCTGCTGACCGGCCCGGACACGCCATCAGATCCCGTTGCCCCGATCACCCCCGACCCGGAAGTGAGAGCTCCATGTCCACCGACCCCCTGCCCCGTCCAGGCCGTGACCTTAGTGGCCCCGGTGACACGCTTGCGCACCATTACGTCCAGACCCGAGAACCCGTTCCGGCGTTCCTCCTGGACATTCACATGATCACCGGTGGGCTCATGGCCATCGGACCGGACCTGGAGGAGGTCGTTCACTTCGACAACACGCCGCTCCAACCCGAGGAAGTGCCGGATCGTGTGTACTACCGGGACGAGGAACAGCGGCGCTCTGCGTACGGGCATCCCAGCGACCGGTGGGAGGGGGTCATCGACTCGGTGTTCGCCTATCTGGCTCCGGTCGACGTGACCTATGAGGGCACCGGAACCACCCCCACGGAATACCTGCCCGCAGAGGTCCTCGGAGAGGGGCGCCTGGCGGAACGGACAGGACACCGTTACACGGCCACCTACCTTGAAGAGGACCACGGGGACCACGGGGACGTGGAGGCCGTGCTGGAGTTCTGGGTCGATGAGGCCGGTTATCCGCTGTACTTCGACCAGAACGTCGCCCTCGATGGAGAGGACCCCGAGACCGGGCTCCCCGACGAGTCCGGCTATCGGGTTGAGTTCGCCCACTTCGACGAGCCCATCGACCTCCACGTCCCTTCCGAGGACGAGATCCTTCCCGAACGCCCCGGGTTCTGAACCCCGACGACGTGGCACGGACACGGCGGCTCTGCCGGCCCCCGACGTCGTGAAAGGAAACGATGAGCACATCCCCACCCCCGCCTGATCGGCCCCTACCGGCCGGTGGGGCGGATCGGGGCCGGCGGCATGGCTGTGGTGTACGTGGCGCTGGAATCCGAGGGGCGTATCGGGCTCAAGACCGTCCACGCGAAGCACGCGGACCGGCTCCCGGGCCACCGGGAGTCGTTCACCCGTGAGGGCGAGATCTCGTCGGGAGACGACGGAGGTCCCACCCAGAGCGCCCCTGACACAGGCGGGTCCCGGCGCCCGCTTCGGCGCCGGGACCCGCTCGAACCCCCGGAGGACTACGCCCCCTGGCCGTCCTTGAGGTTCTGCTTGAGGAAGTCGACCTGGAGCAGCAGCAGGTTCTCCGCCGTCACCGGGTCCGACGGGCTGTGCGTCACCCCGGCCAGCGGCAGCACCGTGTGCGGGCGGCCCGCGGCCAACAGTGCCTCCGACATCCGCTGGGTGTGCGCGAACACCACGTTGTCGTCGATGAGCCCGTGGACGAGCATCAACGGACGCTCCAGCTTCGCGGCGTCCGAGAGCAGCGACGAACCCGCGTACACCTCCTCCTGCTCCTGCGGCAGGCCCAGGTAGCGCTCGGTGTAATGGGTGTCGTACAGCGTCCAGTCGATCACCGGGGCGCCCGCCACCGCCGCGTGGAACACGTCCGGGCGGCGCAGCACGGCCAGCGCCGCCAGGTAGCCGCCGAACGACCACCCGTGGATGCCCACCCGGGAGGTGTCCAGGTGGTCGAACCGTCGGGCGGCGTCCTCCAACGCCTCGACCTGGTCGTCCAACACCGGATCGGCGAGGTCGTGGTGGACCGCCTGCTCCCACTCCACACCCACGCCCGGGGTGCCACGGCCGTCCGCGATGAGCACGGCGAAACCCTGCTCGGCGAACCACTGCGAGGACAGGTAGGCGCCACGGGCGTTGAGCACCCGCTGCGCGTGCGGACCGCCGTAGGGCGCCATCAGCACCGGCAGCGGTGCCTCGCCCTCGCGGTACCAGGACGGCAGGACCAACGCCGTGGGGATCTTCCGCTCTCCGGCGAGCCAGGTCGTCACGCGCGGCTCCGGCAGTTCCGGGACCTCGGCGACGCTCTCGATCTCGCCGTACGAGCGGCGGGTCTCGGTGCTCGCGTTGCGCACCACGTAGGTCCGCACCCCGTTGAAGTCCATCGACCTGTGCTGCAGCACCAGGGTGTCGCCGCGCAGTCGACCGGCACGCAGACCACCGTGGCCGTCGTCGGCGCCCTCGGGCAGCTCAACCGGCGCACACGTGCCCTGACGGGTGTCGGCCAGCCACAACGACTGGTCCCCGGGACGGCCCGCGGGGGAGGCGGCGAACAGCACCCGGTCGCCGTCCACGCCCACGACGGCACGGACGTAGGAGTCGCCGCTGATCACCTTGTCGCCCACGTACACCCGGCGCTCGCCGGTGCCGTTCTCCCTGCCGATCCACACCGGTTCACCGGAGGCGGTGAAGTCCGGGACGCCCGGCATGAGCTCCACCCACACGTCGTCGCTCTCGGTGCGGGTGCGCGAGACCAGACCGGTCGCCGGGTCCGCGCTGAACAGGGCGAGGGTCCCCTGGTCCCGGCTCTGGGCGGTGAACACCAGGGTGGCGTTGCCGTCCGGTCCACTGGTCCAGCCCACGGTGGGCAGGTACGGCAGCTCCTCACGGTCCCACTCGATCGGCGTGGGTTCGGGGCGACCGTCGCGCCGGTAGGCGACGGGGGAGGGCACCGTGATCACGGCCAGGCGAACGTCCGGGTTGGCGGTGCCGGCGGCCGGGTAGCGCAGCGGCTGCGACTCCTGGTCGGGCCGGTTGGGGTCGCCGACGAACCAGCGGTTCACATCGGACTCGTCGACCCGGCTCACCGCCAGGGACGCGCCGTCGGGCGACCACCAAAAGCCCCGCATCCGGTTCATCTCCTCCGCGGAGACGAGGTCGGCCAGACCCCAGGTGACGTTTTCGCCGTGCGGCTCCACCAGCAGACGGTCGCGGTCCTCGTCGCCGTTGTCGACGATGTCGATCACCCGGACCGCGCCCTTGTGCACGTAGGCTACCCGTTCGCCCGCGGGGCTGATCCGGGGGTCCACGGCGGGGGCGGCCACGGGAAGCTCGCGAGGGTCGGAGTCGTCACCGACCAGGTCCACGTAGAACACCCGGCCGGACAGGGTGAAGACCGCGCGGGTGAAGGCGTCGTCCACCGTGTACGACACGATGCCGCCACCGTGCTCTCGCATCCGCTCCCGGCGGGCGCGCTCCTCCGGAGGAAGGTTCTCGTCGTCGGCACCGAGCGCGGTGGGGTCGGCCAGGAGCGTCAGCGCCCCGGTGTCGGGCAGGTATTGCCACAGACACGTGGCCTTGTCCGTGCCGTGCCGGCCGCGCAGGAAGGTGACGCGGTCGCCCTCGGGGGAGACCTGGAAGTTACGGGGGACCCCGATCGTGAAGCGTTGGGTCCGGGCCTGTTGGCGAGGAAAGCTCATAGGCCGATTGTGTCCCATCGCATCCACCGAGCGCTCCGAATGTCGACCGACCTGCCCTGATCTGGGTGTTCCGTGGGAAAGGACCCTGTCTGGACGGTATCGTTCGGCACGTGAGTGACAGGCGACTGATGATGGTCCACGCGCACCCCGACGACGAGAGCATCGTCACGGGGGCGACGTTGGCGAAGTACGCGGCGGAGGGGGCCGAGGTCACCCTGGTGACCTGCACCCTGGGTGAGGAGGGCGAGGTGATCCCGCCCGAGCTCGGCCACCTGATCTCCGAACGCGACGACACGCTCGGCGAGTACCGGGTCGGCGAGCTCGGCAAGGCCTGTGTGGCGCTGGGCGTACGCGATCACCGGTTCCTCGGCGGCCCCGGTCACTACCGGGACTCCGGGATGATGGGAGGTCCCACCAACGAGCACCCCAGGGCCTTCTGGGGCGCCGACGTGGAGGAGGCGGCCCGCCTGCTCGCCGAGATCATCCGTGAGGTGCGTCCGCACGTCCTGGTCTCCTACGACGAGCACGGCGGTTACGGCCACCCCGACCACATCCAGGCCCACCGGGTCACCCGTCGGGCCTGCGCCAAGGCCAACGAACGGGCCCTGCCGGGCACGCCCTGGAAGGTCGACAAGCTCTACGCCGTCGCTCAGCCGGTCTCCCGGATCGAGGAGTCCATCGCCCGACTGAACGAGGAGGTCGGGCCCTTCACCCCGCCCCGCGAGGTCTCCGACATCGCCCGGGGCACCCCCGACTCGATCGTCACCACCCGGATCGACGCCACCGACCACTGGGCCGCCAAGACCCTGGCGATGCGCGCGCACACCACCCAGATCACCGTGGACGGGGAACGGTTCGCGCTGTCCAACGACATCGCCCAGGAGATCGACGCGGTCGAGTACTTCACGCTGTTGATGGGGTCGCCGCCCAAGGCCGACGCAGACGGTTACGAGAGCGACCTGTTCGCCGGGCTGTGACGGCCCGCTCCCGGGCCCCGGCCGCGTCCACGGCCGGGAAGCGCCTACCCTCGTCTTTCGTGACCACACCTGAATCCGTCGCGGGGACCCAGAGTCGCCCGCCCGCCCTCCTGTCCTCGGCGATGACCGTCCTGTCGTTCCTCGTCCTGCTTCCGACCGGGGCGGCGGTGGGCGTGCTGTCCGGGTTCGGGATGTCCTGGTTCTCCCACCACTGGCCGCTCGGTCTCCCCGTTCAGGCCGGGGCCGTCGTCGGGGTGGTGGTGTTCCTGGTGCTGCTGTACACCCTCACCCGGCTGGCGGCGTGGGGCAGCCGACGCCAGTCCGGCGCCACCGGGTTCGCGGTCGGTTACGTCCTGTCCCTGTTGGGCATGATCGGCTACCTGCCGGGCGGGGACATCGTGTTCTCCGCCGCGCCGGTCAACTACGTGTACCTGTTCGGGTCCATGGTCGCCTTGGCCGCCGGAGTGATGCGCAGCGTCACCCTGCCCGGGCCGACCCCCCGGAGCGGGCCGGCCACCGCGCAGGGGACGAGGTCGGCGGCCGGCGGGATCAACCTGACGCCGCCGGATCTGAAGCCCGGGATGCCCGACAGCCCCTTCGACCCGCCCAAGGGCGGATCGAAGGAGTGAGCCTTCGCGAAGGAGCGGGGGCGCTGCGAGGTGGGCCGGTCAGGCCCAGAACTGCAGCAGCAGCTTGCCGTGGAACATCATCCCGGAGATGGTCGGGTTGGGCAGGATCTGCTCGAACAACGTGTAGATGAGGGTGTCGAACAGGTCCCGGACCCCCGGCAGCCACAGCACGGCGAACACGGCGATCGAGCAGAACAGCCCGTTGGCCACCACGAACTCGGTCCACTTGGAACCGCGGAAGGCCGCCAGGACGTGATAGCCGTCCAGACCGGGGATCGGCAGCAGGTTCACCAGGGCGCTGGTCGTGTTGGCGAAGGCCAGGAAGGCCAACGAGGAGATCGCCCAGTTGACGCTGTCCTGCCCGGCCGGCACCAGCAGTGAGACGGTGAGCGCGAGCAGGGCCGACAACAGCAGGCTCGCCAGGGGACCGGCCAGCGCCACCATCACGCGGCGACCCCGGCCCGGGACGGCGTCCCAGTCCACGTAGGTGGGCGGGCCGTTCAGACCGAAGCCGCCCAGGCCCAGGTAGGCCACGGGCAGGACCAGCCCGCCGAAGGCCTGTCGGTATCCGAACGGGTTCAACCGCAGGTAGGCGGAGCCGCGCAGGGAACGGTCGCCGGCCAGGTGGGCGGCCAGGGCGTGCCCGAACTCGTGCACCGCCACCGACACGATCCAGCCGAGCAGGATGAACAGTGGCGGGATGAGCGGGGTGACCGCGGTGTCCTCCGCGGCCCATTCCAGTTCGATGGCGCGCCAGGACAGCCAACCCGCGAACCCGGCCAGTCCGAGCACCAGAACGAACAACGGGCTGGGCATGAAGTCCGCCGGGCTCGGAGCGGCGGGGGCCTTGGCGTTGTCCTCGGTGTCCGTGGCCTCCGTGGTGTCGGAAGCCTCCCCCGTCTCGCCGCCGGGGCCCTCGAAGCCACCGGACTCCTCGGGCTCCTCCGAACCGGCCACACCGACCCCGGCGCGGTTCAGGGCGTCCTCGGGCATCTGTTCCCACGGGTCCGCGGCGCGTGCCTGGTCACCGGGGCCTTCGCCCTCGGTGCCGGTCACGGTCGCGTCGTCGGGTTCCGCCTTGTGGGGCGGTTCGGGCGTGGGCATGATGCTCCTGCTGGTCGCGGGTGGTTCGCGCTCCAGGTTAGGGCCTGTCCGGGACCCCCCGTCGGCGGGTGCCGCATCCCGCGGGGCACCCGAAAGCCGGCCTCAGACCACCGCGCGCGGAGCCACGGCGGACTTGTGCAGGCAGGCGATCGCGAACGCCCGCCCCACGGGGGTGAGCTCCCGGCGTCCCACGCTCTCGTCGCCCACGACCAGGCCCAGGGCCTCCAACAGCCATCCCACCGCCATCACCATGGCGCGCACCTGGTCCGACGCCGTCTCGGCGGCCCTGCGGTGCGCCGCGGCGTGCCTACCGGCCGGCACAGGTGGTTCCACCGGACGCCACCCGGACTCGATGAGCACCCGCTCGGCGGACTCGGCGTCCGAGTCACCGCGCCGGGCGTGCGAACCCAGCCCTTGAGGTGAGCGGGTCAACAGGATGCCCAGGAGGGTCTCGGCGGAGGCCTGTTGTATGCCACCGGTGCGGCACAGGGTCTCGGTCGCGGCCTGCCACAGCGATTCGGGGTCCTCACGAAGCTGCTGTCCCCGGCGGGTCAGTTCGAGCCTGCGCCCCGAACGGCGCACGGCGCGCATGGAGCGCAGCACCTGGTGCAGCGCGATGATCTGGGTCGCGTGGGTCTCACTGCGCGGTGGGTCCGGGGAGCCGTGCCAACCGAACTCCTCGCACAGGGTCCGCACCACGCTCGGGGAGATGTAGCCGATCTGGGTGAGGGCGATCCCCTCCGAGGCCAGATCGAGCAGTCGACACAGCGGGGCCATGGCGGACTCCGCGTCACGCGGCACGTCCGCGCCCGCGATGATCTGTCCCACCAGCGGCCACAGGCGTTGCCGGTGTGGATGGGCCGAGGACGACAGCCAGGCGCGAACCCGTTCCTCCCGGACCCGATCCAATCGGCTGAGACCACGATGGTCCGGGTTGGTGAGGAAGGAGCGCGCGAACCTCTCCTGGGCGGGTCGCCAGCCGCGCTTGCCCGGCCGGATGTCGCCCAGAGAGATCGCCAGTTCGAGGGCGGCCGCGGTCTCCCGACGGGCGCTCAGCTCCACGTCGCCCACGGCGGTGCCCCAGGTCAGCTCCGGCAGGTCGGGGGGTTCGACCCCGGACTCCCACATGAGTCGCTCGAACATGGCCAGCCCGGCGGTGTGGTCCTTCTCGTACAGCTTGAGCAGGGTGGTGGTCTCGGGGGAGGAGCACACGTTGGCGTAGCGGTACAGCTGCAACAGCTGGAACAGGTGGCCCAGGGATCGCACCGCGAACAACTGGTCGTCGGGGGAGTTCTGGAAGCGGACGGGCAGTTCGTACCAGCAGAACCGCTGAACGATGTGCTGGTTGAGGCGTTGCAGGTCCTGCTCGGGGGCGAGCGTGTCCAATGCCAGACGGGCCATGTCGGAGGCCCGCTCGTCTCGCCGGGACAGTTCGGCGAGGGCGGACGCGACTGCCTCCCTCATCTTGGGCGCCACCTCCCCGCGTGCCTTGTGCCCGTCCGTCCGGGGATCGGGACGTGTGGGCGCGGTGCTTCGTTGTCGACCCGAGGTCGCGGTCGGGGGGAACCGCCGTCGGGACTGAATCTCTCCTACCCTGGAAGAGTCGAAGAATGCCTGCGTGCGGGGTCTAGGGGCGCCTGTCGCGCCGCCGTGGGGGAACGGGGGGAACGACACGGCTGGCGGCGATGTCGTGCTCGGCGACCTCCACCATCGAGTCGTCCCGACGACGTAGGGTGAGAACACCTTCGGCCCAAGACTCCACGACTCCGACGATATCGGTGAAGCCGCCTTCGGGGAGGGTGATTCGCAGTGAGACACGCCGACCGACGTCGTCGTGGGTGATTCTGTGGACCAGACGTCCGCGCAAGTGCATGAATCCGGGCCCCCGAGTGTGCGCTGGCTGTTCTCCAGCGCCATACTAAGAGAACGACATCTGTGCCAATAGCTTGCAGAGCCCCACGGATCCGGTGACGCCCGCAAGTCATCCGCTTCCCTGGGAGGCTCTGGAGTCCCGCCTCCCCCGTGGGCAAGCGGGGGTGAGACAAGGAGTACGACGTGACCTACGTCATCGCGCAGCCCTGTGTTGATGTGCTGGACAAGGCGTGCATTGACGAGTGCCCCGTGGACTGCATCTACGAGGGTGAGCGCATGCTCTATATCCACCCGGACGAGTGCGTTGACTGCGGTGCGTGTGAGCCGGTGTGCCCTGTCGAGGCCATCTACTACGAGGACGACCTGCCCGAGCAGTGGTCGGAGTACTACAAGGCCAACGTCGACTTCTTCGACGACCTGGGTTCCCCGGGCGGTGCCTCCAAGGTCGGCAAGATCGACCGCGACCACCCGATCATCGCCAAGCTTCCTCCGCAGGCGGAGTAGCGCCCAAGACGCCACGGCTTCCCCTTGGCGCAGAGGTCGCGTGGTGATGAGGCCCACCAGAACGTGACGCGTCGCGTCGGCCCCCGCCCGGGGTCGGCGCGACGCTGTTGTGCAAGGACCACGAACAGGATGGAGAGTGCCCCGATGGGTGAACGGCGACCGGTGACCGACCGGCTCCCCACCTTCCCCTGGGACCGGCTGACGCCGTACAAGAAGACGGCGGCGGCCCACCCCGACGGCATCGTCGACCTGTCCGTCGGCACCCCGGTCGACCCGGTCCCGGCGACCCTGCGCGAGGCGCTCGCCGCCGCCGCCGACTCGCCGGGGTACCCGCTGACCTGGGGCACCCCCGAACTGCGCGCCGCGATCCAGGGGTGGCTCGAGCGCCGCCACGGGGTGCGCGTGGCCGACGGCGCAGTGCTGCCCACCGTCGGTTCCAAGGAACTCGTGGCCTGGCTGCCCACCCTGCTCGGCCTGGGACAGGGCGACACGGTGGTGCTGCCGGAGCTGGCCTACCCCACCTACGACGTGGGCGTGCGGATGGCCGGCGCCACCCCGGTGGCCACCGACGGGCTCGCCGCCCTGGGGCCCGCTCCGGTGAAGCTGGTGTGGGTGAACTCGCCCGCCAACCCGACCGGTCGCGTGCTGGGCAAGGACCACCTGCGCAAGGTGGTGGCCTGGGCCCGTGAACGCGGTGCCATCGTCGCCTCCGACGAGTGCTACCTCGACCTGGGCTGGGGCGAGGCCGAACCGGTGTCGATCCTGCACCCCGACGTTTGTGGCGACTCGCACGAGAACCTGCTGGCGCTGCACTCGCTGTCCAAGCGTTCCAACCTGGCCGGCTACCGCGCCGGCTTCGTCGCCGGCGACCCTGAACTGGTCTCGGAACTGCTGGCGGTGCGCAAGCACGCCGGAATGATCGTGCCGGCCCCGGTACAGGCCGCCATGAAGGCCGCCCTGGACGACGACGACCACGCCGCCGAGCAGAAGGAGCGCTACCGTGCCCGCCGCACCGTGCTGCGCGACGCCTTCGAGGGCGCCGGTTGGCGGATCGAGCACTCCGAAGCGGGCCTGTACCTGTGGGCGAGCCACCCGGACCACGACGCCTGGGGCGCCGTGGCAGCCCTGGCCGAACGCGGCCTGCTGGTCGCTCCGGGAGCCTTCTACGGCCCGACGGGTGAACGCCACGTCCGGGTGGCCTTCACCGTCACCGACGACCGCGTCAAGGCCGCCGTCGACCGTCTGGCCGGGTGACCTCCGGGGATCCCGCTCGCGTCCCCGTCTCGAACCCGAGACCGGCACCGCGAGCGGGGGCCTCCGTGGTGGGCGGCGCCATCGACTCGGGGAGAGGCCGGTCGGACCAGGCAGAACCCGTTGCCCTCCGGATCGCGTAGGACCTGGAAGGACCCCTGTTCGCCGGTGACCACATCGCCCACGACGGTCGTACCCCGCGTACGGAGCCGCTCCGTGGTCTCGACGATGCCGTCCACTCGCACGTCCATGTGAACGCGGCCGGGCCCCGCCTTGGGCTCGGGGGTGGTTCGGCAGGGCGACCGAAGCGGCCCGGGCACCCCGTCGACGTACGCCCGGCCATCGGCGCACCACCGAGCAGGAACGCCCGAAAACGGGTGAGGGCGGACGGTTCGACGGCGTTGACGACCCACTGGTCGACGGTTCCCCGACCCATGGGGTGGGAACCTAGCCGAGGACCACGCGACCGCCGGTGTCGTCCTCCACCTCGGTCCAGGCCTGGCCGTCGTTCAGGCCGTCGGAGGCCTGCCAGCGCATGTTCTCGTAGGTCACCGAGCTCAAGCCGTACTCCTCGGCGTGCACCACGGCCCACATGGCCATCGCCCACCCCAGGTCGCCGTGGGCCGGATCCTCCTGCGGGGGCAGCTCGGCGGGGTCGGTGCCGAACACCTGCGCCATGGCCTCCTCGGCGCCGGCGATGTCGGCTTCGCCGCTGTGCAGGGACTCCACGGTCTCCTGGTCGAACCAGCAGGTCGCCTGGCCGCCGTTCTCCCCGCCCAAGGTCACCGCCATCCGTTCCGACAGCGCCTCGTGCTGGTCGTAGGCGAACCCGTCGGCGCTGTGCTGCACCTGCTGGGCGGCCTCGTAGACCGGCATCCTCTCCCAGTTGTGCACCTCGGTCAGCTCGTCGTAGAACGCCCGACTGGAGTACACCGGGTCCATGACCTCCTCCGGGTCGCCCCACTCCTGGGAGGGGCGCTGCTGGAAGAGCCCCAGCGAGTCCCTGTCGCCGTACTCGATGTTGTAGAAGCGCGACTCCTGCCACACGGTCGCGTAGGCGATCGTCACCGCCTGGGTCGGCAGGTCCCGACTGAAGGCCACCCCGCCGATGGTGGCCGCGTTCTGCGCCTGTTCGTGCTCCATGTCGAACCGTCCGTTCGACAGGTCCAGGCGGCACCCCGGTTCCGGGGGTTCCTGGGTGTCCAGGGGTTCGAACGTGGTCAGCACGTAGTACGCCCCCGCGATGAGCAGACCACAAACGAGGGTCAGGGCGAACAGAATCTTGGCGAACGCGGAGAACTTCCTGCGCTTACTGGGCACGGGCGAACCAAGGATCGGGGACGGGTGGGACGCACATGGGCGTCCTCGCGCGAAGGCGGGGACGGGGCCGTGCGCCGGCCCGCCGGAGGGTCCACCGGAAAAGGGTGATCGGCGTGCCTGCGCGCATTGTAGTAGGCGCTTGGCAGCGCATCCGTGAAACCCGGAGGAATCGGTTGTCGGGAGTGGCCAACCGCTCAGCGCGGGCGGGCGGGCCACATGCCCCGGGCCCTCGCCGAGCGACTAACGTGTGTTCACATGACCAGCTCGTACACCAGTCCGCTGCCCGACCAGATCGACGAACTCTGGGAGCAGCGCTCCGAACTGACCCCCGGCCACACCGAGGCGCGTGAGATCATCACCGGCGCCATCGACCAGATCGACGAGGGCAAGGCCCGCGTGGCCTTCGTCGACCCCGCCACGGACGACGTGGTGGTCGACGAGCGCGCCAAGCGCTCCATCCTCCTCGGCTTCAAGGTCCTGGACATGAAGGAGTCGCAGGTCGGCGACTTCTACCACCACGACCGCGTGCCGCTGAAGACCCGCTTCGACGGTGTCCGCGTCGTTCCCGGCGCGATCGCCCGCTGGGGTTCCTTCCTGGCCCCCGGCGTGGTCCTCATGCCGTCCTTCACCAACATCGGCGCCTACGTGGGCTCCGGCACCATGGTCGACACCTGGGCCACGGTCGGTTCCTGCGCCCAGGTCGGCGAGAACGTCCACCTGTCCGGTGGCGTCGGCGTCGGCGGCGTCCTGGAGCCGCCGCAGGCCTCCCCGGTCATCATCGAGGACGAGGCCTTCCTCGGCTCGCGCAGCATGGTCGTCGAGGGTGCCCGCGTGCGCAAGGGCGCCAAGCTCGGTGCCGGCACCATCCTCACCTCGTCCACGCGCGTCTTCGACGCCGAGACGGGCGATGAGCTGCCCCGCGGCGAGGCCCCGGCCTGGTCGGTGTGCGTCACCGCCAACCGCACCAAGAGCTTCCCCGGCGGCGACTTCGGCATGCCGGTCCTGCTGGTGCTCAAGCGCCTGGAGGAGGGGCAGGAGCACGACAAGCTCGCCCTGAACGACCTCCTGCGCGAGCACGGCGTCAACGCCTAGGCCCATGAGCAGCCCCTTGTCCGCAGGGGGTCGCCGTTCGGGCACCGAGGGTTCCTGACCCTTCGGGGCGCCCGAACACGCCGAAGTCAAGCACAGGCCCAAGACGACGGAGAGGCGCCCCTTCCGGTATCCGGGAGGGGCGTCTCCTGTTCTAAGGTGGCGACGAGTCGTGTGCGCGCACCGCACGCGGCACCCACACCACCTGCACACAAACCGAAACGGGGCGACACCATGCTGGACCTGACCTCGGACGTGGCGGACCTGACCGCCGCCCTCGTGGACATCCGTTCCGAGAGCGGTGACGAGAAGGCCCTCGCCGACGCGGTCGAGAACGCCCTGTCCCCCCTGCCCCACCTGACCGTCACCCGTGACGGCGACGCGGTCGTCGCCCGCACCGACCTGGGCCGCGCACGCCGGATCGTGATCGCCGGTCACCTCGACACCGTGCCGATCGTCGACAACGTGCCCTCGCACGTCGACGGCGACCGCCTCTACGGCTGCGGCACCACCGACATGAAGTCGGGCGTGGCCGTCCAGCTCAAACTTGCCGCCCTGGTGCCCGAGCCGGTGCACGACGTCACCTACGTCTTCTACGACAACGAGGAGGTCGACGCCTCCCGCAACGGCCTGCTCCGACTGAGCCGCAACGACCCCGCGTCGCTGCGCGGCGACTTCGCCATCCTCATGGAACCCACCGACGGCGTCATCGAGGGCGGTTGCCAGGGCACCATGCGGGTCGACGTGAAGACCACCGGCAAGCGCGCCCACAGCGCCCGTTCCTGGATGGGCGAGAACGCCATCCACAAGGCCGGCGAGATCCTCGACGTGCTGCGCGCCTACACGCCGCGACAGCCCGAGGTGGAGGGGCTGACCTTCCGCGAGGGTCTCAACGCGGTCTCCGTGGAGGGAGGCGTCGCCGGCAACGTCATCCCGGACGAGTGCGTGGTCCGCGTCAACTACCGTTACGCCCCCGACCTGTCCCCGGCCGACGCCGAGGCGCACCTGCGCGAGGTGTTCGCCGACTTCGAGGTGACCGTGACCGACTCCGCGGCCCCGGCCCGCCCCGGCCTGGACGACCCCTCGGCGGCCGCCTTCGTCACCGCGGTGGGGGAGGGCGAGGCCCGCGCCAAGTTCGGGTGGACGGACGTCTCCCGTTTCTCCGAGCTGGGCGTTCCCGCCGTCAACTACGGCCCCGGTGACCCGATGCTGGCGCACACCCGCGACGAGTACGCGAAGATCTCGCAGATCCGTGAGGCCGAGGAGCGCATGGTGGGCTGGCTCACCGGTCGCCGCTGACCTCCTTCGGAAGTCGTGTCGTCGCAGGTCGGAACCGGATCGGCCACCACTGGCCACCGATCGGTCACGTGTGGTTCAAGTGTGAGGCGGGCCAGGGCGGATAGCTTTACGAACATGACGGAAGAAGAACACGTGAGGCGCGCCGGTCCGCTCACCTACCGCGGCCGCGCCATCCCCGACACCACCACCGACCAGCGCCTGCTCGACCGCAGGGGCCCCTCCGACTGGGTGCACACCGACCCCTGGCGGGTCCTGCGCATCCAGTCGGAGTTCGTGGAGGGCTTCGGGCTCCTGGCCGAGTTGCCCTCCGCGGTGAGCGTCTTCGGGTCCGCCCGGATCCAGCCGGGCACCGAGTACTACGAGCTGGGCGTTCGGATGGGGGCCAAGCTCGCCGAAGCGGGCTACGCCACCATCACCGGTGGTGGACCCGGCATGATGGAGGCGGCCAACAAGGGCGCCCAACGGGCCGGCGGAATGTCCGTGGGGCTCGGCATCGAGCTGCCCTTCGAACAGTCCCTCAACGAGTACGTCGACGTGGGCGTCACCTTCCGGTACTTCTTCGTGCGCAAGCTGATGTTCGTGAAGTACGCGCAGGCCTTCGTGGTGATGCCGGGTGGGTTCGGCACCCTGGACGAGCTCTTCGAGGCCATCACCCTGGTGCAGACCAAGAAGGTGACCCGCTTCCCCGTGATCCTGGTGGGCACCGAGTTCTGGGGCGGCATGCGCGAGTGGGTCGAGTCGAGCCTGCTCAAGCACAACCTGATCTCCCCGCAGGACATGGACCTGCTGCACGTGACCGACGATCCCGACGACGTGATCGCGACCATCCGTCAGGCCCATGCGCACCTGGAGAGCAGGTTCGAGAGGGACGAACCCGGTCCCAGCGCCTGATCGTGTCGGTTCAGGCCAGACCGCGGCGCACGGCGGCGGGTGGACGTTCGTCCCGGATGGAGGCGACCATGTCCAGCGCGCGCCGGACCCGCTCCGGGTGCCGCGTGACGAACACGCGCGCCCCGGCCCAGGCGTAGGCGGCGGCCAGGGCGACCTCCTCCGCGACGTCCACCGGCACCGTTCCCGCGAGCTCGGGCGCGGGTGTGGACGGTGCGGAGGGGCGCTCCCGCCCGGCCACGTCTCCCGGGGCCTCGCCCGTGGGGTCTTCGGACGCGGGGTCGCAGCGCACCCGGACCGTGCGACCGGCCGCGACCAGTTCCTCGACCCGTTCCGTCGGTGGCCGATGCCCGGCGTCGATCACCGCCTCATCCGTGGTGCGATCGGCGGCGTTCAGGGTGGTGAGGGCGTCGGGACTCAGGACCAGGAAAGGCTCGTTGGGCACCTGGCGAGTCTCCCACGGTCCACCACTCCCGGGACGGCGGACCATGTGGCACGATCGGACCCGTGCCCTACTTCATCATGATCCTGGTGGCCGTAGCCGCGCTCGCCGTTCTCGTCGGCGTGGTCTTCGTCGTGCTCGGTAAGGGTGGCCAACTCGCCCGTTTCGAGGCCGACTTCCCCCCGCTCGACCTTCCGGAGGAGGGGCCCGTGGGCTCCCGCGACCTCGGCGGTCTGCTCCTGCCGTTGGCGCTGTGGGGCTACCACGTGCGCGCGGTCGACGCGCTTCTGCTGCGGCTGACCGCGACGCTGCGCGAGCGCGAGGAGCGGATCGAGGACCTGGAGTGGCGCCTGGCGCGATCGGCCCCGTCGTACGTGCCCCAGGGCACCGGGCCGGGCCCCGACTCGTACCTGCCCGGTGACGCCCCGTCCGAGGAGGCGGGGAAGAACCCGGCCGCCGATCCGCGCGCGTCGGTGGAGGACACGGCTTCCGAGAACCCCTCCGGGGAACGCTCCGCGCCTTCCGGGGCGACCGAGGAGGCCGCCCCGGACCCGGAGGCGTACGCGCCCCCGGGCGACGACGTGACCGTCGGTGGTGGCGGTCGGAAGGACCGGGGCCGAACGGACCGCGCGTAGACGTCATCGACTACGGACCGGGCCCTGCCGGCCCTTCCGGTCACGCCGGAACCCCACGGTCGCCTATGCCGTGCATCACACCCGATCCGTCCCTCATGGCCCTTTCCCGAGCGTTCGGGTGCTCTATTCTCGTTCGCTGTACATGCGTACCCCCCGCTCCGTCGGAGCGGACGGATCGTCGTGAGGATGGCGAGGATGGACACAACTGCCGAACTCAAGGCGGGCGCGGACGAAGAGCCCGAGGATTCCGCCACCCCGGTGCGCCAACTGGCCCTTTGGCCCCCACCCCGTTCGACTCGGCACAACGGCAAGCGTCGACGTCGGCTCACCCGGGTAGGAGTCACCGCCATCGTGCTCCTCCTGGTGGTCGGTGGCGCTGCCGCGACCTGGGTCTACCTGGACGACTCGGAACAGGCGCCCGTCACGGCCACCTCCGAACCCGACGAGTTCGTCGGGTCCTGGTCGGGCCTGATGCACCAGGTGAACACCGAGGGCGACCCGGTCGCCGAATGGGACGCCCAGGTGCGGATCGAGGAAGGCGCCGAGCGCGGCAGCACGGCCTGGACCACCTTCTCCTGTTCCGGGACCCTGGAGTTGTCGGCCCGTGACGGTGACCGACTGGTGTACACCTACACCGAGACCTCCGACCCCGAAGAAAGGTGCGTCGACGAGGCCGAACTCACGCTGTGGCCGACCTCGGACTCGGGGCTCAACGCCGAGTGGTCCTCGGTCACGAGGGAGGGGACCCGGATGGTCTCCACCGGCACCCTCGACTGAGTTCCGGGACGGCGTAGACCCCCGGGGTCCCGGGTGAATTCGGAAGACCCCTGCCGCCGGCGGGCCCGGTCGAATTCGGATGGCCCCGGATCGACCCGAGTGGACCCGCGCGTGAAGTTCCCAGGTGAACCCGTGTTCCAGCCGCCCGTGCGACGGCGGATTCAAGCCGTCGCTCCGGGACGGAAGTCGGAAGGGGTGCGCTCGCTCCGCCCCGCTCCGGCTCGGTCCGAGCCGGTTTCGGCCAGGACCGATATAACCTTAGTGACTAAAGCTTCCTCGTTATCGGTTGCTCACGGCGGTGGCCCGGCTGTCGCCCGGCGCACACACAGGGGTCAACCTCCGAGATAATGGGCGAAGAGTGATTCACGTCCCTTAAGCCACACGGGCACGAGTCACCCGGAACCGGCCCACGGTTGCGGAGCCGAGACACGCACGTGGATCGGCGCCGGTGTTGTGGGTCGGCCCCGGCCGCGAGGAACACCTAGAAAGGGGAATGGCATGGCGGCGATGAAGCCGAGGACCAGTGATGGGCCGATGGAGGTCACCAAGGAGGGTCGCGGCATCATCATGCGGGTTCCGCTCGAAGGCGGAGGCCGCCTGGTCGTCGAATTGACGCCCGATGAGGCGACCGAACTCCGGGACGCGCTCCAGGGCGTCGTCGGATAACAGGGAATCGTCGGTTGGTTCCGACACCCGATTCGTCCCCCACCTGGGCCGGAACGCCCTGATGACCCCCGAGGTTCCACACCTCCCACGATGAGCGAACGATTGTGAGCGGCCTGTGCCATTCGCCACGGAGATCCACCCCCTGACGGGAACCCTCGCCGAATCCACCGCGGACCTGTTGGTCCTCCCCGTTCTCGCGGGAGAGGAAGGGCCGGAGCCGGTAGAAGGGGTCGCCGACAGCGGACTCGCGGCGGTCCTTCCGGCCGCGCTCACCGATCTGTTCGCTCACTACACGCTCACCGGCAAGCCCGGTGAGTTCTCCCGGTTCCCGGTGACCCGGGACGGGGGACTGGTCGGCCTGGCCCTTCTCGGAGTCGGTTCGGGAACCCCCGGCGACCTCCGGAAGGCCGGCGCCACCCTCGCCCGGGCCGCCCGGGGCAGCAAGCACGTCGCCCTGGCCTGGCCGGGCGCGACCGGCCGGGCCGAGGCCGCCACGGCGCTGGCCGAGGGCGCTCTGCTCGCCTCCTACACGTTCACGCTGAAGACCTCCCGAACCCCCGAGGACCAGCGTCCTCCCACGAGGATCGACGTGGTGGGCGAGACCGAGCACCTCACCGACGCCCTGGCCCTGGGCACCCACCTGGCCGAGGCCACGGCCCTGGCCCGGGACCTGATCAACACCCCCTCCCTGACCAAGGACCCGGAGTGGATGGCGGCCCGCGCTCGGGAGACCTCCGAGGCGAAGGGCCTGACCCTGCGGGTCTGGGACGAGAAGGACCTGCAGAACGAGGGCTTCGGCGCGATCCTCGCCGTCGGCCAGGGTTCGTCCCGCGCGCCGCGAATGGTGCAGCTGTCCTACACCCCCGAGGATCTGTCCGGGGCGGCGGGACCCGCCGCACACGTGGTGCTGGTCGGCAAGGGCATCACCTTCGACACCGGTGGTCTGTCCCTCAAGCCCAACGCCAACATGTCGCTGATGAAGACCGACATGAGCGGGTCGGCGATCGTCCTGGCGGTGCTCTCCGCCCTGGCGTCGGTCGGCTCCCGGGTGAAGGTCACCGGTCTGCTCGCGCTGGCCGAGAACTCCTTCTCCGGCGACGCCACCCGCATCGGCGACGTGCTCACCACCTACACGGGTAAGACCGTCGAGGTGCTCAACTCCGACGCGGAGGGCCGCCTGGTCCTGGCCGACGCCATGGGTTACGCCGCCTCGGAACTGGAGCCGGACCTCATCGTCGACGTGGCCACCCTGACCGGTGCGGCCAAGGTCGCGCTGGGAACCGGTATGGGGGCCCTGTACAGCACGGACGACGCCGTGGCCGGGGAACTGATCGAGGCCGGCGAAGCGTCGGGGGAGCCGTTGTGGCGGATGCCCCTCACCGAGGAGTACGTGCCCACCACCAAGTCCCGGGTGGCAGACCTCGCCAACATCGGTACGCGTGGCACGGAGTTCGGCCCGGCGGGAGCCACGGACGCCGCGCTGTTCCTGCGCGAGTTCACCGGGGGCCTGCCCTGGGCGCACCTGGACATCGCCGGTCCGGGCCGTTCGACGCAGGAGAGCGGGTTGCTCAGCAAGGGCGGCACCGCCTTCAGCACCCGGACCCTCCTGCGCTGGCTCGCCCAGAGGTAGACGTTCCGCCTCACACGGGCCGTACCGAACCCACCTGCGCGACGCGTGAGCGTGCGCGGGTGGGTTTTCCACGGGTCGAGGGACCGGTGGTGGCGCCGGGCGAGCCCTGCATGCTCTTCCCGTGATCGGGGCAACTCCGGTTCCATCGACATCGCGCCGCCCGAAAGCCTCCCGGTCCGAGCCGCGGTCAGGGCCGGATCGCCGCCAGGAGACCTTCGCCCACCGGAATCAGGAGCGGGATGAACTCCTCGTCCTCGCGCATGCGGCGCATGACCTCGCGCACCGCGACCTCCGCCTGGTCGGGCACGCGCAGCGGCCCGTCGGGTTCGTTGGAGGTGACCATGACGTTGTTGAAGACCACCACGCCGCCCGGCCGCAGGAGTCGCAGCGCCTCGTCGAGGTAGGTGGGGTAGGACGCCTGGTCGGCGTCGACCGACACCATGTCGTAGCCGCCGTCGGTGAGCCGGGGAAGCACCTCCAGGGCCGATCCACGGATCAGTCGGGCGCGACCGGCCCCGAACCCGGCCCGGGCGAAGGCGGCGCGAGCGTAGTCCTGGTAGGCGGCGTTGACGTCCACGGTGGTGAGGATTCCGTCCGGCGCCATGCCGCGGAGCAGCCAGATGCCCGAGGTACCACAGCCCGTGCCGAGCTCCACGACCGAGCGCGCGCCGATGGCCGCGGTGAGGAACCGCAGGGCGGCTCCGGTCGCGGCGTCCACCGGCGGGGCCGCGGAGCGCAGTCCCGTGTCGTAGGCGTCCGCCAGGGGACCGTCGCCCATGGCGTTCTGCTCGAACCGTGCCTGTTCGGTCCGAACCCACGCGGTCCGAGCGACGCTCTCTTCAGCGCTGATGACGGCCTCCCATTTCTCTTACGGTCATGCGTTTCCCTTACGGTCCTGCGCTCTGACCGGTGGGATCGTCACTCACCGTAGAATGATGGTCGCGGTCAGGTGCTCTTCCTGGTCAAAAGACTAGCCTGAACGAGTGCGAAGTTCCGAGCGTGACGGCGGGAACTTAATCGGTGCCTTTCGACGTTGAACACGTTGATCGCCACGAAGCCTCGGGGATGAAGGGAGCCGCGGTGCCAGAGACCGGCCCTGCCGTCGAGTTCGAGGCATGGGAACCCCCGAGCTGGGAAGAGGTCGTTCGGGTGCACTCCCCCCGTGTGTACCGCCTGGCGTACCGACTCAGCGGAAACAAGCACGACGCCGAGGACCTCACCCAGGAGGTCTTCATCCGGGTGTTCCGTTCCCTCGCCAACTACACCCCCGGAACCTTCGAGGGGTGGCTCCACCGGATCACCACCAACCTCTTCCTGGACATGGCCCGGCGCAAGGCCCGGATCCGCTTCGAGGGCCTGGCCGACAACGCCGACGAACGTCTTGAGGGCCGTGAGCCCTCACCCGCCCAGCGCTACGACGACCGGCACTTCGACGCCGACATCCAGAGCGCGCTGGACGCCCTTCCCGCCGAGTTCCGTGCCCCCGTCGTGCTGTGCGACATCGAAGGGCTCTCCTACGAGGAGATCGCCGCCACGCTCGACGTCAAGCTCGGTACCGTCCGCAGCCGCATCCACCGAGGTCGGGCGCAGCTGCGTCGTGCTCTCGAACACCGGCGTTCCCTGGCGGCACAGGCGAACGTGAACAAGGAGGCGGAGTGAGCATGGACCACCTCGGAGAGCGTCTTTCGGCGCTCATCGACGGGGAACTGGGCGCCGCCGAACACGAACGTGCCCTCATCCACCTGGCCAAGTGCGAACCATGCCGGTTCGAGGCCGACATGATGCGCCGACTCAAGCGCCGCCTGACCGGTCTCGGCGAACCTGAACCGGACATGGACTTCATGGGCCGGCTCATGGCCGGACCAGGGATGGACGGCCCTTTCGGGTCCAGCGCACCACTGGGTTCGTCCCGACCGATCGGGGGCTTCCCCGGCGAACCGACCCGGAACCCTCCCGAGGAACCGCCCCAGAACGTCCCGGAGCGCCGCGAGCCGCGCACCAGCCCCGAACGGTACGTCCCCGTGCGTCGACCGGAGGACGGTGGCTCGGTCCGGTTGCCGTACTTCTCCGGCGGTCGCTACGCCGTGGCGGGTCTGGCGGTGGCCACCGCCCTGCTGGGCAGCGCTTTCGTCGCCGGTGGTGAGAACCCGGAGAACGCTCCGGTGGTCGAGCCCCGTCTGTCCGACTACGCGGTGGAACACGCGGTGACCAGCCGACAGATCCCCGTCGTCGACCCGGCCACGGATCCGGTCGTCGCATGGCCCGCCGGAGTGCCGAGGGCCTCGGAGCGACCATCGGACCCGAACGAAACGACCCGGTGAGGCGCGGGGGCACCCGCTCCGCCGTCTTCGCCCTCGTCGTGGTGCTGTGCGTCCTGCTGTGCAGTGCGGCGGTACATCCCGAGGCGTCCGAGATCCCCGCGGACGGCGGGGACGACGGCATGGCGGTGCTGCGCGGCGCCGCCGAGGCCGACGGCAGGGTGGCCTATACGGCGGTCCGCGGGTTGCGGGGCCCTCAGGGGGATCTGGCCGTGCGGGTGGTCAGCAGACCGGGCGAGGGCCTGGCCATGGCCCCCCTGGGCGCGGAGGAGCAACCGTTCGTGGTGCGCTCCTCCTCCGCGTTGGAGACCCTCGACGAGCGTCTCCTGGGCATGCTCCAGCACACCTACCGGGTGGTGGAGGCCGAACCCGAGGAACTCGACGGGCGCACCGCCAAGGTGGTGGAGGCCCGACGTGCCGACGACTCCGTCGCGGGGCGGTTCTGGGTGGACGACGCGACCGACCTGCTCCTGGGCCGCGATGTCTACGATCCCGCCGGCGAGCCGTCCTTCAGCAGCAGGCTCACCGAACTGAGTCTCGGTGACCGGGACTGGCCAGAGGGGACCCTGGGCGACGAACCCTGGGGCGACGCGCTCGACCACACCGAACGCGAGGAACTGCGGACCGAGGGTTGGGTGCTTCCGGAGCACCTGACCTGGAACCTTCGCCTGGTCGACGCCAGGTCGACCCACCACGAGGAACAACGGGTGGTGCACACCGTCTACTCCGACGGGCTCTCCCGGATCTCCGTGTTCGCACAACGTGGGAAACTGGGGGAGGAACACCTCTCGGCGGATCAGAACGGATATGTCGGAACCGGTTCGGGGGGAACAGGCGTCACAACAGGGCACGAGACGATCTTCGGTGGAGACGTGGGTCAGTACCAGAGCATGTGGCAGGCGAACGGCTTCGTCTACACGCTGCTGGCCGACGCCCCCGCCGACCTGGCCTCCTCGGCGGTGACGGCGCTGCCCGGGCCGGAGGGTGCCTCCGGGTTCTGGTCGCGGGTTCAGCGAGGTCTGTCTCGGCTGGGGCTGGTGTAGGTCCCGCCCCGGTCGGCGCGTTGTGTGCCGAGCGGAAAGCCAAGCGACATACGGAGCAGGTCTTGAGCCAGGAGAACGACCGTTCGGAACCCACCCGGGGATGGGACCGGCCCACCTCTCGCCCGAACGGCGCACCGCCCGAGCAGGGCGCGTCGGAGCCTCCGGCGTCCGCCCCGGGGCAGGGTGCTCCCCAGGGCCCGCCTCCGGTCGGCAACGCGGGACGACCCTCGGGCCCCGGAAAACCACCGGCTCCGGGCAACCCGCCGCCCCCGGGCAGCCCCGGCCCGCCTCCGGGACCCGGCAACCCCGGTGGTCGCCCGACCCCGGGCGGCCCCACCGGTCACGGAGGTTCCTTCCACAACCCCGGCCCGTACCAGGAACGCTTCCAGGCGCCGGGGCAGGGCCAGGTGTCCGGACAGGGCACGACGCACCATCAGAACCCCTCGGGCCCCGGTCACTTCGCCGTCCCTCCGGGCGCATCGCAGCAGGCCTACCAGCCGGCCGCCGCACCCGGCAGACCCAGGCGCGGGATCCCCGCGTGGATGGCCTTGAGCGGCATGCTCGTGGTCGCCCTGATCGCGGGTGGGGCGGGCGGGGTGATCGGCACGTTCGTCGGTCCCTTCGGCGACTCCTCCTCTGAGAAACCCGAACAGCAGGGGCCGAACATCAACGAGCCCCCGCCCGAAGCGCCGGAGCGCGCCCCGGACTCGGTGGCGGGCGTGGCCCAGCGGGTCAGTCCCAGCGTGGTGTCGTTGCGCAGCGCGGACCCGAGGATCGGCGGTGGTGGTTCGGGCTTCGTCATCGAGGGCGACTACGTCGTCACCAACGACCACGTGTCCTCGGAGTTGGAGGCCGACGGGATCGTCATCGAGTACAGCGACGGCAGCAGCAGCGGTGCCGACGTGGTGGGCTCAGACCCCAGCTCTGACCTGGCGGTCCTGGAACTGGAGGAGCCCAGCGAGGTCGATCCGTTGGAGTTCGGTGACTCCGACGAGGCCATCGTCGGCGACGAGGTCATCGCGATCGGTGCTCCGCTGGGGCTGGCGGGCACCGTCACCCAGGGCATCATCAGCGCACTGGACCGGCCGGTGAGCCCGGACGGTGGCGACACCCAGTTCTTCGCGCTCCAGACGGACGCGGCCATCAACCCCGGTAACTCCGGTGGGCCGCTGGTCGACATGCAGGGTCGGGTCATCGGGGTGAACTCGATGATCTATAGCATGGGCGGCGGACCTCTCGGCGACCAACCGGTGGGCAGCATCGGACTGGGCTTCGCGATCCCCTCCACCGAGGCGGAGACGGTCATCGGACGGATGGTCGACCACGGCGAGGAGTCCACGACCTACGCCGAACTGGGCGTCACCTACGACCACGAGAGCACGGTCGTGGGCGCGGTGATCGCGGACGACCCGGACGCCGTCGAGTCGGGTGGCGCCGCCGATCAGGCCGGACTGGAACCGGGGGACGTGGTCGTGTCCTTCGACGGCCGTCGGGTCAACTCCGGCGGTGAACTGCAGGCGATGGTGCGCGACAAGGCCCCGGGCGACGAGGTCGAGTTGGAGTACGAGCGCGACCGGGATCGGGAGACCGTGACGGTCACCCTGGGCCCCGACGAGTAGTCACGGAAGATCCGAACGGTTCCGGTTCGAGGAACGTCGGGACGCCCTCGCCATCTTCGATGGCGGGGGCGTCCGCTTACGGACCCCCGGCGGCACGACGGCCCCCGGGTCGGGTGACCCGGGGGCCGTACGTCAGTCCTCCAGCCGTTCGGGAACCGATCCCTAGCGACCGGCGGGGGAGATGCCCAGCTGCATTCCCGCGAGCCCGCGCGGCTTGGCGACCAGGCCGTCGGCGATCTTCGTGATGATCTTGCTGGCCTCGGCCTCGGGCGTGCTCAGAACGAGGGGCTGCCCCTCGTCGCCGCCCTCGCGCAGACGGGTGTCCAGCGGCACCTGACCCAGCAGCGGAATCTCCGCGCCGAGGGTCTTGGTGAGGGCGTCGGCGACCTTTTGGCCACCGCCCTGGCCGAACAGGTACACCGGCTCGGAGTCCGGGTCGGGCTGGTAGTACGACATGTTCTCGATGACACCGGCGATGCGCTGGTGCGTCTGCGCGGTGATGGCGCCGGCGCGCTCGGCGACCTCGGCCGCGGCCTGCTGCGGGGTGGTGACCACGAGCAACTCGGCGGAGGGCAGCATCTGGGCCACGGAGATGGCGATGTCACCGGTGCCCGGGGGCAGGTCCATCAGCAGGACGTCCAGGTCGCCCCAGAAGACGTCGGAGAGGAACTGCTGCAGGGCGCGGTGCAGCATGGGACCGCGCCAGACGACGGGCGTGTTGCCCTCGGTGAACATGCCCACCGAGATGACCTTGATGCCGTGGGCGGTGGGCGGGAGGATCATGTCCTCGACCTTGGTCGGGAAGTCCGAAGCGCCCAGCATGCGCGGCACGGAGTGACCGTAGATGTCGGCGTCGACCACACCGACCTTGTGACCCTCGGCGGCCAGGGCCGCGGCCAGGTTGACCGTGACGGACGACTTGCCGACGCCGCCCTTGCCGGAGGCGACGGCGTAGACCTTGGTGAGCGAGCTGGGCTTGGCGAAGGGGATCTCCTTCTCCGCCTGGCCGCCGCGGAGCTTGGTCTGGAGCTCCTTGCGCTGCTCTTCGTTCATCACGTCGAGTTCGACCTTGACGGAAGTGACGCCGGCGACCTTGGTCACCGCTGCCGTCACGTCCTTCTCGATGCGCCCCTTCATCGGGCAGCCGGCCACCGTGAGGTAGATACCGACGTGCACGGCACCGTCGTCGGCGATGTCGACGCTCTTGAGCATGCCGAGGTCGGTGATGGGACGGTGGATCTCCGGGTCTTGCACCGTGGCCAGGGCTGCGTTTACCTGCTCGGTGGATGGTGTGGAGGACATGTGCTCAATCGTAGGTCAGCGGGATGGGGTGGTCGGCCTGTGGTGTGACCCCCAGGTCCATTCTTTTCAACAGACGCACGGCGTCCCGCTATTCCGACGCGGGCACGGGTGACGTTCCCACCGATCCGTACGGTGACCAGGAGATAACGGCGTGGACTTAACGCGGGCGATACACGGCCGGATAGTAGTCTCTGCGCACGATGGGAAATGTGCCGCCACCGCCTGGTTCGTCCTGGCCCGCCGCGCCCGAGGGGCCGGAGGGGCGGGCTTCCGGTGGTCTCGAACAGTCCCGGGAGCAGACCTGGGCCTGCCCTCCCGGGGGCGCGAGGCAGACTCCGCCCGGGGGGCATCCGGCGCTGACCCCGGACCCCTCGGTGTGGGCTTGGCCACCTCCGCGTCCAGTGCGTACGAACGAGTTCGCGCGCTCGGAGATCCCCGAGGGTGAGTCCTACCACAGGTTGGCCCGCAACCGGTTCTTCCGGTGGTGGGTGCCGCTCGTGGTGATCGGGGTCTTCGCGGTCCTGTCGTTCTTCCTGTGGGTCGGTGTCGTGGTCGTGATGACCATCGTCGCCATCCTCGGTGGCAGTGGTCTGGCGCTGGAATCGGCCAACCTGGGCGAGATCGCCGGTCTCGCCTTCGGGCTGGCGTCGATAGCGCTACTGATCCCGCTCGCGTTCTTCGTGACCCGTGTGGTGCAGTGGCGCCGGACCGGGTCGCTCATCTCGGTCACCGGTCGCATGCGCTGGCGCTGGCTGGGGGCCTGTGTACTGATCGCCTTCGCCCTGGCGCTGGTGTGCGCGTTCCTGGTGCCGCTGCTGCCCGCGGCCGCGGCGGACGCGGCGGCGGTGGAGGCCGAACCCGCCGGGACCGGTGAGGGGATCCAGGTCCTGCTCGCGGCCATGGCGGTCATCGTCCTGCTGGTGCCGTTGCAGTCGGCGGCCGAGGAGTTCACGCTGCGCGGGCTCGTCATGCAGCTCGTCGGTTCGCTGGGCTCCTCCGATGGTCGGAGCTCGTTCTCCAAGGTGATGCGTTCGCCGTGGCCGGCCATCCTCGCCGGCGGGACCCTGTTCGCCGCCCTGTACGCCTCCACCCATCCGGGCCATCTTTGGACCACGGCGTCCCTGGTGGTGTTCGGGTCGGGGATGTCCTGGCTGACCTGGCGCACCGGTGGCCTGGAGGCCGCGATCGGGCTGCACATGGTCAACAGCCTGTTCCAGTTCACCCGGTGCGCCCTGGAGGGTCGACTCTCCGAGGTGGGCACCGGCGTCGTCATCGGAGCGGGGCTGCCGATGGGCGTGGACACCCCGCTGACCCTCGCCGTCACGGCCGTCCAGGTGGGGCTGTACTCGTTCCTCGCGGTGCGCTGCGCCCCCCGCTTCGGGGCCGTCGCCCGCAGCGTCGTCCGTTCCTAGCCGAACCGTTGATCGGGCTCGGGGCCCGGGGCGGGATCGGGCTCGGGGGCCGGTGGGAACACCCACGTCCGGTAGGAGAAGAACCGAAAGAGCGTGCCCAGACCCACCCCCACGACGTTGCCGGCGACATTGCTCGCCGACTGTCCCTCCAGGCCCAGCACGTACACCGCGAAGCCCAGGCAGCCGACCTGGATGAGCATGCCGACCCCGTTCATCACCAAGAACAGGAGGGTCTCCCTGCCGTATCCGGTGCGGGCCCGGTCGCGGAAGGTCCAGAACCGATTGCCGACGAACGCGACCGCGATCGCGCAAGAGGTGCCGATGATCTGTCCGACCAGCAGGGGCAGGTCGGACAGACCCCACATCAGGTTGGTGACGGCCAACTGCACCACGTAGGCCAGGGCGCCCACCGAGCCGAACTTGCCCACCTCGGCCGCCGGCTCGGCGATGCGAGGGTGCCGGGTGAGGAACTCGCGCACGAGCTGCGCCTCCAGTCCTTGGGGGTGTCTCGCCGCGCGGGGAGCGGCCCTCGGGCGGCCCGTCCGCACGCCCTAGACTCTAGCCGGGGCCGTGATGAAGACCCCGGCCGCGGGTTCCGAGCCGAACGGCCAGGTTCCACCGTGTGTGGGACCGCCCCGCATCCGCGGTTGACGAGCATTGAGTTGAGGAACTGTGAGCGAGCGTAACCGCATCGTCCCTCGCGTGGGAATGGTGGGCGGAGGCCAACTCTCCCGGATGACGCACCAGGCCGGCATCGGTCTCGGGGTGGACTTCTCGGTCCTGGCGGCGAACCCCGCCGACAGCGCGGCCCTGGTCTGCGGCGACGTCACCCTGGGTGACGACCGTGGGCTCGACGACGTCCTGGCGTTCGCCAAGGCGCACGACGTCGTCACCTTCGACCACGAACACGTGCCCGAACCCGTCCTGCGCGCCGTCGAGGAGGCCGGTGGTCTGCTGCGCCCGGGCCGTGACGCCCTGCGCTTCGCCCAGGACAAGCTGCGCATGCGCACCCGCATGGCCGAACTGGGCGCGCCCTCGCCGAGATGGCGGGCGGTGACCACCCTGGAGCACGTCACCGCCTTCGCGGAGGAGGCCGGTTGGCCGGTCGTGCTCAAGGCCGCGCGCGGCGGCTACGACGGCAAGGGCGTGTGGGTCGCGGCCGACCCCGACCAGGCCCGCGAGGTCGTGGAACGCGCCGCCGCCGAGGAGGTGCCGCTGCTGGTGGAGGAGAAGGTGGACTTCTCCCGTGAACTCGCCGTGCAGGTGGCCCGCTCCCCGCATGGTCAGGTCGCGGTCTACCCGGTCGTGGAGACCGTGCAGCGCGGCGGTGTCTGTCACGAGGTGATCGCGCCGGCCCCCGGGCTGGACGAGGAGAAGGCCACCCGCGCCCAGGAACTGGGCATCGAGATCGCGCACGCGCTGGACGTCACCGGCGTGCTCGCCGTGGAGCTGTTCGAGACCGCCGCCGGCGTGGTCGTCAACGAGCTGGCGATGCGTCCGCACAACTCCGGTCACTGGAGCATCGAGGGTGCCCGCACCTCCCAGTTCGAACAGCACCTGCGCGCCGTCCTCGACCTGCCCTTGGGGTCGCCGCGCACCAACGCCCCCTACACCGTCATGGCCAACCTGCTGGGCGGTGAGGATCCGCAGATCTACCGTCGCTACCTGCACGTCATGGCCAAGGACCCCGAGGTGAAGGTGCACTTCTACGGCAAGGACGTGCGTCCGGGCCGCAAGATCGGGCACGTCACCGTGATGGGCGACGATCATGAGGACCTGCTGGAGCGCGCCCGCGACGCCGCCGACTACCTGCGAGGAGACCAGAAGTGACCGAAGGTGAGCCCCTGGTGGGCATCGTGATGGGTTCCGACTCCGACTGGCCGGTGATGCGCGAGGCGGCCGAGGCGCTGCGTGAGTTCGACGTGCCCTTCGAAGCCGACGTGGTCTCGGCGCACCGCATGCCGCACGAGATGATCTCCTACGGGAGTGAGGCGGCCGGACGCGGGCTGAAGGCGATCATCGCCGGGGCGGGCGGCGCGGCGCATCTGCCGGGCATGCTGGCCTCGGTGACCACACTGCCGGTGATCGGTGTGCCGGTGCCGTTGAAGTACCTGGACGGGATGGATTCCCTGCTGTCCATCGTGCAGATGCCCGCCGGGGTGCCGGTGGCGACCGTGGCGGTGGGCGCGGCCCGCAACGCCGGGCTGCTGGCGGTGCGGCAGTTGGCCGCGCACGATCCGAAGCTGGCCGAGCGCATGGCCCGTTTCCAGGAGGAGCTGAAGTCGCAGGCGCACGCCAAGGGCGAGCGGCTGCGTCGCGAGGTCGCCGAGGGCGACAGGCCCATGGGTTTCAGCATGTAGCGGGTGCTCGCCCGGCCCCGGTGTTCCACGAGGACACCGGGGCGCTCGTGTGACCGGAGCCGGTTCTCATGGGGTGGTCCGTTCGCGCGGTCGGTCCTCCTGAGGGAGGAGGGCGCGGATCCCCTCCACGGCCTGATCGACGGAGGGCAGGGAGTCGGGGGCGACCAGGTACTGGAGTACGTAGCCGGTGACGAGGTTGTAGACCATGGAGCCCAGCCCCGCCGCGGTGGCGTCGTCGACCTCCTCCGAGGGGATCCCGAGGATGAGGGCGCCGAGCTCGCGTCGGCCCTCGACGATCCCCGCGGCCAGGGTGGTGCGCAGCCCTTCGTCGAACTGGGAGTGCGCGAAGGCCTGGACACTCGCCACCATGAGATCGCGGTGTTCGGGGAGGGTGTCGAACAGGGAGGCGAGCAGCAGGCGGGTCCGGTTCTCCGCGGTGGTGGGTCCGGCGTCGCGGACGGCCTTCTCGAAGGCGTCGCCCCAGTCGCTGCTGGCCTCGATCAGGGCGGTGTTCATGAGGTTGTCCTTGGACCCGAAGTGGTAGCCGATGGAGGCCAGGTGGGCGCCCGACGCGGCGGCGAGGTCGCGGGCCGTGGTCTTGCTGTAACCCTTTTCGACCAGGCACTTCTTCGCGCCGGCCAGCAGGTCCTCACGTTGACTCATGCGCACACCGTAGCATTTTGACGTACGTACATATTGACGGTGGATTTTGACGTACGTACGATCTGGCTCATGGACGCGAACCGCACACCACCGCGCGCCACCGCCCGGACCTGGGTCGGACTGGTCGTCCTGCTCATCCCCGCGCTGCTGGTCGCCATGGACCTGTCGGTGCTCTTCGTCGCCGCACCCGCCATCGCCCGGGATCTCCAGCCCACCGCCACCCAGTGGCTGTGGATGATGGACGTCTACGGCTTCGTCCTGGCCGGGCTCCTGGTCACCATGGGCTCGCTCGGAGACCGCATCGGGCGGCGGAGGCTGCTCCTCGCCGGAGCCCTGCTCTTCGGAGTCGCCTCCGCCCTGCTCGCCTTCGCTCCGGGCAGTGAACTCTTCATCGCCGGTCGCGCCCTGCTCGGTCTGGCCGGGGCCACCCTGGCGCCCTCCACGCTCTCCCTGATCCGAGGCATGTTCACCGATGTCGGGCAGCGGACCACCGCCGTGGGCGCCTGGACCATCGCCTTCACCGGTGGCGCGGTCGCCGGGCCCATCTTCGGCGGAGTCCTGCTGGAGTTCTTCGCCTGGGGCTCGGTGTTCCTCATCAACCTGCCGCTCATGGTGCTGCTCCTGGTGAGCGCGCCCTTCCTGGTGCCGGAGACGCGTGACCCCCGAGGTGCCCGGTTCGACCTGCCCGGAGCGGTGTTGTCCCTGGTGGCGGTGCTGGGCCTGGTCCATGCGGCCAAGCGCTTCGTCGAACACGGGGTCGAGCCCCAGGGTGGAGCGGCCCTGGTGCTCGGCGCGGCCTTCCTCGCCCTGTTCGTGGTGCGGCAACGCCGCGCCGCGCACCCGCTCATCGACCTGACACTGTTCGCCCGGCCCGCCTTCAGCGCGTCGGTCGGCGGCAACGCCGCGGTGTCCTTCGCCGCGGCCGGGATGGGACTGCTGACCTTCACCTTCCTACAGAGCGTGCACGGGCTCAGCCCGCTGAACGCCGCTTTGTGGGCCCTGCCCACCTTCGCCACCACCGCCTTGGGCGCGGCCCTGGGGAGCGTGTCGGCGCCTCGGGTGCGCCCCGCTCCGCTCATGGCGACCGGCCTGGCGGTGGGAGCCTTCGGGTTCGCCATGATCGCCCTGGTTGGCCCGGACACGCCGCTGCCGCTGTTCATCGGAGCCTACGGGCTGATCAGCATGGGCGCCGGCGTGGTGGGAACCCTGGCCAACACGTTGGTGCTGGCCACCGCACCGCCCGAGCGCGCCGGTGCCGCCGCGGGGGTGTCGGAGACCAGCGCGGAGCTCGGCGCGGCCCTGAGCATCGCCGCCCTCGGCACGGTGGCCACGGGTATCTACCGTTCGGCGATGAGCGGGGTCGAGGGCCCTGCGGGGGAGACCGTGACCGGCGCGGTCACCACCGCGCCCCACCTGTCGGAGGCCGAGGCGGGTGACCTGTTGGCGGCGGCCTTCGACGCCTATACGCAAGGCCTCAACGCCGCCGCGCTCACCGGCGCGACCGTGCTGGTGGTGTTGGCCGTTTCCGTTCTGGTGGCCCTGCGTCGGATCCCGGCGGGTGTCGATGCACCCGAGCACCACGAGTCGGAAACAGAGTCCACCCGGGTCGGCTCCTAGGCGGCGTACTCCTCGGGGAAGACGCACTCCTCGGCGGGACGCCGGTCGAGGTAGTCCCATTCCAGGAGGTCGTTGACGGAAACGTAGCCTTCGACGTCGGCCTCGGGAACGCTCTCGGCAGGGACCAGGAGTTGTTCACCGCCGCCGGGCTGTTCGAAGTGCGGGGCGATCGGACCCACCCAGGCGTCGACCGGAAGGACGACCTCGTAGCAGTTGTAGTTGTGCTCGGCCCCGTCGGGCCAGGTGTTCAGGGAGTCCGGCGGCAGGGCCCGCTCGGAGAACGGGGCACCGGCCGGGGCGAGGAAGGAACCCCAGGGGGAGCCGAAACGGTCCAGCATCCACCCTTCGGGCAGTTCCTGGAGTTCCTTCAGCGGGCCGCCGTTGTCCACGACGAAGCCGTCGTGCTCGGGGTAGTCCCAGCCGTCCTCGGTGGCCCACCGGTCCAGGAACTCGGCGGGGGAGAGGCCCCCGAACCGATCGTAGCCCTGCACCAGTTCGCCGACGGGGCCGTCGGTGGGCGGCTCGGTCGGTCCCAGCCTCGGGTCCCCGCACAGGTACCGCTCCAGCTCTTCTTCGCCGGGTGGTGGGTCCAGCACGGGGCACTCGCCGGTCGATGTGAGCGGCGGCGTGGGAAGGGATTCGTCGGCCAGGGCAGGGGAGGCGCCGAGCGCGAGGGTCAGGCTCGTGGCGGCCACCACGCGGAAGAGGGACATCGGACTCCGTTCGATGATCGACTACACAGGGTTGTCGCCCTGGGGCTCTGTGT
>NZ_DYZD01000293.1 GCF_020741345.1 Nocardiopsis listeri
CCATCGGCGGCGGCACCGGGAGGATGCCACTGTCCGGCGGCGACGGCGCCGGGGGCATGGGCCTCGTGCGGGCCCGCCCCGCCGGGTTCCTGGTCGTCTCCCCCGAAGGCGCCGACTTCCGGGCCATCCGCCGGTCGGCCACCGGGTTGGTCCTGCCACTCGCCGCGATCACCGCGGTCGCGGCGGTGCGCATCGTCTCGGTGTCGGTGAAGGAGTCCCGGCGACGCAAGCGACTGGAACTCGAACGCGGGCGACACCAGGAATGCTCACAGCACTCGGTGTGACCTGTGCCGTAGTCGGTGTGGGCCACCTCGGATAGCGTTTGCCGGTCTTTAGCCGCACGGTTGTTCGGGGGGCGCCCCTTGTCCGGGGTCATCGTCGGGTTCGGAGTCATCGCCAGTGTCGTCGCCATCGGCTACATGCTGGGCCGTATCCCGCTTCTGGGGCCCGGGGCGCGGGAGGTCCTCAACCGACTGGCGTTCTACGTGGCCAGCCCGGCGCTGCTGTTCACGATCCTCGCCCGCACGGACCTGTCCGTCCTGCTGTCGCCGCCGGTGTTGGTGAGCGTCCTCAGCGTGGTGGTCGTCGCCGTGCTCTTCCTCGTCGTCGGAGTCATCCGACGATGGGGTGTCGGGCGCACGACCGTGGGCACCCTCGGTTCCTCCTACGTCAACGCGGGCAACCTCGGCATTCCGATCTCCGCGTACGTCCTCGGCGACGCCTCCCTCGTCGCCCCCATCCTGCTGTTCCAACTGCTGGTGTTGGCACCGGTGTCGTTGACCGTGCTGGATCTGAGCAACGGGCGCGTGCGGGGATTCTGGCCGGTGCTGCGCCGTTCCCTGGGCACCCCGGTGCGCAACCCCGTGGTGATCGCTTCCCTGGCCGGGGTCGCGGTGTCCGCGTCCGGCTGGATGCCGCCGGGGCCGTTGATGGAACCCTTCGACCTGGTCGGCGGGATGGCGGTACCGGCGATGCTGCTGGCGTTCGGGATCTCACTGCACGGCAGCGCGATGCCCGGTCGGAGCGGGCCCGACCAGGTGCCGGTGCTGTTGGCGGTGGCGTTGAAGTCGGTGGGACAGCCGCTGGCCGCGTGGGCCCTGGGCTCCTTGGTGTTCGGTCTGGAGGGCGCCGCCCTGTTCGCGGTGGTGGTCCTGGCGGCGCTGCCGACCGCGCAGAACGTGTTCAACTACGCGACCCTGTACCGGACGGGGGAGGTGATCACCCGCGAAGTGGTCCTGCTGACCACGGTCCTCACCGTCCCGGTCCTGTTCACCATCACCCTGCTCCTGGGCTGACCCCCGCTCTCGCACCGTGCCCCGGCCCGTCCCCGAGGGGAACCGGCACGCCCGGGAGACGGCGTCCTCGCCACCCGTGTCGGATGGGAGGGGCTCATCACCGTTGCCGGCGAGGGTGGGCGCGACGTGGTGGCCGGGAGCCGGGTGGCCTTCGGAGCGGTGGGCCACCTCATCGTGGACGCGGACACCACCCACCGGTGGCTGTTCGAGGGCTCGCTCATGTTGGGTCTGCCGTTGCTGCTGACCACACCGTTCCCGCTGGGAACGGTGGTGTGGGTGGTCCTGGCCTGGGCCGGCCGTTGGTGAAGCGTCGTCGGGCGGATCCACTACCCGCCGTTGCCCCTGGCCGCGGCCGCGGTGCTCGCGGTGGCCTTCCGTCATCACCTGGTGTGGCCGCTGGACTGAACCGGCGTTCGACGAATCGGCCGACAAAAACGCCGACCAAAGGTTGGTCATGTCCCGATGACGGGAACACTGGACGATAGGGCCCGCCCCCACCCCCTTGGGGGACGGGCCCGTCCACGCCTTCGGCGGGCACGGGCAGACGTCGCCTCGTCGGGTGAGCGTGAAGGGGCCGACGCACCACCGGTGCGCCGGCCCCTCGCTCTTCCAGGGTCGAAAGGTCGACCCCTGCCGGGTCTAACCCCAGGCCAGAGCGGTCAGCTCCGGGTCCTCCAGCGCGGTGCCGATGTCCCGCAGCACCTTGGAACCCAGCTCACCGTCGACCAGCCTGTGGTCGAAGGAGAGCGACAGGGTGGTGACCTTGCGGATCTTCAGCTCGCCCTTGTGCACCCAGGGCATGTCGCGAATCTGACCGAAGGCGAGGATGGCCGCCTCGCCCGGGTTCAGGATCGGTGTCCCGGCGTCCACCCCGAACACACCGACGTTGGTGATGGTGATCGTGCCACCGGACATGTCGGCCGGGCCGGTCTTGCCCGCGCGCGCCGTGTCCGTGAGCTCCTTCAGGGACGCCGCCAGCTCCGGAAGGGTCTTGGCGTCGGCGTCCTTGACGTTGGGCACCACCAGTCCCCGCTCGGTGGCGGCGGCGATCCCCAGGTTCACGTAGTTCTTCACCACGATCTCCTGGTTCTCCTCGTCCCAGGACGCGTTGATGTCCGGGTGCCGTCGGATCGCCATGAGCAGGGCCTTGGCCACCAACAAAAGCGGCGACACCTTGACCTCTGCGAAGTCCGGACGCTCCCGCAGGCGGGCGACGGCCTTCATCGTCTTGGTGACGTCCACCTGGAGGAACTCGGTGACGTGCGGGGCGGTGAACGCGCTGTTCACCATGGCCGCGGCGGTGTGCTTGCGCACGCCCTTGATCGGCACCCGACGTTCACGAGCGGTGCGGTCCGGCGCGGGCGTGGCCTCCGGCGCCGAGGTCGCCGCGGGGGCCGGGGCCTCGGGCGTCTCGACGGCGGCGTGCACGTCCTCGCGGGTGACGATGCCGCCCTTGCCGGTGGGCGTCACCGCGGCCAGGTCCACCCCGAGGTCCTTGGCGAGCTTGCGCACCGGCGGTTTGGCCAGCGGGCGGCCCACCGGCCCCGAAGCGGGTGCCGGGCCCGCGGGAGCGGCCATCACCCCGGGGGTGCCCGCCGGAGCGGGCTCGCTCGACTTGGGCGGCGGTACGGACGCCGGAGCCGAGGGGGTGGGACGGCGACGGGCACGGCGCTGGGTGGCCGCCGCCCTCTCGCCGTAGCCCACCAGGGGCTTCTCCCGCTCCTCGGTCTCCTCCGTCTCCTCGGCCGCCCCGGTCTCGCCACCGTCGGCGGAACCCGAGGCACCCGTGCCACCGGTTCCGTCGTCCACGGTGATGATGACCGATCCGACCTCCACGGTCTCGCCCTCGGCGGCCATCAGCTCCTTGACCGTCCCGGAGAACGGGCAGGGCAGCTCGACGACGGCCTTGGCTGTCTCGATCTCGCAGATCATCTGGCCGTCGGTGACCTTGTCGCCCGGTTGGACGTACCAGGTGAGGAGTTCGGCCTCGATCAGGCCCTCACCGACGTCGGGCAGTTTGAACGCGTTCACGCCGTCGACCGCGGGCGTGCTCTTCTGAATCGCCATGTCTTGCGGTTTCCCCGATCTAGTACGCGAACGCCCGGTCGACCCCGTCCAGGACGCGGTCCAGGTCCGGCAGGTAGTGCTCCTCCAGCCTGGACTGCGGGTACGGCGTGTCGAACGCGGCCACGCGGATGACCGGCGATTCGAGGTGGTAGAAGCACTCCTCGGTGACGCGCGCGGCGATCTCCGCGCCGGGACCGCCGGTGAGGGTGGCCTCGTGTGCGACCACCAGGCGCCCGGTGCGCTTCACGGACTCGGTGATCGTGGCGTAGTCGATCGGTGCGAGCGAACGCACGTCGATGACCTCGATCGAGTGGTCCTCGTCGGCCGCCGCGGCCTGCAGGGCGGTCTTGACCATCGGCCCGTAGGCGAGCAGCGTGCAGTCGGTGCCCGGACGGGCGACGCGCGCCGCGCCCATCGGGGTGACCGAGTCGATCGAGGCTCCGGTGTCGACCTCGGCCTTCTCGTAGTAGCGCCGCTTGGGCTCCAGGAAGATCACCGGGTCGTCGGAGCGGATCGCCTGCTGGATCATCCAGTAGGCGTCCTCCGGGTTGGCGACGCTGACCACGCGCAGACCTGCGGTGTGCTGGAAGTACGCCTCGGGCGACTCACTGTGGTGCTCGACCGCGCCGATGCCGCCGCCGTAGGGGATGCGCATGACGACGGGCATGCTGAGCTTGCCCGCCGAACGGCGACGCATCTTGGCCAACTGGGTGAAGGTCTGGTTGGCGGCGGGGAAGAAGAACCCGTCGAACTGGATCTCCACCACGGGCCGGTAGCCGCGCATCGCCATACCGATGGCGGTGCCGACGATGCCGGACTCGGCCAGCGGGGTGTCTATGACCCGGTCCGCGCCGAAGTCCTTGTGCAGACCGTCGGTGACGCGGAAGACGCCGCCCAGACGGCCCACGTCCTCGCCCATGACCAGGACCTTGGGGTCGTGCTCCATCGAGGCGCGCAGCCCCGCGTTGATGGCCTTGCCGATCGTGAGGTTGGTTCCCATGGCCTAACGGCCCCCTTCCGCGCCGGCGCCTTCGAACGAGGCCAGGTAGTCGGCGAACTCGGACCGCTGTCGGTCGATGTGGACGTTGGGCTCCGCGTAGACCTCGTGGAAGATCTCCAGCGGCTCGGGGTCGGCCATGGAGCGGCACTGGGTGCGCACCATCTCGCCGACCTTGTCGGCCTCTTCGTCGATCCGCGTGAAGAACGCCTCGTCCGCGAGCTCGTACAGTTCGAGGTGGTTGCGGACCCGCATGATCGGGTCCTTGGCCTTCCACTCGTCGAGCTCGGCCGCGTCCCGGTAACGGGTGGGGTCGTCGTTGGTGGTGTGGGCGCCCATCCGGTAGGTGAACGCCTCGATCAGCGTGGGACCCTGCCCGGTGCGCGCGTTGTCCAGGGCGGCACGGGTCACGGCCAGGCAGGCGAGGACGTCGTTGCCGTCCACACGCACACCCGGGAAACCGAAGCCGGCGGCGCGCCGGTAGATCGGCACGCGGGCCTGACGCTCCAGGGGCTCGGAGATGGCCCACTGGTTGTTCTGGCAGAAGAACACGACCGGGGCGTTGTTCACCGAGGCGAAGTTGAACGCCTCGTTGGTGTCGCCCTGACTGGTGGCCCCGTCGCCGAAGTAGGAGATGACGGCGGTGCCGTCCTCGCCGACGGCCCCGTCGCGCTGGACGCCCATGGCGTAGCCGGTGGCGTGCAGGGCCTGGCTGCCGATAACGATCGTGTAGAGGTGGAAGCCGTACTCGTGCGGGTCCCAACCTCCGTTGGTGACCCCACGGAACATGCCGAGGAGTTCCTTCGGTTCGATGCCGCGGCACCAGGCGACGCCGTGCTCGCGGTAGGAGGGAAAGGCCATGTCGTCGGGGCGCAGGGCGCGGCCGGAGCCGATCTGCGCGGCCTCCTGGCCCAGGAGGGAGGCCCACAGGCCCAGCTCGCCCTGGCGCTGGAGGGAGACGGCCTCACTGTCGACCCGGCGGACCAGGACCAGGTCACGGTACAGGGCGCGGATCTCCTCCGCGCTGATCTCCAGGGGGTAGTCGGGGTGCTCCTTGAACTCCCCTTCCGGGGTCAGGAGCTGGATGAGCTCCGGTTCCTCGTGCGCGGCGGTTTGCGACACGTCGCTCCTCGGGTTCTCGGGGCCGACTTCGCGTGGGTGAACGCTGGCCGACCGTTTAACGGTCCATGCGCGCTCCCAGGGTGTCGGGAGGGCATGGACAGTCCTGCCCACATCGTGACAGACCTCACCATGGAGTGCGCAAGCCCCCGACGACACCTTTTACGCGGCGTGACCCATGCTCCCGGACCCGTGACCAGGCCGGTTAGCAGGGGTTCCTAGCATCTACAAGGACTTCCAACAACTTTTCGAAC
>NZ_DYZD01000294.1 GCF_020741345.1 Nocardiopsis listeri
GTCCGACGGTGGCGATCTGCGGGTGGGTGAAGGTGGCCGAAGGAACGTGATCGTGCGGCATCTTGCGCAGGTCGTCCGGGTGGAGCAGGTTGTGGCGCACCGCGCGCATCTCCGCGTTGGCCACGTGCTTGAGCATGTAGGGCGAGGACACGTCACCGAGGGCCCAGACGCCCTTCGCCGAGGTCGAGCGGCCGTACTCGTCGACCTTGACGCCTCCCTGGTCGGTCATCTCGATCCCTCCCGAGGCCAGGTCCAACCGGTCGCCGTTGGGCACCCGCCCGGTGGCCACCAGCAGCACGTCACCGGTCACGGAGGAGCCGTCGTCGAGGCGGATCGTCACCTCGCCCTCCGACTGGTCGGCACCGATCGCGGTGGGGCCACAGATGAGGCGGTAGCGCTCCGCGGCCGACTCGTTGAGCCGCTCACCCAGGTCCTTGTCCAGTCCGCGCATCAGCGCCGAGCGGGAGATGATCGTGACGTCCGAGCCCAGCGCGTCGAAGACGTGGGCGAACTCCATCGCGATGAAGCCCCCGCCCACGATCACCAGCGACTTCGGCGGCTCAGGCAGCCGCATGATGTCCTCGTTGGTGTGGTAGCGCACCCCCGAGGCCTCGATGGCGTTGGGGATGAAAGGCCGAGAACCGGCGGCGATGACCACCTGGTCACCGGAGATGATCTTCTGCTCATCGCCCTGACCGGTGCGCAGGGTGCGCTCGCCCACGAACACGGCGTGCTGGTCGTAGACGTCGATGTTGGGGGTCTTCGGGCCGCGACGGTACTCCTCACCACCGGCGGCGATCGGGTCGACGCGGTCCTCGAAGATCCGGCCGACGATGCCCTGCCAGTCCACCGAGTCGACCCGGGCGTTCAGACCCAGCCGCCCGGCCTGGGCGGTCTCCAGCGCGGTGTCGGCGGCGTGGACGAACATCTTCGTCGGGATGCAGCCGACGTTGAGACAGGTACCGCCGAACGTCCCCTTCTCGATGATCGCGATCGACCGGTCCTCGAACTCGGGGCCGGGAATCGAGTTCCCCGATCCGGTACCGATGATGACCAGGTCGTAGTGGTGATCCACCACGATGTCACTGGCAGGGGCGTCCATGTCATGTCCTAACCACTGGTTCTCCGAGTGCGCGACCAGAGTGGACCCGGTGTACGGCCCCACCCTGAAGACTCCAGGGTCCCAGGGGCCCCGACACCCGATCCGAGCGCACACGAGTACCCAAGGACGGCCCGGACGGCGATATTCCGATCCGCCGCCCGTCGTCGCACCAACCGACTGCTCTGCGACAGAGTCGAGACGTCCCAGGGACGAGGCGGACATCGGCGCCGGACACCCTCTTTCGCATGACACCGAATCCGACCACCGCGCGCTCCCTGCCCCCTTCCGGCCACAGAACGCACATACCCGCGTTGGACGGGCTCAGGGGCGTGGCGGTCATCGGGGTGCTGCTGTTCCACACCGGTCACCTGTCCGGTGGTTTCCTCGGGGTCGACCTGTTCTTCGTCCTTTCCGGTTACCTCATCACGGACCTGCTGCTGCGCGAGGTCCGGGCGAGCGCGAACGTGTCACTCGGAGCGTTCCTGGGGCGAAGGATCCGCCGTCTGCTACCGGCCCTGGCCGTCATGCTCACCGCGGTCACCCTGTTGGTCCGGGTCTTCGGACCGCCCGACATGGTGCGCACGACGCTCGCGGACGGACCGTGGGTACAGCTCAACGTCCTCAACTGGCATCTGATCGCGGAGTCGGCGGGGTACTGGGACGCCTTCGGCTCGGCCCGCGTGTTCGAGCATCTCTGGAGCATCGCGGTCGAGGAACAGTTCTACCTGGTGTGGCCGGTGTTGCTGCTGGTGGCCGCGCGGCTCTTCGGCGGTCCTGACCGTTGGGTCGCGGGGATCGCCGCCGCGGGCTCGGCTCTCTCCCTGGTCCTGATGATCTGCCTGGTCGACCCGGCGGACCCCACTCGTGTGTACGTCGGCACCGACACCCGGGCCTTTTCCGTCCTGCTGGGCGCGTTGGTCGCAACCCCGCCCGTCCGTGACGCTCTGGCCCGAGGGGTCGCTCGGTGGGCGGGCACCGCCTTGGTCCTGACGACGCTCGGACTCGGGGCGTCCTGGGTCCTGGTCGACGGCACGACCTCTCCGTGGTTGTTCACCGGCGGCCTGTTCGCGCACTCGATGGCGGCCGCCATCCTGATCGCCGTGGTCGCGCACGCGCCGCGTACCGTCATCGCGCGGATCCTGACCTGGCGACCGTTGCGGTGGACGGGGCTGATCTCCTACAGCCTGTATCTGTGGCACTGGCCGGTCATCGTGCTGCTCTCCCCCGAGGTGACCGGGCTCCACGGATGGACCTGGACCGTGGTCGTGAGCGCCGTGTCCATCGGGATGGCGGCGCTGTCGAAGTACCTCGTCGAGGACCCGATCCGGTTCCACGCGGGTTGGGCCAGGGGACGCGGGGGCCTGTTGGCGTTCGCGGCCGTCATGGTCGCCCTCGCCCTGCTCTGGGCGGCCCTTCCCGCTCCCCCACCGGCGACGGTGGATGTGACCAAACTGGATTGACGCTCCGACGCGGCGCTCACTCGTACAGGGGGCAGGTGCGGTGTACCTCCGATTCGGGGGTGAACTGCACGAAGCGGATCCGTACACGCGTTCGATCGGATCCGCCGTTCTGCACATGAGAGGTCCGCGCGGTGCACACGATCTGGTCGATACCCAACGGGGTCACGTCCTCGATGTCCAAGGGCACCCGTAACTCGATCGTCTCGGGGTGGGTCGTCACCTCGACGCTGGTGACCGGTGTCGGCGCGATCTCCGTTCGCACCTCGGAATCGCCCGGTCCGCTCAACAGCAACGACACCGCGTCGGAAACCGTGCCCAGGCGCTCGGTTCGCCGAAATTGGGGCCGGAGTCCATCCTCGTCCACGAAGTACAACGTCATCCCGGGGGCCACACCGGTGGGCGCCTCACCCGCGTCGGAGACACCGGAGGGCCGGACCCCACAACCCATCACGGCGGCCAGGAGCACCGGCACCAGCACACACACCACCGGCGAAGAAAAGTCCGATCTCACCCCTGCACCCCCCGTTCCCGTCCCGGATCGCTCTCCCCGGGTGTTCTGGGCAGCCGCAACACGAAACGCGCACCACCATCGTCACCGTTACCGGCGGTGAGGTCACCGCCGTGCAGGCGGGCGTTCTCCAGCGCGATGGCCAGTCCGAGCCCGCTGCCCGGGGTGCGGGTACGTGCGGCGTCGGCCTTGAAGAACCGGTCGAACACGTGCGGCACCACGTCTTCGGCCAGGCCCGGTCCACCGTCGGTCACCACGAGGTTCACGTGGGTCCGGTCGGCGAAGATACCCACGCGCACGGGAGGCTCCCCGTGCCGCAGGGCGTTGCCCACCAGGTTGGCCACGATCACGTCCAACCGTCGGCGATCCACGCGCACGGGCAGCTCCTCCGGAGCGTGGATTTCGACCCGATCGAGCCGATCTCGGGCCCGCAGGGTGTTGCGGACCGCCGAGACCACGTCCACCTCCTCCTCTCTCAGGCGGGCCGATCCGGCGTCGAATCGGGAGACCTCCATCAGGTCCTCGACCATTCGAACCAGCCGTTGAGTCTCGGTGATGGCCATCCGCGCCGATTCCCGGGCGTCCTCCGCCATGCCCTCCGTTGAGGCCGCCAGGACCTCGGTCACCGCCGTCAACGTGCTCAGGGGGGTGCGCAGCTCGTGGGAGACGTCCGCGGCGAACCTCCTGGCGTCGGCCCGCATCCTCTCCATGGACGCCATGGAGCCCTGCACCGACTCCGCCATCTCGTTGATCGTGACGGTGAGTTCGGCCAGCTCGTCCACCCCCTGCGGTTCGGTCCGCGCGTCCAG
>NZ_DYZD01000295.1 GCF_020741345.1 Nocardiopsis listeri
ACCTGTGGCCTCCACACCCGATCGGGTGTGGAGGCCACAGGTGTTCACCGGGGGAAGGGCCGATGAGCCGGTGGGGGAGACCTGTATCCGGCTCGTGACTCGAACCACGACCCTAGGTCCGAAACCCTCCCTGAACAGGTGTGGGTGCGGCCGGCCTCACCCGTTGGGAAACCCCGCCGTACAGGGACGCGGAGGGACGTGATCCCATCGACCTCGGGGAGCCGCTGGTTTCGCCGGTCTCGTGACTGCGTCGGGGTGGGCGGGGGCCCCTCCGAAATCGACGTTACGGGGTGGAGCGCGCCGCCGCCAGGAAGTATCCACAGCCTGTGGACAAAGTCCTCGGGGGCACCCATCTCGGCTCGGGCGGGTGTCCTGGGCTCACAGAACCGTGGACGTCGAGCACGACGACGAGTCAGAGGCACCGCTGACGCGGGTGAGGACGGGCGGGGCCCGGGGGTGTGTCGCCCCGGCCGAAGCCGACGCCGAACCTTCGCTCGGCTTTTCTACAGCCCGTCCACCCACCAGGCCGCCCGACACGCGCCACGGCGCCGACAGGGGCGTTCGGACACACGCCGGCCCCGGAAGCCTGTGTGGCTCCGGGGCCGGTCGGGTCAGCGCTCCTCGGGCGGCAGCGGCTCGCTGCGCACCCTTCGGGAGGGTGGGCCCGAAGCGAAGTCCGGCATGGGCGGCCTCGGGGGCTTGAGCACCATCGGGCGCTTGCGCACCGGTTCGCCGCGCCGTGGCCGAGGAGTGGGCTCCGGAGCCCGATCGATCTCCTCGGCGGTCGGCTCCTCCAGCACTTCGCCTTCCGGTTCGCGTTCAGGCTCGGGGGCCGGTTCGGGACGTGCGGCACCCGGTGGCATGGAACCCAACCGGAAGGCGGCGCGCACCTCGGGTCCGGTGTCGTGATCCAGGGCGAGGTCGGCGGTCGATCCGGTGCGCTGGGCGATGGAGTCGAGTGAGGGCAGGGGCTCCGGTTCCGGGGAGTCCTCATCCTCGGGAGGTGTCCACACCGGCGGCACGTAGTCGTCCAGAGCGGAGCCCCCGGTGCGCTCGGTCGGGGGCTCCCACAAGGGGGCGTCCCCATCCGAAGGGTCGTCTTCTGTGGTCGCCTCGGGATCCGAGGGTTCCTCGGGCTCCTCGGGATCGAGGGCTTGGTCGGTGTGCTCGGGGAAGAACAGACGGACGCCGGGTAGCTTCCGCGCAGGCTCGGCGGCGTCGGGTTCCGGGTCCCCCTGCGCCGCGTCGGGTTCGTCCCGCTCACCCGAATCGAGGGTCACGGGCGAGAGCGGTGGGGCCTCGGACTCGTCCGAGCTGGGGTCGCCGACGTCGGGTTCGTGCATGAACCCCTCGTCCCGTTCAGGGGCCGAGGCCTCCCACGTCACCGGGCGGAAGTCCTCGGTGTCGACGGCGGCCGGTTCCGGCTCGGGGGCTTCGGCCCCCGGCACCACCGGTGCTTCGGTGGCGGCCCGTTTGATCGGGTTGTCCCCGGTGCGGGTGCGTCGCGGCAGCCGAAGCGTGGGGACGGAGGGTTCGGGCTCCGACGGTTCGGGCTCCTCCGTCTCCTCTTCCTCGGTCTTCACCTCCTCCGCGTGCGGGACGGGTTCGGTGGGCGCCTCGGGACCGCTCGTCCGTGCTTCGATCTCCTCGTGCGGCTCGACCGCCTCGATCTCCGGCTCGGCCTTCGCCGGCCCCTCGGACTCCTCCGGGTCGCCGCCCAGACGCAGCAGCCGCGTCTTGAGTGCTTCGGGTGCGTCCTCCCGGGGCTCGGGCCGGGGCTTGGGCGAACCCCGCAGGACCGTGGTGCGGTCGTCACTGGGCTTGGGTCGGGGACGCGCCTGCGCGTTCCGTCGCCGTACGTGAGCCCGCACGGCGATCCACAACAGGAAGGCGACCATCAGAGCGGCCAGCGGAGCCACCGCCACCACCACGGTGAGACCGCGGGGGAGGGTGTCGCCCAGTTCGGCGAACCACGTGGTCCTGGTCAGCACCATGGGTACCGCGGCGCTGAGGATCAGCAGTGGGATCAGACCGATGTCGATCCACAGGCGTTCGCGTGGCGGGGCCGCGCGCAACGTGTAGCTGACCCAGAAGGCCATGAGGACCAAGAGGGTGAAGGTCACCGGGAACACGTGGGCCAGCGGGAGGGCGCTGTCGGCGTGCACGATCGCGGCGAGGCGGTAGATGCCCTCGTAGGCGATGAAGAGTGTGCACACGGCGATGACGCCGACGAACAGCGCGCCGAAGACGAGAGCACCGGCTCCCGCGCCGCGATCCGCGCTACGACCGTTACGTGTCCCTGTCTCGGGGGCGTTGTTGTAAGGGGCCATCGTCATCGCAGCGTAGTCCAGCGGGTGGCGCTAACACGAGATTCCGGCCGATTCCGGTTGCTTCCCGACGCCCCGAGAGCGGGAGGTTATGTCCGTTCCTGAGGGAATTGACGGAGCGTGTTCGGTCGCGGCGCGGGTGAGTCGTCCCTTGTGAAGGTGGCAAGTCACATCCGAACCGGGCGGATACGGTTCACCACTTATAAGTGCTCGGGGCTGTCCGGAGGGCGAAGGGAGGCGGTGGAGTCAGAGGTTTGTGACGCACACGCGAGGGGAAAGCGGATACGCTTGACAGTGTGAGTCTGCGCTTCTATGACACCAGTGCCCGACAGGTTCGAGAGTTCACCCCGCTTCGCGAAGGGTGTGCCTCCCTGTACCTGTGTGGTGCCACCGTGCAGGCGCCTCCCCACATCGGCCACATCAGGTCGGGCGTCAACTTCGACATCCTGCGCCGGTGGTTGACCCACCTCGGGTACGAGGTCACCTTCTGCCGCAACGTCACCGACATCGACGACAAGATCATCAAGGTCGCCGCGGAGGAGGACATTCCGTGGTGGCAGGTGAGCGAGCGCAACCAGCGAGCCTTCACCTGGGCCTACGACACCCTGGGTTGCCTGCCGCCCACGGTCGAACCGCGCGCCACCGGTCACGTTCCGGAGATGATCGAGCTCATGCGGCGCCTCATCGACGCCGGCCACGCCTACCCGTCCGAGGACGGCTGCGGCGACGTCTACTTCAACGTGGGCTCCTACCCGGCCTACGGGGAGCTGTCCAACCAGCGCCCGGACCAACTGGTCGAGGCCGCGGACACCGACCCGGACCGGGACAAGCGCGACCCCCGCGACTTCGCCCTGTGGAAGGGCGCCAAACCGGGTGAGCCCACCTGGGACACCCCTTGGGGTCGGGGCCGCCCGGGCTGGCACCTGGAGTGCTCGGCCATGGCGACCAAGTACCTGGGTCCCAGCTTCGACATCCATGGCGGTGGCCTGGACCTGGTCTTCCCGCACCACGAGAACGAGCAGGCCCAGTCCCGGGCCGCCGGTGACGGGTTCGCCCGGTACTGGCTGCACAACGGTCTGCTGGCCGTGGGCGGCGAGAAGATGAGCAAGTCGCTCGGCAACTCGCTGCGCATTCCGCAGATGCTGGAGAAGGCGCGGGCCGTCGAACTGCGCTACTACCTGGGGCAGGCGCACTACCGCTCCACCATCGACTACTCCGACGCCGCGTTGCAGGAGGCCGCCGCGGCCTACCAGCGCATCGAGGGTTTCCTCACCCGAGCCGTCGAGGTACTGGGCTCCGTCGAGCACGCTCTGAACGTTCCCAAGGAGTTCGCCGAGGCGCTCAACGACGACCTCGGGGTATCGCAGGCCTTGGCGGTCGTCCACGGGCATGTGCGCGAGGGCAACACCGCGCTGGCCTCAGGTGCGAAGGAACGGGCCGCGGAGCTGGCCACCGAGCTGCGCACCATGCTCGACGTGCTCGGCCTGGACCCGTTGAGCCCGCAGTGGGCCTCCGAAGACCAGGGGTTGGGCGAGGTCGTGGACGCGCTGGTGGCGGTCGCTCTCGAACAGCGCCAGGCGGCTCGGGGGCGCAAGGACTACGCCGCCGCCGACGCCATCCGTGACCAGCTGGCCGAGGCCGGTGTGGTGGTCGAGGACACCCCGCAGGGGCCGCGCTGGGACCTGCGCCGGGGCTGACCCGACCGACCCCGAATCGACGCGTGTGGTCACGCGTCCCCATTAGGCTGGGGGTTTGCCGTCGCCCATCGGCGAGACGGCGACCCCATCGGCCGGAAGTGTTCTTCCGGCATGCTCGCGACACGTATCAGGAGGCGGCGATCATGCCGGCGAAGAAGAACAAGAAGGGCCCGACCAAGGGCAGCGGCGGCAAGGGACGTCGGTCCCTCGAAGGCAAGAGCGGCACTCTGCCCGCCGAGCAGCGGCACTGGTACGAGGGCAAGCAGCGGCACAAGGCGAACAAGGGCACTTCGCGTTCCGGCGGACAGGGTGGCGGCCCCGAGCGTTCGCCCGACCGTCCGGACAATTCCGACCTGCTGATCGGTCGCAACCCGGTCGTCGAGGCGCTGCGTGCCGGCATGCCCGCCACCCGCCTGTTCCTGTCCAACAGCCTGGACCCGGACGAGCGCGTCAACGAGGCCGCCAAGTCGGCCGGCGCGCAGGGTGTGGACGTGGTCGAGGTGACCCGCTCCGAGCTGGACCGTCGTTGTGAGAGCAACGGCCTGCCCGGTGCCGCCCACCAGGGCATGGTGCTGCAGGTACGGCCCTACCAGTACTGGGCGTCCGAGGGACTGCTGGACAAGGCGCTGGACTCGGAGACTCCGGCGCTGATCGTGGCCCTGGACGGGGTGACCGACCCGCACAACCTGGGTGCCATCGCCCGTTCCGCCGCGGCCTTCGGGGCCCACGGTCTGCTCATCCCCGAGCGTCGCGCCGCCGGGGTGACCATGGCTTCGTGGAAGACCTCCGCCGGCACGCTGGCCAAGCTGCCCGTCGCCCAGGCCACCAACCTGACCCGGGCCCTGGAGACCTACAAGAAGGCGGGGCTGTTCGTCGCCGGCCTCGACGCCGGAGGCGACACCCGGCTGCCCGACCTGGAGCTGGCCACCGGCCCGCTCGTCATCGTCGTGGGTGCCGAGGGCAAGGGCTTGTCCCGTCTCGTCCGCGAGACCTGTGACGTGGTCGCGAGCATCCCGATCAGTGGCGCCGAGTCCCTGAACGCCTCCGTGGCCGCGGGTGTGTCCCTCTACGAGGTGGCCCGCCGTCGGGGCACCAAGGCGTAACCACAGGTCAGAGGTGGCGGAAAGGGTTCGAGTAGGCCACCTGCCGCCGGACCCGGTACCATTCGGGTGAACACCGGGGTCCGCAGACCCCGGTGGTCGGCCGACGTAGCTCAATTGGCAGAGCAATCGCCTTGTAAGCGATAGGTTAGGGGTTCAAGTCCCCTCGTCGGCTCTGATCTTCCTCTGGCCCGGTCCTCCCGACCGGGCCAGAGTCGTTTCCGGGTTCGGTGGGCACACTGGGGGGACAGGAGTACCCGGCCGGAAGAGCGGAGCAGTGACAGCGAACCCGAGCCCTGAGCAGTGGCGGGGCCGGATGGTGGAGGCCCTACGCCGACCCGGAGTGGTGGGAGGGGAGTTCCTTTCCCCACCGATCGAACGGGCGTTGCGTAAGGTGCCGCGCCATCTCTTCATCCCCGAGGCCGATCCGGAACAGGCCTATGACCCCTTCAGCCCGGTGATGACCAAGCGCGACGAAGAGCAGGGCTTTGTCAGCTCGGTCTCCGCTCCGCAGATCCAGGCGACGATGCTCGGTCAGGCCGGACCACGGCCCGGACAGCGTGTTCTGGAGGTCGGCTCGGGTGGCTACAACGCGGCGCTGATCGCCGAGGTGGTCGGACCCGATGGTGAGGTCACCACCGTCGACATCGACCCGGACATCACCGCTCGTGCCCGGGGGCTGTTGGACGCCAACGGCTACGAGCGGGTTCGGGTCGTCACCGCGGACGCCGCGCACGGGGTCGAGGAAGGTGCCCCCTACGACGCCATCATCGTCACCGCCGGGGCCTGGGACATCCCGCCCGCCTGGGTCGAGCAGTTGACCGATGGTGGCCGGTTGGTGGTTCCGCTCCGGGTCCATAACCTGACCCGATCGATCGGGTTCGTCGAACATGACGGGGTTCTGCGTTCGACTTCGGCGCTGATCTGTGGATTCGTTCCCATGCAGGGTGAGGACGACCACCCGGAGACCCTGGTCCGGCCCGGGGGGACGGAGGGGATCGTCCTGCGCTTCGACGAGGAGCCTCCCGAGGATCCGCGCCTGTTGGACGACGTCGTGCTCACTCCCAGGGTGGAGCGGTGGACGGGGGTGATGGTGGCTCCCCGGGAGCCGATCGACACCTTGCAGTCGTACCTGGCCACCACCCTGCCGGGCTTTTGTGTCATGACGGTCGACCCCGCGCTGGACACGGGGTCGGTGGCGCCGAACAGCACTCGCTTCTCCATGGCCGCGGTCGAGGGCGGTGACTTCGCCTATCTGGTCACGCGGCGGGTTCCGGGGGCCGCGTCGGTCGAGTACGGGGTGCACGCCTTCGGACCGACCGCGGTGGAGTTCGCGGAAAAGGTGGGGCTACGGGTTCGTGAGTGGGATCGGGACCAGCGTGGTGGTCCGGGGCCTGAAATCCGGGTGTATCCGATCTCCGTCCCGGTCGATCGGTTGTCGCAGGACCGGGTGGTCACCAAGCGGCACACCCACGTCACGTTCTCCTGGCCGACTTCCTGAACGTCGCGCCGGCCACGGTGACCCTGCTCGTGGTTCTTGGTGTCACGGACCAGGACACTCGGTCCCTCGGCGACTTCGACGCACTCTCCGTCGTTGGTGCTGTAGCTGCTCTTGTGTCACTTCATCGGTTATCCCCATGAGCGTCGGGTATCTCGGTCGGTGCCGAGATACCCGATCGTGTCAGCGCTGGAGGGTGTTCAGCAGGCTGGCCCATTCGTGGGATTCGAAGGTGAGGTGGCCGTGTTCGCGGTTCTTGGTGTCGCGGACCAGGACATCCGGCCCCTCGGCCACCTCGACACAGTTGCCTTGCGCCCCCGTGTACGAGGAGACGTGCCACGTTGGTAGGGCGGGAGCTTCAAAGGGTTTCATGTCACCATCCAAGTTGTCGCCTTTCAGCGGCCGATCCGCTGGATCGCGATTTTGATAAGTTCCTCGGTCTCGGTGCCGGGGGCCGAGTCCTGCCAAAGACTGTCGAACATCTGCCTGTGCATGGAGATCTCCTCTTCGGCTTCCAAGTAGATGGCACCGCCGGAGTACTCGATGTAGGCGAGAGCGTAATCCCTGCCTACAACCGAGTAGTCGAGGAGAACGAACGATCCATAGCTGGCCGCGTGAGCGCCGCTGCTGAAGGGGAGTACCCGAATATCGAAGTTCTCGCGCTGGCTCAAGGTGAGTAGGTAGTCGAGTTGCGCCCGGTGTCCCTCAGCCCCTCCGACCTGTCGGTGGAGGGCCGCTTCGTTGATGACCGCCTGGAAATCAGCAGGGTTCTCTCCGGTGAGTTTCTCCTGCCGGCGCTGCCGAAAGTTGACCGATTCCAAGATCAACTCCTCGGAGTCGCGCACCTGAACACCCTTCTCGATGATGGCGCGCGAGTACTCGGGTGTCTGGAGGATGCCGGGGATCCACTCGGGTTCGTAGGTTCGGATCCGGTGCGCCGCAGTCTCGATCCCAACGAACAGGCTGAACCAATCGGGCAGCGCTGACTTGTAGCGCTGCCACCAGCCCGGCTGTTTGGCCGCGTAGGCCAGGTCCGCCAACGACTCGATCATGTCTGCTGCCACACCGTAGTGCGACATGAGGAGACGCGCGTCTCCTGGAGAGATGGTGGTCTCTCCGCGTTCTACACGCGACAAGGTGGCTTTGCTGAACCCGGCGACCGCAGCGGCTTCGGCGGAGGAACGCTTGCCGCGTGCCTCTTTCAGGAAGTTGGCCAGGCCAAGCCTGGCGACCATTGGGCTGCCTACCGACACCGGGTTCCGCCTCTCCATAAGGGCTTGGGGCCTTGGCTTTCAGTGTCTCGCATGGGCGGAAGCAGTCACAACTTTCTGCAACTCTCTTCATGAGATTTTCATTAAGAGTGTTGCAGTGAGTTGAATCTCGGTGCATCATCGAAGTTAGCAGGGTGTGACGAGATGGCTACCAAGGTCACCGTGCCTGCTGTGTCCGGCTGCGGGTGAGGGTTGCACGCAGGGGTCTGCTTCGACTGTGGGAGATAGCTATGGGTGCTGTTGGGATACCGGGACCGCGGCGGCCTGATGGTGGTGGGGTGGGTTGGCCGTCCGCACGCTGGTCCTACTTCGGAGGGACGCTCTCCGACGTGCGCCGTCTGCGTGACTGGTGCGGGAGTGAGCCGGGCCTACAAAACCACCGCGGGGACTGGGTGCGGTTGGTGGCCAGTGAGCTCGCCACCAACGCCGTCCTGCACACCGCGACCGGGGAGAAGTACGGCCGCATGGGCGCTTCCATCGAGGTCCTGGACGACCGCGCCATCCTCTGTGTGCTCGACCAGGGGGTCAAGGCAGGCAAGCCCGCGTCGGTGCCGCGAGTGCGAGAACAGGGACCGAACGACCTCTGTTCCGGGGGTCGGGGGTTGTGGCTGGTGGACCGGATCGCCGAGCACTGGTGGTGGGAGGGACAACACGGCTTCCCCCTGGAGCTGTGGGCGACCATCCCGCTGGACCGGGATCCGAGCGCGTAACAAACCCCAGAAAAACGAACACCCCGGCGCGGTGTGCAACCACCGCGCCGGGGCTGATCAACCACCTGAAAGCCCAGGAGGATGACTGTGCAGCAGCCTATCGGCCGACACCACCGGCGATGCCGAAGTCTCACCGAACACCTCTGGGCCTTGTTCGCCCTCACCCTGGCGGCGGCGCTGGCCTACGTGTTCATCCCGAAGGCGCGAGAACGGGTGGCGATCGCGCCGGTCCCGAAAAGGGCCGAGATCGCGGCGCCGGAGCCTGGCCCGCCGGACGAAGGCGACGACCACCGGCACCCCGACGAATACGCCGGTGCCCTGGTCCGCCCGTACCTGCCCTCTCTCGCCCCTCTGATCCCCCGACCTCGTATCCCGGTGGGGGACCTACTGGCCGAACCCGGACCCGAACCGGCACCCGCCGACGACCTCACGGACCTGGCGGAAGTCATACGCACCTACCTGCGGGTCTGCGGCTGACCCTCGACGGAGGTGAGGGGGAAGAGGGAGTTGTCCCCCAGGAGAGCCACAGGCAGGTGTCCACCGGATGGTGACGACCGGGAACCGCCGAATCCGTAGCGTTCTCCTCAGTCGCGAAGTTCCGCGCTCTCGACCCCCGCACCCCTTCCTGGAGAACGTCATGTTCCGCACCATCCGGACCGCCACCGTCACCGCCCTGATCGCCACCGTGGGCGTCGGGCTCACCGGATGCGGAGCCCTCTCCGACGTGGAGGACGGCCTGCGGGAAGCGGAAGGCGACCTGGAGACCGCCGCCGAGGAGATCGCCAACGACGGTGAACTCTTCACCGGCACGAAGACGCTCGACGTGAACGGCGCGTCGGTGAACCTCTCCTGCTCCGGTGCCCCGGCCGTCGACAGCCCGGTCATCCTCCTCATGGCCGGGATGGGCGACGGCCTCGACACGATGGCCGACCTCCAGGAGACCCTGAGCGAACAGGACCGGGTCTGCTCCTACGACCGCCTCGGCGAGGGCGAGAGCGACCAGCCGGAAGGACCGCAGAGCATCGCCGACAGCGGCGAGATCCTGTCGGCGGTCCTCGACGACGTCTCCGACGGCCCGGTCGTCCTGGCCGGCCACTCGCTGGGCGGCCTGATCGCCGCCCGCTACGCCCCCGACGACACCGAGCGCGTCAAGGGCCTGGTCCTGATGGACGCCACCTCCCCGACGATGCTCGACGACATCACCGAGGTGATCCCCGAATCCGCCACCGGTGACGGCGCCGAGGTGCGGGCACAGAACATCGCCATGTTCGAGGGTGAGAACCCGGAGATGATCACCATCGAGAGCGACCCGGAGGTCCGCTCGGCCGGTGACATTCCGGTGGAGGTCATCCAGCACGGCGTTCAGTACCTCGGTGAGATCCCCGAGTACGGCGACGAGCTGGAGCGCGTGTGGAGCGAGGGCCAGGAGAAGTGGCTGGCGGTCTCCGGCGCCAGTGAGCCGAGCATCGCCGAGGAGGCCGGTCACCACATCCACGTCGACCAGCCCGAGATCGCCGTCGAGGCCATCCGACGAGTGGTGGGTCGGGTCGCCGAGTAGGGGCGAGGATCGATCGCGGGGCTCAGCGCAGGGCGGCCTTCGGTGGCCTCTCGCGCAGGGCCCCGTAAGCCAACAGGTACGGCGGGATCCGACGCGCCCACGGTGCCTTCTCGACCACCCGCAACGGCAGTGGCGGGGTCTGGCGACCCAGGTCGATACGCCCCTCCAACGCGGGCAGGATCGCGCGGCGGTGGGCCAGGCGCTGGAGGTTCTGCGTCAACACCGTGACGGGCATCCGGCGCCGCTGCACGGCCGCCACGTCGGCCAGGGTCACCCGCCCGCGGCGGAGAGGCCCCTCCAGGTAGCGGGCGGCGGCCACCGCGTCCTGTACGGCGAGGTTGATGCCGATCCCTCCGACGGGCGACATCGCGTGCGCCGCGTCGCCGATGCACAATAGGCCAGGGGTGTGCCACCGCCGCATCCGATCGACCCGGACGTCCAGCAGTTTCACGTCGTCCCACTCGGCCACGAGCCGGCGCCCCTCGAACCAGGGGAACTGCCGCACCAGCGCCTCGTTGAACTTCTCCAGCGGCCGTTCCCGGTTGCGGGCGTCGGCGCCCTTGGGGATGATCGCCGCGGCCTGGTAGTAGTCCCCGCGATCGATCAGGATGCTGAACCTGCCCTCCCCGAACTGTCCGACCCCACCCGCGGGGTCGTCGGAAGCACGGGGCAGGCGGAACCACTGCACATCCATCGGTGCGGAGAAGTCCCGCAGTTCCAGTCGGGACAGTTCACGGGCCAGGGAATCGCGGCCGTCGCAGGCCACCGTGATCGTCGCCCGAACCTCGCCGGTCTCTCCGTCACGGGTCCGATACCGAACCCCGTTGATCCGCCCGCCCTCCTCGATGAAGGAGGTCGCCTCGGTGTTCATCCGCAGTGTGAAGCCGGGCTCCTCGGAGGCGGAGGCGACGAGCAGGTCCAGCAGGTCCCACTGGGGGACCATCGCGATGTAGTTGTAGTCGCTGCGCATCGGGGTGAAGTCCGCCAGGGTCACCATTCGTCCGTCCGGCCCGGTGGGCAACCGAACCCGATCCACGCGACGTTGGGGCAGCCGCGCGAACCGTTCGGCCAGGCCGAGGTCGTCCAGCAACTCCATGGTGGAGGGGTGCACGGTGTCGCCGCGAAAGTCCCGCAAGAAGTCGCGGTGCTTCTCCAACACGGTGACCTCGACACCGCAGCGGGCGAGGAGCAGACCGAGGACGACGCCGGCCGGGCCGCCCCCGACCACGCAACACGTCGTTCTGGACATGTGACCACCTCTGTGAAGGGTCGGGTGCCCTCAACCTACAGAGCGAGCGAACCCCTGTACAGGAAGGGCGTCGGGGATCGTGTTGCATGGAGCCGGTGTTCCCGCCCCTCAGAGGAGAAGTGCGCATGCGTTGGACCGTCCACTCGGAGAAACCGCTCTACACCGACCGTTGGCTCGACATCCGGGTCGCCGACGTGGAGGTGGGCGAGGGCAGGAGGTTGGAGCACAGGCTGATCCGTTCCGCTCCGGGAGCGGGTGCCGTCCTGTTGGACGGGCTGGGGAACGTGCTGCTGATATGGCGCCACCGCTTCATCACCGACACCTGGGGCTATGAGATCCCCATGGGAGCGGTGGAGGAGGGGGAGACGCCGATCGAGGCCGCGGCGCGGGAGGCCGAAGAGGAGACCGGGTGGCGACCGGGCCCGTTGCGGCCTCTGCTGTACACCCAACCGTCGGCGGGCATCTCCGACAGCGAGCACCACGTGTTCGTCGCCGAGGGGGCCGAACACGTCGGCGAACCCGTGGACGGCTGGGAGTCCGAACGGGTGGAGTGGGTGCCGATGGAGCGGGTACCCGAGCTGGTGCGGGAGCGGAGGGTGGTCGGCGGCAGCACCATGAACGCGCTCCTGTACGTGTACGCGACCGGGTGAATCGTGAGCGAACCCCCCCGTTGGGGGCCGGTGTCACGAGGGTCCGGTGCGGGTGCAAAATCGACAAAAAGGGCCTATTGGTACCGGGTTCGGAGGTTCGGGCGAAGAATTTTCAGGAACTTCCATCACATCCGCGAGCAGGTCGGAAACGCTGTGAACTGTGCGAACGTCGGGGGTCTCTGGGTAAGGGAGGGATCGAACCCCCTCCTATCGGGCTGTTTCGCTTCCCGAGTGCTCCGGGTGATGGCAAAATGACCAGCTGAGGGAGCCTCCCGGCCGGATCCGTCCACGGATCGCCGTGACCGCGCCTTCCTCCAGAACCCCGCTGACATCGACACGGGTCGGCCCTCGCGGCGAGTCCGCACACCCACGGCGGATCTCCCACCGCGAAGTCCTCCTGGAATCCCCCCGCAGGCCGTGCACGACGGCCGAACCACGAACCTTCTTCATCCGCATCCCCCGGACCAACTCTCTGTGTCCTTCGACGTCCCTTCCCCGGCCCGTTCTCGAAGTGAATCGACCAAGGCATGCTGCTGACAGACACAGCGGTTCCAGTGGAGTCCGCCACCACACAGATCTGGCTGTGGGCACTGGCGGCGAGCACGATCGTGCTCCTGGCCGCGATGGCCCACATGACCCTGCGACTGCGCGAGGCCCGGCGGCACGCGACCGAAACGGCACGCCGTGACGCCGGACTGATCGAGGAGGCCCGGGCCGCGGTCGCCCGAGCCGAGGCCCGGGCCGACCGACTGCAGTCGGCGCTGGCCCAACGCGACCGCACCGCCCGCGTCGTCACCGAGGACCTGTTCCCCCAGGTGACGCGGCGAATCCGAGAAGGAGCCTCGACCGAGACCGTCCTGGCCGAACTCGACTCCGCCGACGGACCCGACCCCGCCACCCGACCACTGGTGGAGGCGGTCACCAGTTCGCTCTGGCGTGGGCACCAACAGCGTCGAAGACTCCTCAGCGTGGTCAAGGGCTGCGCCGACCGCGCCCGCGCCGGTGTCGCGCAACTGCGCGCCGACGTACAAAAGCGCAGCGAACCCTACTGGAAGTCCCTCGACTCCACCGGGGCCAGTGAGCGGATGCGCGAGGACTTCATGGTCGTGGAGGCCGGTCTCTCCCGCCTGGAGATGCTCATCCAGCGCCTGCTCACGGTGGCCGAGGCCGACCGGATCGGCCGCAACTGGACCCAGCCCCTGCGCGTCGAACGACTGGTCCGCGCGGCGGTCGGCAGTGTTCCCGAGTACGGCCGCGTGCAGATGAACATGCCCACCACCCCGGTGGTGGTCGAGGGCCGCGCGGTCAACTCGATCATCCAGATCATGGCCGAACTGGTCGACAACGCCACCTCCTTCTCCGCGCCCTCCGAGGCCGTCGTGGTGCACTTCGAGAACACCGCCATGCGGCTCGGCGTGCACATCGACGACAGCGGTCTGGCCATGACCGAGGAACAGCTGGCCGAGGTGCGCCGCCGCCTCGACCCGAGCCGGCCCCCGGACATCTCCGAGCTCTCCGCGAACCAGCTGGGCCTGCTGGTGGTCCGACGGGCCGCCGACCCGCTGGGTATTCGGGTCGACATCTCCCCGTCGCCCCGTGGCGGCACCCGTGCGACCGTGTGGATCCCGCGCAACGGGCTCCTGCGTACGGACGACGCGGCCGTGGCCCCGTCCCTCGCCGGAGCCGCCGCCGCACCGGCCAAGGACACGAGCGCTCCGACCGTGCCGATCCAGGCCCCCTCGGAGCCGGTCGCCGACTCCGTCGCCACCGAGCCGCTCTCCACCCTCCCGAGCCGTGGTTCCCGGCGCCCGATCGAGCCGCCCGCGGAGCCCCCGGCCGAGTCCCCCGCGGAGCCCTCCGCCGAACGCCCCCGGCATTTGCCCCGGCGGCGTCGCGGAGCCACCCTCCCCGAGGAGACGGCCGCCCCCAAGACCGTCGAGCCACCCCGGGACCGGGTGGCCACCAGTCTTCGGATCGCCCAGTGGCACGCCCACACAAGGCCGACACCGAACCCTGCCGCAGAGAATCGTGAGGACTCCTGATGCTGACCAACCTGACCTGGCTCATGGACAAGCTGCGCGAGCTTCCCGGAGTGCGTCACGTGCTCCTGCTGTCCACCGACGGTCTGGTCCGTTCGGCCGACAGCACCTTGGGTAGAGACGAGGCCGATGGCCTGGCCGCCTCCGCCTGTGGGCTTTTGGCCACGGGTGGTCAGGTCAACTCCGTGTTCGGGATCTCCGACCCGGTCCGCACCGTCGCGGTGGATCTGGACCCCCACCACCTGCTGGTGATGGGGGCCGGTTCCGGGTCGGCGCTGGCCGTGCTCACCGACCTGACGAGTCCCTCCTCCGACCTGGGCGTGGTCGCCACGGAGATGGGCCGGCTGGTCGAGCGCCTGCCGGAGCAGCTCGCCACGCCGAGCAGGCACGGTGGCGAGGTGGGCCTGTCGTGATGGATCCCGACGTTCCCGACGGCCTGTTCATGGTGGTCGGTGGACGCAGCGGTACCACTCTGAGGCTGGATCCCTTCGCGCTGGTGGTCACCGAACGCTCCGACACGGCGGGACTGTCCCTCGAACAGTCCGACATCGTGCGGATATGCGACCGGCCGATCGCCCCCGCCGAGCTCGGCGCGCGGCTGGGGATCCCGTTGGGCGCGGTCACCATCCTGCTGGCCGACCTCGTCGACCGTGGACACATCGTGATCCGTTCCGCCGGTGGAACCGCCGACCGGTCCACTTCGGCGTTCGCCTCCCCGGCCGACGACCGTCAACTCTTGGAGAAACTGCGTGTTGGGCTCATCAACCTCCCCCTATGAACCCCTGGCGCCGTCCGCCACGATCTCGATGAAGATCCTCGTCACCGGTGGTTTCGGGGTGGGCAAGACCACGATGGTGGGCGCGATCAGCGAGATCACGCCGCTGACCACCGAAGCCGAGATGACCCAGGCCGGGGCCGGTGTGGACGAGGGGCTGGAACTACGTCCGGACAAGACGACCACCACGGTCGCCTTCGACTTCGGTCGGATCAGCATCGACGAGCAGATCGTGCTCTACCTGTTCGGTGCTCCCGGACAGAAACGATTCCACGCCCTCTGGGAACGTCTCTGCCAGGGTGCGGTGGGCGCGATCGTGCTCGTCGACACCCGTGACGTGGAGGGTTCGTTCGCCGCGCTCGACCGGGTCGAACGAGCGGGCCTGCCCTACCTGGTGGTCCACAACCCCTTCGGGGACGAAGCCGATCAGTGGAGTCTGGAGGAGATCCGGACCAGCCTGGACATCGACCCGGGTACGCCGTTGCTGCGCTGCGACGCCCGTGACCCGCAGCAGGTGCGCACGGCCCTCGCCGAACTGGTCGTGCACCGTCAGCAGATCCTGGAACAGGAGCCGGCCCGATGAGCGAAGCCGACACCGAGACCGAACACCCGCGCCTGCCGCCGCTTCCGCAGACGCACCGGAACGCGTTGAGCCTGCTCGACGAGCGGTACCAGCGGGACTCACCCGGACTGTTCGCCGAGATGCGTCGGCGCCACGGACCGGTGGTTCCCGTCCTGATGGCCTGGGACGTGCCTGCCTGGCTGGTGGTCGGTTACTCGGAGCTGCTCCAGGTGACCTCCGACCCCGATCTGTTCGCCCGGTCCTTTCGTCGGTGGAACCTGGGGGAGCACCTGCCGCCCGAGTGGCCGATGTGGCCGCTGGTCGGTGGCGGGTTCGCCACGGAGTCGATGCTCTACACCGAAGGTGAGGAGCATCGGCGTCGTTCGGCGGTGCTGAGCGACGGGTTCGCCCGCATCGACCAGTGGGAGTTCGAGGAGTTCTGCCGCAGGGCCTCGCTGCGACTGATCGAGGAGTTCGCGCAGGAGGGCGAGGCCGAGCTGATCCTCGCCTACGCGCAACGACTGCCGGTACTGGCCTTGGGTTGGGCGGTCGGCGCCCCGGAGAAATACCACGACGACCTGGTCACCGGTTTCCTCCAGCTCATGGGGGCGGTGGAGGGCGACCCCAACGAGGGAATGCGCAAGGTCCAGGCCGTCACCGACGAGCTGGCCGACCGCGCCATGCGCGAACCCGGACCCCACATCGCCGCCCACCTGGCCCACAGCGGGCTGGGGCTGACCCGGGAGCAGCTCAGCGCGGACATCTTCGTGTCCATCATCGCCGGCCACCAGACCAGCGCGAACTGGATCGGCAACACCATCAGGCTGATGCTGACCGACCAGACGCACACCAACGCGCTCACCCGTGGTCGTCGTTCGGTGACCGACGCCGCCCGTGACGTCCTCAAGGACGACAGCCCCACCCAGATCTTCGCGGGGCGTTGGGCGGTTCGCACGACCCAGCTGGCGGGTACGACCATCCAGAGCGGCGACCTGGTGTTGCTGGGGCTGGCCGCCACCCACCAGGACCCGCTGTTTCGTCCACCCGGCCAGGAACGCCACCACAGCCGTGCGTACCTGTCCTTTTCGCACGGCCCCCACGGCTGCCCGCACACGGCCCGAACCCTGGCCGAGATCATCACGGTCACCGGTATCGAAACCCTCCTCACCCACCTCCCCGATCTGCACCTGGCCGTCCCCGCGGACCAGTTGCGCTGGCAGCCCCAGGTCCTGATCCGGGCCCTGGAGTCACTGCCGGTCCGCTTCACCCCACCTGTCACCTCCGCTGATCCCCTAGGAGACTCTCTGTGGCTTTGAACCTGTCCAGACCGGTCCATCAGCTCGATCCCCTCAGCCCCGACCTGCACGAAGACGCCGTGAAGATGCGCGAGCACGGCCCCATCGTGCCGATCGCACTTCCCGGCGGCGTCCCCATGTGGGGCGTCGCCGGTGACGAAGCCGGACGCAACCTGCTCAAGGACAACGTCCGCTTCACCAAGGACCCCGGGCACTGGAGGGCTCTCAACGAGGGGGAGATCCCCGAGGACTGGCCGATGATCAGCATCGCGGCCCCTTCCGGTCACTCGGTCGTGAACACCGACGGCCCCGACCACCGGAAGCTGCGCCGCCCCCTGGCGCAGGCGCTGACGGCCCGTCGGGTCGAGGCGCTGACCCCCCTGGTCACCTCCCTGGTGGAGCGCCTCGTGGGCGAGATGGAGAAGGCGGCGGACGAGGCCGAGGACGGGGTGATCGACTTCCGGGAGAAGTTCGCCTGGCCGTTGCCGATGGGCGTGATCGGTTACCTGCTCGGGGTGGACGAGGCCGACCACGACGAACTGGGCCGGCTCTACAGCGCCCTGTTCGACGACACCGTGAGTGAGGGGCGAAGTGCCGAACTGAGCCTGCACGCCTGGCTGGACGCCCACGTGGCCAAGCTCGAACGCGAGCCCGGCGAAGACCTGGTCAGCGCCATGTTGGCGCTGCCGGAGGAGGACCGTCTTCCCCGCGAGGACCTGGTCGTGACCCTGTACGTGGTGCTGGCGGCCGGTCACGAGACCACCACCCACCTGCTGCTCAACGCCGTGCGCGCGCTCAGCGCCCGCCCCGAGCAGCTTCGGCTCCTGATCTCGGGCGAGGTGCCCTGGGAGAACGCGGTGGAGGAGACCATGCGCTGGGACTCGCCCACCGCGAACTTCTTCACCCGCTTCGCCACCGAGGACGTGGACGGGGCCGACATCCACCCCGCCGCCGCGGGCGTGAAGATCGCCAAGGGCGACCCGGTGTTCGTCTCCTACATCTCCATGGGGCGCGACCCCGAGCGCTTCGGTCCCACCGCCGGTGAGTTCGACATCCGGCGCGAGGACGCGGCCCACACCAACTTCGGGTACGGCGCGCACTTTTGCATCGGTGCGCCCCTGGCCCGCCTGGAGGCGGGGATCGCCCTGAAGACGATCTTCGCCCGCTGGCCCGAGCTGTCGGTGGTCGGCGACGTGCCGCGCTCGCCCACGGTCGTGGTCAACTCGCACAACCACCTGAACGTTCGACTGAAGTAGGACCGGTTCGGTAGGGCCGCCGGTTCACCTTGGTCGGTGACCATCGACGAGCTCGGCGGCCCATCCCGGATGGGACGATCAGTCCCCCGGCTCCCGTGGACGCACCACGGTCTCCGGGCCCGGGTAGATGACACGCTCCTCGCCGTCGGCGAACCGCACCAGGTAGGGCGGGCCGTCGTTGGCCCCGCGCACCTCGATGATCTCCGCCTCCCGCTCGCCGCGTGTGCTGGCGACCCCGTGCGTGTGCAGATGGTCACCGACCGTCGCTCGCATGGTTCCTCCCGTAACGATGGTTCGGATGAGCCCTAGGATGTTCGGGTGAACAAGGTCGCCCCGGTCATCGCTTTCGTCGTCTTCATGCTCGTCTTCGTCGTCACGAGGACCCCCGTCCGGAACTTCCTCGAATCGTGGGTGGCCCTCGAAGGTGTCGTCCTCGGTCTGGCCTCGATGGTCGCCTCGGCGGCGTTGGCCGCTCTGGTCGCGGGCGCCATCCTGTACGTGAGCCGAATCTTGGAGCAGTGACCGAACGGCCGTCGTCGGTGGTTCACCCGGTGCCGAGGTAACCGTTCGGGTCGAGCACGTACTTGCTCGCGGCCCCCTTGTCGAACGACCGGTATCCCTCCGGGGCCTCCTCCAACGAAATCGCCACCGCGTTGACCGCCTTCGCGATCTGCACCCGGTCGTTGAGGATCGCCATCATCAGCTCTCGGTGGTACTTCATCACCGGGCACTGGCCCGTGAAGAAGGCGTGCGACTTCGACCAGCCCAGCCCGAAGCGGATCGACAGCGAACCCACCTTGGCGGCCTCGTCCGACGCACCCGGGTCACCGGTCACGTACAGGCCCGGGATACCGATGGAACCACCGGCCTTGGTGACGTTCATGGCGTCGTTCAGGACACTCGCGGGCGCCTCCTCGCCGGCCTTGTCCCCGCTTCCGTGCGCCTCGAAGCCGACCGCGTCCACCGCGCAGTCCACCACCGGCGAACCCAGGATCTGTTCGATCAGGTCCCCGGGGTCGCCCTCGGAGATGTCGATGGTCTCGCAGCCGAACCCGCGTGCCTGGGCCAGACGCTCCTTGTTGGAGTCACCGACGATCACCACGGCCGCTCCCAGCAGCCGGGCGGAGGCCGCCGCCGCCAGACCGACCGGTCCGGCGCCCGCCACGTACACGGTCGACCCCACGGTGACTCCGGCGGTCACGCAACCGTGGTAGCCGGTGGGGAAGATGTCGGAGAGCATCGTCAGGTCGAGCATCTTCTCCAGGGCCTGGTCCCGGTCCGGGAACTTCAGCAGGTTCCAGTCCGCGTAGGGCACCAGCGCGTACTCGGCCTGCCCGCCGACCCAGCCGCCCATGTCGACGTAGCCGTAGGCGGACCCAGGGCGGTCGGGGTTGACGTTCAGACAGATCTCGGTGCGCCTGGCCTTGCAGTTCGCACATCGTCCGCAGGAGATGTTGAACGGCACCGATACCAGGTCGCCGACCTTGACGAACTCGACGTCGGGTCCGGTCTCGACCACCTCCCCGGTGATCTCGTGGCCCAGCACCAGCCCTTCCGGTGCGGTGGTGCGGCCGCGGACCATGTGCTGGTCGCTGCCGCAGATGTTGGTCGCGACGACCTTCAGGATCGCCCCGTGGGGGACCTTGCGTCCCACGTTCGCGGGGTTCACGCCGGGGCCGTCCTTGAGCTCGAACTCCGGGTAGGCGATGTCCTGCACCTCGACCCGCCCGGGGCCTTGGTAGACCACTCCTCTGTTGCCGGTCATCTTCCCTTCCACCTCTCTGCCGCGGGGCGGCGAGGACCAACGTTCGTGGAACGCCCTCGTGTTCGAGGGTGTGCTTCAGTCGTTTCCTGTGGCGGGGGTGACTAACCGGGTTTCGAGGTCTTGCGGTGTCGATGGAAATAGGTGTCCTCTATCAAAAGAGAGTGACTATCAAAACTGGAAGCCGAACCGACGAACCCTCGTCGACGTCGGCCGGCGGCCACCGGTTCGGTCCGGGCCGCGCGCCATGATGTGTCCATGGGGTTGCGAGAGCAGAAGAAAGCCGCCACACGCGCGGAGATCGGCCGCCAGGCGCTGCGGCTCATCGGGGAACACGGATACGGGGCCACCACGACCGAACAGATAGCCGCGGCGGCGAACGTCTCGCCGAGCACGTTCTTCCGGTACTTCCCCACCAAGGCGGAGGCGGTCCTCGTCGAGGACGTCTTCCCGCGGGTGCTCGTCCGTTTCATGGCCCAGCCCGAAGGGCTGCCGATCACGGAGGCTCTACGGAACGGCATCCGTGAGGTCTACGACCGCATGGAAGAGGCCGAACGGGAACAGGACCGTGAACGGCGACGGCTCCTTTTCTCCGTTCCCGAACTGCGCGCGACGTTGATGGACCGGTACACGGCCGGGATCGAGGAGTTGTGCGAGGCCGCCGCGGCACGCACCGGCCGTGGTCGGAACGAACCACGGGTTCGTGTCTGGGCCGGGGCGATCATCGGCGCTCTGACCTCGGTCTCCGCCGGGCTGGTGGAAACCGGGAACGATGGGGTCGAGTTCGCCGCACGCTTGGACGAAGCGGTCGGTCTGCTGCGGGAGGGCCTCCCACTCTGAGGGTCCGCGAGGGCTCCGGGGACGGGGAAGGCCTCCCCGCCCCTGGCCTGCGGGGTGGTGGTGACGGAAGTCGTCAATGGCCGCCGAAGGCGTAAATGGGACGGATCCGATTCCGATGGCCGTGTTCGGCCAAAGGGGTCGGGAAACGGGGAATTCGCCATTCCTGTGCGTAGCATCGCTTTCCCACGGAGAATTCGGGTCGCAGGGAAGGCTCGGACCGTGGCGGACCGATCGGGTCACGCGGACCGGTCGGTGCGCACGGGCAGGTGAGACTGCCCGCGTGGGTGTGTACGGGCGCACCCGTGGTGAAGGGTGTCCGGCGGGGTGTGGGCCCGGCCGGACACCACTTCACGGCCGGGGCGCCGGGAGTGGGGCTCACCACCTGGAACAGCCCTGGTGGTATCCGAAGGCCGGATGAAACACTTCCACCATGCTCGGCATCACCGACCTGCCCACCTACCTGGCAGGACTCATCCTCATCGTGCTCCTCCCCGGGCCCAACTCGATCTACGTGCTCTCCGTCGCCGCGCGCAGCGGGACCAGGACCGGGTACACGGCCGCCGCCGGGGTCTTCACCGGTGACGCCGTGCTGATGCTTCTCGCCGCCGCGGGCGCCGCCACGTTGTTGCAGACCAACTCGGTGGTCTTCGGGGTCATCAAGTTCGCGGGCGCCGCCTACCTGGTGTGGATGGCGATCGGGATGTTGCGCACCGCACACGCCATGTGGACCTCAAGGCACCAACGCGCCGAGGAACAGCGCGCCGCCGACGCCGCACCCACCTCGGTCAAGGGGGAGCACCCCTACCGTCGGGCCCTGGTGGTCTCGCTGTTCAACCCGAAGGTGATCCTGTTCCTGATCTCCTTCTTCGTGCAGTTCGTCGACCCGACCTACGCCTACCCGGCGCTGTCCTTCCTGGTCCTGGGTCTGCTGATGCAGTTGGTCAGCTTCGTGTACCTGTCCGCCCTGATCTTCAGCGGCACCCGTATCTCCGCGGCCTTCGGGCGGCGCAGGCGCCTCTCCGCCGGTGCGACCTCGGCGGCGGGTGCGCTGTTCCTCGGGTTCGCGGTGAAGCTCTCCCTGAGTACCGCCTAGGTAGGTGGTTCCGAGGGGTGGTGGGTTCTTCCTCCTTCCCCGCCGCGTGATTGTTGCCGCCCGCACCGCACGCCTCAAGGCGATGGTGAGTTGCTCTGGCAGCGGGGTGGGTGGCCTTGACCCGTGCGGTGCGGGCGGCGGTTGGCGGCTATCGGGGAAGGGGGAAGAGTGGTCGGGGTGCCTAACGGCCCTTTGGGCCCCGGGCTTCGCCCGGTCCGGCCGTGGCCGGCCGGATCCCTGCCCTT
>NZ_DYZD01000296.1 GCF_020741345.1 Nocardiopsis listeri
TGCTGACGGTGGACGAGCGGTTCGAGGCGATCGTGGCGGGTGCGACCCCCGGGGCCAAGATGCAGCCCATGGAGGAGCCCACCCCGAAGGAGGGCGCTCCCAAGGAAGCCGAAGAGGAGAAGGAGGGCAAGGAGGACGAGTAGTCCTCCCCTCCGGGGGCCGTCCGTTCCGAGTACCGACTGGAGGGGGGTACTCGGAACGAGCGGGCTCCCCATATTCCTTTTCCACGAGTGGCGGCTTGCTAGGGTTGCTACTTGTGGATTTCGGCGTGCTTGGCCCCATTGCCGCGTGGTCGGACGGAAGATCCCTTCCCGTAGGTGGACCACGACAACGTTGTGTCCTGGGAGTGCTCCTGGTGTACGTCGGTCGAGAGGTGACTTTCGACCAATTGATCAGCTACCTGTGGAACGACGACCCACCTCGCACCGCGCGTTCGGTGATCCAGGTGCAGATCTCTCACCTGCGTCGTTCCTTTCCCGGGTTGATCAAAACGACCTCCGGTGGCTACCTGGCGGATCTCGATCCGGAGCGTGTCGACCTGCACAGGTTCCGTCGACTGCGGGAGTCGGCCGAGGGGGCCTCCACCCCGGAGACCATGACGCGGTTGTCCAAGGCCCTTGAGTCCTGGCGGGGGGTCCCCTTCTCGGGCGTCGGGTCGGAACACCTCCTCTACTCGGTCGTGTCCCCGATGCTCGAAGAGCGCTGGGCGGCCGTGGCCGAGTGGGCCGAATGCGCGCTCGAACTGGGTCGGGCCAAAGAGGTCGTCGCCTACCTGACCCCCGTCGCCCGACAAGAGGAACTGCGAGAACGGATCCAGCACCTGTTCATCACCGCCCTTTGGGCGAGCGGTGAACGGGCCGCCGCGCTGTCCGCCTACGAGGCGATCCGCTCTCGACTCGCGGAGGAGCTGGGGGTCGATCCGGACCCCGAACTGATGGCCCTGCACACGCAGATCCTGCGGGCGGACACCGTCGAGAGGACACCGGCCAAGGGGATCGGTTCGCTGGTGTTGAACAGGGAGGACGGCTTCGTCGTCCGTAACGACCTGCCCCGGGACATCCCCGACTTCGCCGGCCGGGAGGGCTCCCTCACCCAGGTCCTGGAGCTGACCGCCCATGACGAGAAACGGGCCAAGATCTGCGTCATCACCGGGACCGGCGGTGTCGGCAAGACGACCGTCGCGGTTCGGGCGGGTCACGAACTGGCCGATGAGTACACGGACGGCCAGCTGTTCATCGACCTCTACGGCTACACCCTGGACAAGGAGCCTTTGGACCCTCACGCCGCTCTGGGTGCCTTGCTTCGCGCGGTGGGAGTGGACCCGGACGAGGTCCCCGAGTCCCTGGACGAGCGTTCCGCGCTGTGGCGGGCCACCCTCATGGGACGTCGGGTCCTGACGGTTCTCGACAACGCCGTCACCTACTCCCAGGTCGCCCCGCTCCTGGCCGCCTCCCCCGGATCACTGACCCTGGTCACCTCGCGCAACGACCTGGCGGGACTCAGCGGCGCTCGGTACATCTCCCTGAACGTCCTGGAGAAGAAGTCCTCCCTGGAACTCTTCGCCCGTGTACTGGGCGAGGACAAGGTCGCCCAGGAACCCGAACAGGCCAAGGAGGTCGCCAGGCTGTGCGGAGGCCTGCCGCTGGCGCTGAGGGTGGTGGCCGGACGGATGATGAGCCGACCCCGATGGACCTTCGCGCACGTGGTGCGGCGCCTGAGCGAGCAGAACCGCCAGTTCCGGGAACTCCAGGTGGACGGGCAGAGCGTCGAGGCGGCCATCGACCTCTCCTACCGCAGTCTCAACCCGGAGCTGCACCGGGCCTTCCTCCTGCTCAGCGCGGCCTTCGGTCGCAACATCGACCTTCACGGGGCCGCCACCCTCCTCGCGCTCTCCCCGGTGGAGGCCGACGAGGTGCTTCAGGACCTGGTGAGCGTCTGTCTGCTGGACGAACCCCACGCGGACGTCTATCGGTTCCACGACCTGATCCACGTCTTCGCCTCGCAGAGAGCGAGGACGGACCTCGGGGCCAAGGAGTTCGACCGTGCCCGAGAAGCCCACGCCGACTACTTCACCGCGACCACCGCTCGGGCGGCGGAACTTCTCGGCGGACCACGTCACAGCGGCGAGAAACCCCTCAAGCCGTCTCGGTACAGCCCGGAGCTGAACGACCGGGTCGAGGCCGAGGAATGGTTCGAGCTCCATCAGGACCACATCGCGGAGGTCGTCGAGTACTTCGCCTCACAGGAACGTGCAGAGGATGCCTGGCGACTCGCCGATTCGACCTGGAAGTTCTACACGATACGTGGAAGGTCCGGGATGATCCTGTCCCTCCACGAACGTGTCCTCGCCGCCAACGACGGAAGCGGACACGAACGTGGACGCGCGGTCACCCTGATCGGGATGGGTATCGCCTACTACATCGCGGGTTCCTTCGATCGCTCCCTGGAGATGTTGACCGAGGCCAAGACCATCCTGGAAGTGGTCGAGGACGAGTGGGGCATGGTCCGGGCGCTCTCCAACCTCGCCATGGTCTATGAACGCGTGGGAAGGTTCCGGGATTCGGCCGAGGCGATCCAGGGGGTGTTGGCTCACGCGGCGGCCACCGAGGACCCGAGGGTCGAGGCCCTGCAGTGGGGAAACCTCGCGGTCCTGCGTCAAACCCTGGGCGACCACGAGGAGGCGTTGCGTTGTGCCGAACGAGCACTCAAGACCTCCATGGGTGGTTCCCAGGAGGAGGGCCGGGCCTATGTGAAGCGGGTCATGGGTGAGGCACGTGTGGGACTCGAACAGTACGACCGTGCCTTCGGGGACCTGGAAGAGGCGCTGGAGCTGTCCACGCGACTTCAACTGGTCGGGAACCTGATCTTCGTGCACAACTCGTTCGGGGTCGCGCACCGTGCCGTGGGAAGGTTCGAGTCGGCCGTCGCCGCCCATGTGAAGGCTCTCGAACTGGCGGAGGAAAGTGGCGACCGCAGCGGTGACGCGGAAATCCTCACCGACTTCGGGACGACCCTCAGCGTGACCGGCCGCTTCGACGAGGCGGCGAAGGCCCTGGAGAAGGCCCTCGCTACCGCCGTCGAGCGGGACGAGCGCTACATCGCCGCTCGGGCCT